>CBDUSZ010000018.1:0-23760 GCA_965370015.1 uncultured bacterium | reverse complement strand
GATAATATAATCGGTCAGCAGGCCTATATCATCAGTGCGCTCAGTCAAGGGCGGTGCGGTAACACCGATGACATTGATGCGGTAATACAAATCCTGTCGAAAAATGCCATCCCTGACCATGGTATCTAGATCCCTGTGCGAGGCACTGATGATGCGTACGTCTATAGGTGCTTCCTGCTGTGCCCCGACCGGCCGGATCGATTTTTCCTGAATAACGCGTAACAATTTGACCTGCATCGCCAGGGGTAGATCGGCTATTTCATCCAGAAACAGGGTGCCACCATTGGCAGCCTTGAAAAGACCATCGGTGTCGCTGGTGGCACCGGTGAAACTGCCTTTTAAGTGTCCGAAAAACTCACTTTCCATCAATTCCGACGGAATTGCACCACAGTTGACCGCTATAAATGGCGCTTCTCTACGCGAACCCTGTAGGTGAATTTGCCGCGCTACCAGTTCCTTGCCGGTGCCGGACTGGCCCTGAATGAATACCGGTGCCTGGCTGCGGGCAAATTTTGCAATCGAACGTCTTAATTCAACGACGATAGCGGTTTCGCCAATAATTTGATATTTCGATTCAGTTGAACTGCTAATCTGCTGTGCTGTACTTGGCAAGGTGAGTGCTTTTTCGATCAACTTGCGTAGAGTATCGAGTGACACCGGTTTTGAGACAAAATCAAATGCGCCAGACTTCATCGCCTTTATCGCCAGGTCGATGCTACCGTGGGCGGTAATCACAGCAGCCGGGATATGTGGATATTGTTGCTGAATATGTTCGACCAATGCTATGCCATCCCCATCGGGTAATTTCATATCAGTGAGGCACAGATCGAAGGACTCACTGTTGAGCAACCGGGTTGCGCTACTGTAATCTTCGGCACTGCTGGTATCGAGACCCATGCGTAACAGGGTGATTTCGAGCAGTTCCCTGATATCGGGCTCATCGTCGACAATAAGTACGCGTTGTTTGGTCATATACTCGATGTGGGCTGGTTTTGATGAAAGGAGGTGATTCGTGGATGGATAATAAAGCTGGAGCCATCGTAGTGATTTTTTCGTGCACTAATAGTAGCGTCGTTAAGCTCGCACAATTGAGCAACAATGTATAGGCCCAGACCCGATCCCTGGTGACTGGTAGTAAAAAATGGTTCAAAGATTTTGTCCAGAGTTTTCTGGTCGATACCTGGCCCTTCGTCGGCAATCTCGATATTCACCGGGTGTTTATGATCGGCGTATAGCTTGATATGAAGCGGCTTACTGGCATCGCCATGGGTACGGGCATTAACACAGAGATTGGTTATAATCTGGGTCAAGTGACCCGAATCGAACAGCACCATCGAACTCCCCAGACTTAATTGCAGATCGATGTCATCTGGCATCGCCTGGTTGCTGAGGCAAAAATTGTCAATAAACCTGGTTAGCCATTCGTGGATATCTATTTTTTCCATCGCCGCCGGGGAGCCGCGAGAAATTTCCAAAATGTCCTCGATAATGTGATTGATTCGGTCAGAATGCTGATGAATTATCTCGGTCAAACGATGTTCGGTTTTTGCCAATTCACTATTCTCTGAGAGCAACTGGGCGGCATAGGAAATTGCTCCCAGTGGATTGCGAATTTCGTGTGCAATGCTGGCAGTGAGGTGACCTAGCGATGCCAATTTGGCCTGTTGCATGCTGTTCTTGATGGACGATACGTCATTTAGAAATATTAAGATATTTTCTCGACCCTGACCTAACAGGCGTTTAAAACTGATCTGAATATTATCAAGCCCTGTTTCAGAAGGCAGGTATGGAGCGTCTCTTTGCGGCGATTGCCGCCACCTCTTCAGCACAGCCAGAATATTCGGTGCATCCATTTTCAGTGAAAAGGTATTATCGGCGCCAATGCCAAGCATTTGCAACGCGGTATTATTGATATGCCGGGTCTTGTTGTTTTGCGCTAATACGATAACCCCAGCCTGCAAATTCTCGATAATTTCCTGGTTCAAGGCAGACAATAATGCCACATCACGTTCTTTTTGTTGAACCAGTTGCTCACTACTACGTATACGCTCGGTTAGCTTGTGGGTGACAATGGCGGTGGCGAACAGGGTTGCACCGAGTATTCCTACCTGCGTCGAATTTCCGGTGTAGCCGGTTAAATTAATGCTTGAATATATAAATTCGGCAAGTAGGCCGAGTGAAGCCATCGAAGCAAAAATAAGCGCCAGAGCCTGCTCTACTAACAGTCCGGTTACTGCAATTGATATGATCAATAACATACCTAACCCGCTGGAAATTCCACCACAAGCATGCATCAGCAGAATAATGATGATCGTATCGCCGTAAATCTGCAGAGAGATTTGCTGATGGAATCCGCGACGTTCAATCCATGCGGCGAGCACCCAGACCAGTGATAAAAGCAAAAAAACGGTACTTACCCAGGTGTAGAGTCCCTGATTGGTTATTGTCAATAAAGGTGACTGGGTTAGAAAGCCCTGGCTAAAAAATATTGCAGATAAGCCCAGGCGATAGACAGTGAGTAATCGAATCGAAGTCCAGCTTGTCGAGCGCAGTTTGTAGCCTGGCGTGCCGGTAAAATTATTGTCGGTCGCGATCTGCATGATCCTGGCAGCAATACGGATTATCGTTGCACGATATAATCGAAGATTCCGGTACGTGAATTCCACAGAATTTACACTGTCGCATGTCCTCGGAGCTGGAATCGTCCTTGTGCTCGATGGCCTGTGGATCAGACGCTCCACCAAACAGGCGTTTCAGCAGCCACATCAAAATGGCGACGATGATAAACAGTATAATCAATCGAATAATCATAGGGAGCGATGACTTATCATAAAAAAAGTAAAATATTGTCTCTATATTCCATGATTGCTAGTTTATGATTAATCGTGCAAAAGAACAAACTCACAGAACTGCTTAAATACAGAACTTTCGATTCATATTGTGGTACAAAAGCGGTGAATTTTCCTCGTAAATTCGATTTATTTACTCCATCCCCTGCATTTTTAGGAATACGTGATGGCGCTATTCGTGGAGAAGAGATGTAACCAGGGCAATGGTTATAAGGAGGGTCTGGGGTGATATCGACGTTGCAGTAGCAGATGAGTATTCAACCCGATCTATTGTCGCCAAAGCATTAATTCATAGTTCTTTGATAATTCATCGAGGGGTTATTCGAAAGTAGCTTGCTGAACATCGAAAACCTGCCTATACTGCGCGGCGTTTTCGATTATTGATCTTTACTCCTGGAGAGCCGTTCAATGACAGTAGCAGTAGAGTTACCAATTGATTATAAACCTTCCCCGAAAGAGGAATATATGGCGCCGATGCAGCTGGAATATTTTCGCCAGAAGCTGTTGACCTGGCGCGGTGAGTTGGTAAAGGAATCCGAAAACACAATATCCCATTTAAAAGAAGAAAACTGGCAAGAGTCCGATATCAACGATCGAGCGACACTGGAAACAGACGCCGCACTAGAATTACGTACCCGCGACCGCTATCGCAAACTGGTGAATAAAATTGACTCGGCGCTCTCACGCATAGCCGATGGTAGCTATGGTTACTGTGACGAAACCGGTGAAGAAATCGGATTATCCCGTCTTGAAGCCAGAGCCATAGCAACTTTAACGATTGAAGCCCAGGAAAAGCACGAACGCCTCGAAAAACAGCGCCGCGACGACTAGCTGGCGTTATTCACACCGATTTAGTATCCCGTTTCTTATAGGGCACCCTGGCGGTAGGTACCAGTTTCGCCGCAGCATTACAATGCTGGTGTTGATCGTCGAAAAATATATGCGGCGCAAAAGACGCCAGAATCCGGTCTTTGGAAACACCGCCAAGGAAAAAGGTTTCGTCGATGCGGACATTCCAGGCTCTTAAAGTTCTGATCACTCTTTCATGTGCCGGGCTATTTCTTGCGGTCACCAGTGCAGTCCGAATCGGCGGTACGCTTTGTTGGTTTTTGCTGTTTAATTCGAATTGCAGGTAGGACAGGGTTTTTAACAGCTTTGCAAATGGGCCCTCTGGCAGTGGTTTTTCGGCATTGACTCTTTCGTGCTCGATGAAAGCTTCCAGGCCTTGTTGTTGATAAATTTTCTCTGATTCTTCCGAAAACAAGACCGCATCGCCGTCAAATGCAATCCTGATTTGTTCTAGAGGACTCTGCGCATTTATCGATGAACAGTCGTAAATCAGGCCCGAGGCGACATTCGATTCGACGGCTGCCTGAACGTCTTCTTCGGTAGCAGACAAAAACAAATCGACATCAAACGCATTGAGATACTTGGCCACGGGTTCTCCGCCGGTAAATGCCGCACGCGTAATATCAAGATTGTAGTAGTCGATGGAGTTGGAAATTCGCAAACTGGTATCAGCCGAGTTGCGCGAAATAATCACCACTTCGGTTCGTCGAATATCCGCGTCAATCAGGTTGAGACCTAACATCGAGTTGATCAGTGCGAATCCCGTGCCCGGATTCAGGACATCGTTTTCATGGTCTAGTTGATAGCGGCAATAGGCCTCTAGTCCTTCATTTTCATAGATGTCATTTTCTTTACTCAAATCGAACAGTGCTCTAGATGAAACACCGATGACGAGATAGTTGCTTAAATCGTAGGCCATTAGTGGGGTACTAGATCTTTTTCAACATAATTTTTGATTTTCGATCGTCGTTATAGCCTGCCTGTTTAGATTCGGGCAAAGACGAAACCGATGCTTCGACAAAACCGTTCTCAATGAACCAGTGCGAAGTGCGCGTGGTGAGTATGTATAACTGGCGGATATTCTGCTTAAGTGCCTGCTGTTCACATACCTGTAGCAGTTGTTTGCCCAGCCCAGACCGTTGATAACTTGCATGTACTGCGAGGCACGCAACCTCGGCTATATCCTGGCCCGGTTCGACGATGCAGGCGACGCAGGCTATGATCATGCCATCTTTTTCGATAACGTGGAAATGCCTGATTTCAAGTTCGATCTGTTCTCTCGAGCGTTCTACCAGGGCGCCAGTCAATTCGAGTGGCTCGATGAGTCGTAATATGCCGCCAATATCATCGATATTAGTGGGTCTGATGCCTTCGTAAAACAGGTTGGTAATCATTGTACCGTAGCCGTCACGGGTAAATAACTCCAGCAGTAAACCACCATCGACCTGTTGATCGATAATGTGCACCCGCTTAACGCTGCTTTGAATTGCGCTAATCGCATGTTTTAACAGGCCTTTTAAGTGATCGGGTGTCTGCGTGTTGCGAATCAGGTCGTCACATTCAGAAGTTGATAATGTGTCGGCCAACTCGCTATTACCAGGGTTGAGTTGAATGAAGATCAACTTGTCTGCATTCAGCGCCTTCGCTGTCTCAGTCGCCAATTCTTCGGCTGGCAAGTTAAAAATCTCACCGGTTTTGGAGTAACCGATATTAGACAGCAGAATGACGTGATTCTTCTCCAGTAATTCCTTGATAGTTTCATGCTTGATGTCCCTGACCTTGCCCGAATGCTGCATATCGATACCATCTATGACACCCAGCGGCATTCCGGTGACAAAATTACCGCTTAACAGGGATATTTCGGATCCTGACATTGGCGTATTAGGCAGCCCCATCGAAAGCTGTGATTCCAGATGAGATCTGACCTCGTTGATAGCCTGGATAATGTAAGGTAGCGATTGCGCATCACTAATTCGAATATTGCGATTAAATTCTGACGTGATATGGTGCTTGGCAAGCTGCCGGTCGATATTGTTTCTGCTGCCGTGCAATATCACCAGTTTATTACCAAGATGGTTGAGCAGAGCAATATCGTGAATCAGACCGGTGAGACGGTCCGACTGGATAATCTCGTCGGAAATAAGAATGACAAAAGTTTTTTTACGATGCGCTTTAATATAGGGCGCAGCGCCTCTAAACCATTGGACAAAATCCTGATTGTTACTCATTGGGCCTAAAACATCCGCTAAATTATTGATTCAAATATATAATGCACCTGAGGATAATCTATCCGTGATTTCTCAGAGGGCGACAAACGAAAACTGCCGCTACAATAGTGGCAAATATGAATAAAACAGATTTACCACTATTAACTGATTGACACAATATCATCTGAATAAAAGGAATTCCAAGATTAACAGAAATATCGGTCTGCAAAAGGTCAGTAGCTACCACCTGCAACAGCAGGAGCTGGTACAGTTTCTTTATAGCCGGGTGACGGTTGGAATGCTAATCACCCTGTTTATTTCTACTGTAGCCTCGATCCTGGCTTATTTCGAGTTGTCGATACAGGGTAGAGAAAACTGGGTCCTGGCCTGGTTTCTTCTGCTTTGTGCGATCTTAATTGCCAGACTACGCTTGCAGCGAAGCTTTGGTAACCTTAAGAACAAGGAGTTCTTCCCCTATCAGCAGTGGCATAATAAATTCTATGTCGGTGTGGTTGCATCGGGACTGATGCAGGGTTGTGGTGCCGCTGCGTTAATGTCATTTGTCACGCCTAATGTGCAAATTATTTTGCACTCTATTTTGTTGGGTATGGGCACCGGTGCTATTGCCTATTTATCAACCTCATTACGTATCTATATCTCTTACCTGGTAACGATTATGATGCCGGTAACTATTTGGCTATTTTCCCGCCAAACGCCAGATGGTTTCGTCCTCGGTTTGCTCTATCTATTCTTGATGACTGCTGGATCAATCGGTGTCAAGCGCATGAATGTACTGATTAATGATGCGCTTTACTATCGATTCGATAACGAAACACTGGTAGAAGATTTACAACGCCTGTTAGCTTCGGTGTCTACTTCTAACAAGGCACTGGAAAAAATTTCGACCACCGACGAACTTACCGGCGCGTCTAACTATCGCGCGTTTCGGGTTGCACTGGAAGAAGTCTGGCGCCAGTATCGAGGATCGCAAATTCCGCTGTCACTGGCGAAGTTGAACATAGATTTTTATCATGAATACAATGCCCACTACGGAGTCGATTCTGGCGACCAGAATTTGCGTGAGATTGCCCGATTGCTGATGGATGAATTATCCCAACAAAATCAGCTGGTGGCGAGGCTGAATGGCGCCGAGTTTGCGGTTATCTTGCCGGGGTTAAGCTGCGAAAATGCTCGATTATCGATGCTGCGGGTTATTCACGCCCTGGCGGATAAAAAAATTGAACATGCTAAATCCAAGACCAGTCCATATCTGACCATGAGTGTGGGTTTGAGCTGCCAGGTTATTGGCAATATATCGTCATCGCGTGAATTGTTAGGCAGGGTCGATCAGGCGCTCAAAACTGCCAAGGCCAAGGGTAGAAATCGTATGGTGATACTGGATACTTAAGTAACCTCTGGGGGTTATTTGAGCAGGGTTTCCAGTAGCGCTTTTTGCGCGTGCAGGCGATTTTCGGCTTCTTGCCAAACGACACTTTGTTTACCGTCAAGAACACTAGCAGAGACTTCTTCGCCGCGGTGTGCAGGAAGACAATGCATAAACAGAGCATCCTTACTGGCCAATCCCATCAGCTTGCTCGATACCTGAAATTCAGAAAAGGTTCGTAATCTTTCTTGCTGTTCCTGCTCCTGACCCATGCTCGCCCAGACATCGGTTACTATCAGGTCTGCACCGCTGGCTGCCTGCGATGCGCTATCAAAGACTTTTAACCGGTTGCCTGCGTTTTTAACCAACTCTGCATCGGGAGCGTGGCCAGCAGGGCAGCCGATATGCAAATTAAAATCAAAACGAATGGCTGCATTAATATAGGAATGACACATGTTGTTGCCATCGCCGATCCAGGCCACAGTGGCGCCTGCTATGTCACCTCGCAATTCAAACCAGGTCTGCATGTCTGCGAGTAGTTGACACGGATGCAGGTAATCGGTTAAACCATTGATCACCGGGCTGGATGAGTGATTTGTGAGTGTTACCAGGCGCTCATGGGCGAAGGTCCGGATCATGATGCCGTCTACCATACTGGATATCACCCTCGCGCTGTCTTCAATCAGCTCGCCACGGCCGAGTTGTATATCCTTTGGCGACAGAAACATCGCGTGACCGCCCAGCTGACTCATCCCTGCTTCGAATGAAACTCGGGTCCGAGTAGATGATTTCTCGAAAATCATTGCCAGGACCTTGCCCACCAGAGGGGTATGCGAAATACCCTGTTTGAGCCGTTGTTTTACATCGATAGCATGGTTAATCAGGGATTTGAGTTCGTCGCTGGTAAAATCAAGCAGACTGAGAAAATGGCGGGGAGGCATGTTGCTAGCTCGTGATTTGGGTAAATTTGTCTATACAGGAGATTAGCCGTTCGGCTAGCTCGATAGTCTGTTGTGTATTTATAATCAATGGTGGCAGCAGACGAATGACACGATCGGCGGTAACATTAATTAACAGGCCGTCTGCCAGCGCCTGTGACACCAGGCCCTGGCAATCTGATTTCATTTCTATACCTATCAGCATACCCAGGTGTCTGACCTCAATGACCGCATCATTGCTTTTAAGCCCGCTATTTAACAGTGTTACCAGTTGTTTGCCACGTTGATTGGCATTATCTGCAATATTATTTCTCACTATGGCATCAAGCACGGTACAGGCAACCCTGCATGCAAAGGGGTTACCACCAAAGGTCGATCCGTGATTTCCCGGGTGGAATACGTCAGCAGCTCTACCGCGCGCAACACAGGCACCAATCGGAATACCGTTACCGAGTGCCTTGGCCAGGGTCATGACATCGGGAACAATATTTTCATGTTGAAACGCGAATAGCTTTCCACTGCGGGCAATTCCGGTTTGAATCTCGTCGAGCATCAATAACCAGTTATTTTTGTCACATATATGTCGTAGTGACTTTAGGTATCCGGGTTCAGGGATGATGATGCCGCCCTCACCCTGAACTGGTTCAACTAAAATGGCCACCACATTTTTATTGTTTTTTGCGATAGCACTTATCGATTCCACATCATTAAAAGGTGCGCGTACAAAGCCGGATACCAATGGCTCGAACCCGGCCTGTACCTTGCGACTACCGGTTGCGCTTAAGGTCGCCATTGTGCGGCCGTGGAAACTGTGTTGCATGACTACGATTTGGGGATCTTTAATGTCGCGTTGATGCCCATAAAGGCGCGCGAGCTTAATCGCTGCCTCGTTGGCCTCGGCACCGGAATTGCCGAAAAAAACCCGATCCATGCCTGACAGTTGAGCGAGCAACTCTGCCAGTTTCTGCTGCCATTCGATGTTATAAATATTGGAGGTATGCAGCAGACAGCCCGCCTGTTGCTTTATCGCTTCGGTGACCGCGGGATAATTATGCCCGAGGCTGGTAACTGAGATACCGCAAAGCGCATCGAGGTATTGTTTTTCGTTACTGTCCCACAGATAGATGCCATCGCCACGTGTGAAAGAAACAGGCAGTGTGTTATAGGCTGAGATTAAATGCTCTGACATGTCTATAGTGCGTGAAAAAACGCCCAAACATACGCCATTTTTTGCCTATTTCAAGTTTTTTCTTTCAGTGGTGATGAAATATGTAGAGGCCAATAAAAAACCCCGCATTGGCGGGGCTTTGAAATAAGGAAATAAAATCTCCTTCAGGACGTGTAATTTAGAACGGGAATCCACCGTGTCCAAATGCAGTCATCGACAATATCATCGGAATTGACAGGGCCGTATTCGTACGCGAAGCCATTAATGCAATAAACTTGGCACTGGCAATAGCTTCTGGCTCGTGAGTCTTGCCGTCGAGACCGAGGATTTTCTTCTGGTTGGGCCAAATTAGCACCCATACATTAAATAGCATGATGGTACCCATCCAGGCACCGACACCTATGACGGCAGCACCCGATTTGAGCATAAACGCGTCACCCAGAATGCCTAGATTCTCTAGTATTGACGCACCCGACAGCCAGGTAGCCAATGCCGCCCAGCGAAACCATAACAAGGCGCGTGGGGCGATGTATTTATTAATCGCTGCAGCACCTGGCCCGCCACTTTCGACTTCTGCTAACGCGGCACCCACGCCTGGTACCTGAATGAAATTGAAGTAATAAAGTATGCCAACCCAGGTGATACCGGCCAATGCATGAAACCACACTGTCCATTCCACAGGGTTGTAAGATCCGTCTGCATAGATCATCATTATAACTACTGACAAAACGACACCTGATACAATAGTACCGGTGATGGATTTTAAAGGATTCATTGATGACTCCCGAAAATAAATGTTTAGAATATAGCGGCTGGGAGCATTATCCTGATGAATAACTTTCCCTTCCTCCATGCGCGCGGCGAGTATAAGTGCTTTCTTTATACGGTGCAACGAATCTCTGATAAGTCGTTGAAATTTATCAATTTACATAGAAAAAGTGGGGTTATATGTGCGGTCTATATGGTGCATTAAGTTTTAGTGGACAAAGTATAGATCGTGGCCTGGCTACTGCGATGTCAAAAAAAGTGGCACGCCGCGGGCCGGATGATCAAGGAGAGTTGTATGATGGTCCGGTAATGCTTGGTCATCGGCGATTGGCCATTATAGATTTGTCGGCCCAGGGGCATCAGCCCATGGGTGATGTCGGCGGGCGATACAGCATCGTATTTAACGGTACGATTTATAATTATCCCGAATTACGCGAGGGGCTGATTGCCGATGGCTATCGGTTCGATTCGCATAGCGATACAGAGGTAATACTCAATGCTTATGCCTGCTGGGGCGAGCAATGCACCGAAAAGCTGCACGGTATGTTCGCCTTTGCAATCTGGGACAAGAAGCGCCAATCGCTGTTCCTCGCGCGTGATCGAATGGGCATAAAACCACTCTACTATACAAAAACCTCCACGGGATTTTATTTCGCATCAAACCCGCAGGCTTTATTGGCCACCGGGCAGTGCGATACTGGAATCGACCCGGTTGGACTGCACCATCAACTCAGTTTGCACGCGGTAATTCCCGCGCCACGCACCCTGTTAAAGGGAATACGTAAATGTCGACCGGCATTTCAGATGTCTGTCGATGCCAGGGGTGGTTTTAGTGAATCAAGATATTGGTCGTTAATTGCAAAGCGACCCGACCAGGCGTTAACGCCAGAGGAGTGGAATACAGCTATTCACAACGCCTTGATGGAGTCGGTGAAAAAGCGTTTGAAAATTGCCGACGTGCCGGTAGGCGTATTGCTTTCTGGTGGCCTTGACTCGAGTCTATTGGTGGCATTGTTGGCCGAAGCCGGGGTAGGTAAAATCCAGACCTATAGCATCGGCTTTGAAGACCAGCCGGAAGAAAAAGGTAATGAATTCGAATTTTCCGATGCGGTAGCGCAAATGTACGATACCGAACACCATAAATACCTGATTCCGAATGAGCAGGTGATGAAGCGATTGCCCGAAGCGGTGTGTTCGATGGCGGAACCAATGGTAGGTCAGGATGCTGTGGCTTTTTTCCTGCTATCGGAGCAGGTCAGCAAAAGCGTCAAGGTAGTGCAGAGCGGGCAGGGCGCGGATGAAGTATTTGGCGGCTACTTCTGGTATGAACGTATGCAGGCTTCAAGCGGATCAGCATTACAGCGATTTGCCCCCCATTACGTTGACCGTGATCATGCCGAATTTTGTCAGGCGGTGGAAAAGCAATATCAGGGCAAAGACTATACATCTACGCTGATAGAAGAGAATCTCGATAGCGAGCAGGCCGACACGTTTATGGATGCAGTATTGCGCTTCGACGTCACAACCCTGGTCGTCGATGACCCGGTGAAACGTGTCGATAACATGACTATGGCCTGGGGTCTGGAAGCTCGCGTTCCCTTCCTCGATCATCAACTGGTTGAGCTCGCAGCAGCCTGTCCGCCGGAGTTAAAGCTTAAACACCAGGGTAAGGGTGTGCTCAAGGAGATTGCACGTGGCAGGATCCCTGATGCAGTGATTGATCGGCCAAAAGGTTACTTTCCGATGCCAGCTCTAAAATACGTGCGCGGAGATTTCTATCAATTTATGGCAGATACCCTCAATAGCCAGAGCAGCCGGGAACGCGGGATTTTCAATCAAGCTTACCTCAAACGCCTGTTGGCGGAACCGGAGAAACATTTCACACGTTTAAATGGCAGTAAGCTCTGGCATTCGGCCTTACTTGAGTACTGGTTACAACAGCATATTGGATAATTAGGCGCATTTTTTCTGCCGCATCAGTGAAATTCAACTTTAAGGTAAAAATATCGATCAGGCCGATTTTATTCGTTGATAAAAACGAGTATGATAATAACCAACTAAATTAGTCAGTTATTATGCGAGGATTATCGATGGATGTTTTAGAACGTATTAAAAATCAGGTTGAGGCCCACCCGGTCATCATTTATATGAAGGGAACACCGCAATTACCTCAGTGTGGCTTTTCCAGCAGGACCGTCGAAGCGCTTAAATCGCTCGAGGTGGAGTTTGCCTATGTGAACGTGTTGTCCGATCCGGAAATCTTTCAGAATTTGCCACGTTATGCGGACTGGCCGACTTTTCCCCAGGTGTATGTAGATGGCGAACTGATCGGCGGCTGCGACATTGCTCTAGAAATGCATGAATCAGGAGAGCTGGGAAAAATTGCCAAAGCTGCAGTAGCGAAAAAAGCTGGTTAAACAATCGCCCAAATCTGGTTAATTAAATGAGGCAGGCGTCAGCCCTGTGCGTTTGGCAGGGCTTTATTTTGCAGGACTGGCAGGATTGTGGCCGCTACATTTTTTGGTCTGTACTACCTGCCAGTGTGCCAGGCTTGTCAGCAGGCCTGTGATGCCTGTAACGCTGAGGTAATTATTTCTTCCACAGTAGGTGAGGGATCCAGTTCATGCCCATGCCATACGCCCAGTGATATTTTAAGTTGTTCCCCCTGGTCACTGGTTTGACGCGTGTGGCGTTTAACGTTATCGACCAAACGCCGAAACATGCTGAGATTAAAAACACTGGGTTCCTGGTAGTGAATCAAAACCGCGAAGGTATCGACGTCGAATCGACAAACCATATCCATCGGCCGAAGTGCCAGTCGCAGTGAATTAGAAATGGTTTTCAGGGTTCCAGGACGTAATTCTGAGCCATCCGACTTAACCTCGATAAGGCCAACAGCCAGGCCACCACCCCTGCTGATACTGTGGCTTACCAGGGATTTAATATGTGACTCGAAGTGTGCACGATTTGGCAGCAAGGTTTGCGGATCTTGCGGGCTGAACTGTTTCACCTGCATAAGCTGGCTAGTGAGCCAACGCGTACGCTCGCGTAGTTCATTTTGTTCATAGGCAGTCCGCGCCGCACCGTATACACGTGCTGACAGTTCGAACTGGTTTGCGGACTTGGAGACGAAATCGTCTACCCCACGATCGAATGCGACCACGATACTGGCTGCAGTATCCTCTGCGGTGAGCAGCACGATGCCGGTATAGCGATCGTTTTTTTCATCCCAGCGTCGAATAAGATCAGTGACTTCGAGGCCATTCATACCCGGCATCCAGAAATCTGCGAGGACAACGTTAGCGCGGCGCTGATTTAAAAGGAACAGGGCTTCGTCACCAGAAGATGCGGTGCGTATATCGCTAAAGCCAGATTTCGTTAAGCCAGACTTAACCACTTCGCGACTGAATTGAAGGTCATCGACAACGATTACTGAGAGTTCTTCTTTAAGCAAAGTTATTCGCGCTCAGATATTATTGATGGTGGATTATAAATCAAAATCATACTTCGGGTAGTACAAAAGGTGTATCGTTAATTATTTTACAAAATAGCGTGGCCGTCATCTCTGCATCGTAAACTGCCGAATGGGCCTCGCTGGTATCCCACTCGAAGCCAGCCGCTTTAACCGAACGTGCCAGTACGGTTTGGCCATAGGCCAATCCGGCCAGAGTGACTGTGTCAAAGTTACTGAAGGGGTGGAAAGGATTGCGTTTAATACCACTACGTTGTGCCGCAGCATTAATGAATTTCAAATCGAAGTAGGCATTATGCCCGACCAGGATAGCTTTATTGCAAGCCTGTCGTTTGACGGCTTCTCGTACCGGTTTGAATATTTTTGGCAAAGCCTGCTTTTCGTCCAGTGCCAGTCGAAAAGGGTGGTCGACGTCGATACCGTTGACCGCCATCGAAGCCGGGTCAAGATTCGCCCCATCAAACGGTGTGACATGGCAGGAAATGGTTTCAGCGCAATAGAGCTTCCCACGTTCGTCCATATCTATAATGACCGCAGCGATTTGCAGCAGGGCGTCTGTTTGCTCATTAAATCCACCCGTTTCGACGTCGACAACAATAGGTAGATAACCCCGAAAACGCGAGCTCATTGGTATGGAATTATTCATATCCAGTCACTTTCCACTGTAGTTTTTCGCCGGCCTTGAAAGGCACCAGGTTTAGCTGCCCAAAGGGCAGATTATCTGGAACCGTCCAGGCTGATTTCTGCAGAATTACTTTGCCATTATTTACCGGTAGTTGATAAAACGCCGCACCGTTGATACTCATAAATGATTCAAAATTGGAAAAATTTTCCGCTAGTTCGAATGCCTCAGCGTACAGTTCGATGGCACAAAAAGCAGAATAGATACCGGCACATCCGCAGGCTGATTCCTTCGCCTGCTGACTATGCGGTGCACTATCGGTACCGGCAAAAAACTTATTCGAACCACTGGTTGCGGCCCTGAGCAAGGCCTGGCGATGTCGTTCGCGTTTGGCGACTGGTAAGCAGTAGTGATGCGGTCGCATACCCTGGTTAAACATGGCATTTCGATTAATTAACAGGTGGTGGGGCGTGATCGTAGCGGCAAGCCTGGTATCCTGAGCATCCACGTAATCGACAGCGTCGCTGGTGGTAATGTGTTCAAAAACAATCGGTAGCTCCGGAAAGTCCCTGT
This sequence comes from uncultured bacterium, assembly GCA_965370015.1. Taxonomy (GTDB): domain Bacteria; phylum Pseudomonadota; class Gammaproteobacteria. The sequence goes on along the minus strand of CBDUSZ010000018.1, from coordinate 8,930 downwards.
GGATAGAACCCAGGCTGGTATCGATAAAACGTTTTTCCCTGTCGAAAACATCCACCGTATCACCGGTGGCTTCGCCGTGTATTAATAATGGCAGCTGATTTTCCTGCATGGCCTCGAGGACATTATAAATACGTTTGAGCTCGGTGACGCCAGCGTCAGAATTGGTGGTTGCACCTGCGGGGTATAATTTGGCAGCAAAAATATATTCCGATGTGCTGGCCTGCTTGATGTCCTTTACGTCGCTGTTATCGGTCAGGTAAAGCGTCATCAGCGGTTGAAACTGGTGATCCACTGGTAACGCCGACAAGATACGCTTGCGGTATGCCAGGGCGTCTTTACAGGTTGTCACTGGCGGACTCAGATTAGGCATTACGATAGCTCGTGCGAACTGCCGCGCGCTGTCACCGACAACCGACTCCAGGTAGGGAGAATCGCGTAAGTGTAAATGCCAGTCATCGGGCTTGATGATTGTCAGTCTGCTCATTCTGTTATTGATTTATCGGGTAATTTAACTAAAAATGCTGGCGCTAATTATGACACGAAAATCGATTCCAGCAGTTAATATGCCGTATAATATTATCAATTATCTACAATTTTTAATTGCAGCGACTCCAAAAGGGGTAAATCTTGAATCCTGATTAGCGGAGTAATGTAATGCACTCATGTAATTTTGCTGAATAAAAAACTAATGCGAGCAACCAATGGCAAATGAAATAGATCTTGATCCGCAGGAAACCCACGAATGGATTGAGTCACTCGAATCGGTACTTGAACGCGAAGGGCCCGAACGCGTGCACTTTTTGCTGGAAAAAATGATCGATAAGGCAAGGCGTTCGGGTGCTTACCTGCCTTATACTGCGAATACCGCGTATCTGAACACTATTCCGCTCTCGACCCAACGACCGATTCCGGGAAACCAGGCGATAGAGCATACCATCCGTTCGGTAATCCGTTGGAACGCGGCCGCGATGGTGGTACACGCCAATCGGAAATCGAGTGAGCTTGGGGGTCATATTGCCAGCTTTGCATCGGCTGCGACCCTGTACGATGTTGGTTTCAGTCATTTTTTTCGTGCACCAAACGAAGAAAGTAACGGGGACCTGGTGTTTTTTCAGGGTCATTCTGCACCCGGTATATACGCGCGGGCCTTCCTCGAAGGGCGCTTGAGCGAAGAGCAGCTAAAGGCATTTCGCCAGGAAGCTCTAAACAAAAACGGCCTGTCCTCGTACCCCCATCCCTGGCTGATGCCCGATTTTTGGCAATTTCCCACGGTATCGATGGGTTTGGGTCCATTGATGGCAATCTATCAGGCACGGTTCATGAAGTATCTGGAAAATCGTGAAATCCAGCCCCAGGGTGACCGAAAGGTCTGGGCCTTTATGGGTGATGGAGAGATGGATGAACCCGAGTCATTGGGTGCGATCTCGCTGGCTTCAAGAGAGAATCTGGACAACCTTATTTTCGTGGTGAATTGTAATTTGCAGCGACTCGACGGCCCAGTGCGCGGTAACGGTAAAATCATTCAGGAACTGGAAGCTGTGTTTCGTGGTGCCGGATGGAATGTTATTAAAGTGGTGTGGGGCTCTTACTGGGATCCTCTACTTGCCAAGGATGATAAAGGCCTGTTGCAAAAACGTATGGAAGAAGCCGTGGACGGGGAATATCAGGCTTTCAAGGCAAAAGGCGGTGCTTATACCCGGGAACACTTTTTCGGCAAATATCCCGAACTGAAAGAGATGGTGGCGGATATGTCCGACGAGGATATCTGGCGCCTGAATCGGGGTGGGCACGATCCCCATAAAGTATATGCGGCTTATGCCGAGGCGGTTGAGCACAAGGAAAGGCCAACGGTAATACTGGCGAAAACCGTGAAGGGTTATGGGATGGGTGAGGCTGGTGAGGGTCAAAATATCACCCATTCGCAAAAGAAGATGGGCGAACATGCATTGAAGGCATTTCGTGATCGATTCAATATACCCATTAGCGATGAAGACATTCTCGAAACACCGTTTTACAAATTCGCCGAAGATAGCGAAGAAATGCAATATATGCGCGCGGCGCGCGAGCGGCTTGGCGGTTTTATGCCGGTGCGAAGAAATTCCGCTGAACCTCTGGTCATCCCCGGCCTGGATACCTTCGATGCTTTATTAAAAGACAGTGGTGAGCGCGAATTTTCTACCACTATGGCTTTCGTGCGAATTTTGTCTACGCTGAGCCGGAGTAAATTAGTCGGCAAGAATATTGTGCCGATCATACCCGATGAAGCACGGACCTTCGGCATGGAAGGCATGTTTCGCCAACTGGGCATATACTCGTTCAAAGGTCAGCTTTACGAACCGATGGATTCGGATCAGGTGATGTATTATCGGGAAGATAAAAAAGGTCAGATTTTAGAAGAAGGCATCAACGAAGCGGGTGCAATGTCTTCATGGATAGCGGCTGGGTCTGCTTACAGTACCCATGGCATTAATATGATTCCGTTTTATATTTTTTATTCGATGTTTGGATTTCAGCGCATAGGAGACCTGGCCTGGGCAGCTGCGGATATGCAGGTGAGAGGGTTTCTGATGGGCGGTACTGCCGGGCGTACAACCCTGGCGGGAGAGGGGTTACAACATCAGGATGGACATAGTTTGATTGTCGCGGGCACCATTCCAAACTGTATATCCTATGACCCGACTTTTGCCTACGAGCTGGCGGTGATTATTCACAGTGGTATGAAACGCATGTACCAGCTGCACGAAAAGGTGTTTTATTACATTACGTTGATGAACGAAAACTACTCTCACCCCGACATGCTAAAAGGTTCGGAAGAGGGTATCTTAAAAGGGATTTACTGCCTCCAGGAAGCCGATGAAAAAGGTAGCAAAGTCCAGTTGATGGGATCGGGAACTATTTTACGCGAAGTAATAGCCGCGGCGGATTTGCTCAAGACCGATTTCGATATCAATGCCGATGTGTGGAGCGTCACCAGTGTTAACGAACTCGCCAGGGAAGCGATCAATTGCTCGCGCTGGAACCAATTGCATCCGCTTAAAAAAGCACGTAAAAGTTACCTCGAAACCCAACTACAGGGTCGTAAAGGTCCGGCAATTATGGCGACCGACTACACCCGGGCATTCGTCAGTCAGTTGCGTGAATTTATTCCAATGTCGTTTACCACGCTTGGCACAGATGGTTTTGGACGCAGTGACACGCGAGAAAATCTACGCATATTTTTCGAAGTGAATCGCCACTACGTTGTAGTCGCAGCGCTCAAGGCTCTGGCCGATGAGGGTAAAATCGACAATAAGATTGTTCAACAGGCAATCAAAAATTATGGCATAGATTCGGAAAAACCCAATCCGGTTACTGTCTAGCCCGCATATAGCACAGGAGATAACAGTGGCTGAATTAAAAACAATCAATCTGCCGGATGTTGGTGATTTCGATGAGATTGAAATTATAGAAGTATTGATCGTACCAGGTGACGAGATCGCGGCGGAGGATTCAATTATTGTACTCGAATCCGACAAGGCGACGATGGAAATTCCAAGCCCCTATGCTGGCACCATCAAATCGGTTTTGGTGCACGTGGGGGATCGAATTTCTGAAGGCACAGAGGTCGCCACGATTGAATCAAGTGTGCCTGCCAGTGACGAAAAAACAACTGCTCCGGATACGGTCGATGCCGATGTAGAAAAGGTTAGCGAGCAGACATCGACTGCAGTTGCTGAAACCAGGGAATCTGAGAATATCATATCGGCTGTTGCCCCAACCCGGCAATCGGCTCCCGGTAAGCAAAGAAAACCACCTCCAGGCAAACCAAACACTGAATCGGTGGACAAGCCGGGCAAGCTCATACACGCCAGCCCATCGATCCGACGCCATGCGCGTGAGTTGGGCGTTAATCTTGAACTGGTCATCGGCACTGGCTCCAAGGGCAGGATATTGAAGGAAGATGTGAAGGCTTTTATCAAAGCTGCCATGTCTACCACGGGATCTGGCGCAGTTGGCGGCCTGGCAATATCTGCGATGCCGGAGATCGATTTTTCCAGGTTCGGTGAAATCGAAACTGTTGCGCTTAACCGTATCAGGAAGATAGCGGCTGCTCATTTACATCGCAGCTGGGTGACCGTTCCGCACGTTACCCAGTTTGACGAGGCTAACATCACCGGTCTCGAGGCATTCCGTAAATCACTCGCCAAAGAGGCTGAGAATAAAGGTGTGCGATTGACGCTGTTGGTTTTCATGATGAAGGCCGTGGTCGCAGCGCTGAAGGCATTTCCAGATTTTAATGCCTCATTGGAAGCGAGCGGTGAACGATTGATACTGAAAAAATACTTTCACATAGGCGTGGCGGTTGATACACCGAACGGATTAGTGGTACCGGTGATACGCGATGTCGATCAGAAGGGATTATATGATCTGGCCGCAGAGCTAGCAGCAACTGCAGAACGCGCTCGTGAGGGTAAATTATCACCGACAGAAATGCAGGGTGGCTGTTTCACAATATCAAGTCTGGGCGGTATCGGAGGTACCCAGTTTACGCCTATTGTGAATGCACCCGAAGTTGCAATATTGGGAATAGCAAAAGCCAAAATGCAACCCGTCTATGCCGCTGACGGCAATTTTACACCAGGCCTGATCCTGCCGCTGGCACTGTCTTACGATCATCGCGTGATAGATGGCGCGCAGGGGGCCAGATTTACCAGTTACCTGAGCCAGGTAATCACTGATATTAGAAGGGTGTTACTTTAATCATGAGTAATAAAGAACTGATTCTGCCTGATCTAGGCGGTTTCGAAAGTGTTGAAATTATCGAACTACACGTCGCTGTTGGCGATACGGTGAAAATAGAGGAACCTATCGTAACGCTCGAGTCTGATAAGGCGACTATGGACATCCCATCCCCTTATGACGGGACCATCAGCACGCTCAATATTGCTGTCGGAGACAAGGTTTCTGCTGGCGATAAACTGGGTAGTATTAAAGCGGATAATGAAAAAACACCGGACCAGCAACCGGATTCTGGTGGCGAAACAGCATCTACAACAAAAGCCTCTACTACAATCGATACAGGAGCAGATATGAATGCCGAAGTACTAGTACTGGGAGCAGGACCGGGTGGCTATACAGCCGCATTCCGGGCTGCTGATCTGGGTAAAAAAGTGATACTGGTGGAGCGCTACGATTCGCTCGGGGGCGTTTGCCTGAATGTGGGATGTATTCCCTCCAAGGCCTTATTACACACCGCACAGATCATCAACGAAGCCGATCATATGAAGGCTAATGGGGTCGATTTTGGAAAGCCTAAAATCGACCTTAAAGGCATTAACGGATTCAAAAATAAAGTTGTGACCAAACTTACCGGTGGTCTGAAGCAGCTGGCTAAACAGCGCAAAATTGAAGTCGTCACCGGGGTGGGGGAATTTATCGATCAAAACCATCTCAAAGTCACCAAAGACGGAAAAGAATCACGGATACAATTCGAACACTGTATTATCGCTGCGGGCTCACAGGCGAGCCAGATTCCCTCGTTTCCAAATGATGACGCGCGTTTGATAGATTCCACCGGGGCACTGGAATTGACTGATGTGCCAAAGAAATTGCTCGTTATCGGAGGCGGTATTATCGGACTCGAAATGGCCACTGTTTATGACGCACTTGGATCAGAAATTACCGTGGTCGAATTTATGGATAGCCTCATCCCGGGTTGCGACAAGGATCTGATCAGGCCATTAAACAAGATTATATCGAAACGCTACAAAGCGATATACCTGAGTACCAAAGTAACCGAAATCAAGGCTCAGAAAAATGGCCTGAAAGTGACTTTTGAAGGTGCCAGGGCACCTGACCCTGAGGTTTATGATAAGGTCCTGGTTGCTGTCGGGCGCCGACCTAACGGCCTAAAAATAGGTGCTGAAAAGGCCGGGGTCCAGGTTGATGAGGCAGGTTTTATTCAGGTTGATAATCAGATGCGTACCAATGTTGTCAATATTTTTGCGATAGGTGATATTGTTGGTAACCCGATGCTAGCTCACAAAGCAACCCACGAGGCAAAGGTTGCCGCAGAGGTGATCAGTGGCATGAAGTCGAGTTTTGAACCTATGACTATACCCTCGGTCGCCTATACCGACCCGGAAATAGCGTGGATGGGATTGAGTGAAACAGAAGCTAAAAAACAGGGTATAGAGTACGAAAAAGGTGCTTTCCCCTGGGCGGCTAGCGGACGTTCACTGGGCCTGGGTCGCGATGAAGGCTTGACCAAAATTCTTTTCGATAAAGATAGCAAGCGCATACTCGGTGCCGGCATAGTCGGTCCCAACGCGGGTGAATTGATCGCCGAGGCAGTTTTGGCACTGGAAATGGGTGCCGATGCTGAAGATATCAGCCTCACCATACATGCGCACCCAACACTGTCGGAAACTTTCAACTTTGCGGCTGAAATGGTGGAAGGAACCATCACTGATTTATATATGCCGAGGAAAAAGTGACGCTATAAGTTTTAATTAAATGCCGGCCATGGACCTACTCCATTATTCTGAAACTGGTAATGGCGCGCCGCTAATCATCCTGCATGGATTGTTCGGATCGAGTAAAAACTGGCAATCATTGGCCAGGGTATTTGCGCGACATTTTAAGGTATTCACGCTCGACCTGCGTAATCATGGTGAATCTTTTCATGCCGATGAAATGAACTACACGGTGATGGCCGAAGATGTATGCCGTTTAATGGGTCATCTGGGTATAGCTTCTTGCTCAGTGATTGGTCACAGCATGGGTGGTAAAACCGCCATGTTGCTGGCGCTGGAGCATCCGCAACTAGTTTCTCGGCTAATAGTGGCCGACATAGCCCCTGTTGCGTATTCGCATGTTTACCAACACTTGATAGATCCGATAATGGCGTTAACGCTGGATCAAATAGATAGCCGCTCTGCCGTTGATAAAACCTTACAGCGAGATATTCCAGACGCTGTGTTACGTAACTTTCTGTTGCAAAACCTGGAACGAAAATCTGCGCAATGGCGCTGGAAGGTCAATTGGTCGGCAATCGAACAACAGATGAAGCATTTGACTGGATTTACAAATTTGCCCGTTGCCTGGAAGGTTAGTACCCCGACCGAGTTTATCCGTGGCGAACAGTCCGCTTATATCGGCATCGCCGAAGAAAGTGAGATCAGAGATCATTTCGAGAATGTATCGTTCAGCACAATTAAGAATGCAGGTCACTGGTTGCACGCAGAACAGCCCGGGAAATTCTCACGGTTGGTATTAGACTTTTTGTTGCGTTAGAAAATTGTCGAGCTTAGCCGGTGGTGAGTATGTGTACAGTACCTACGGCAGGTGGACGGTTACATTTTGAGGGTCAGTATATTCTGCATTAAAATTTTAATGCTTTTCGATCCGTTCGATACAGCGGATCCTACATTTACTCTTTTAAATATGAGGTACTATTGCCAATATTTATCACCCATTATTCCGATAATATGCTTAACTTGAGTTGGGTAAGGCGCGTTTTTACCACTGTGCGATAGTGACTTCTTTCCGCCCGTATATTATAGCTAGCCTTTATTTATTCAATTCGACGTACAGTGGGTGTCGGTAAACTCGTGATTAGTGCAAATTCTAAATTATGGCAGCCTGGTCTAACAGGATGCCTATTTATCCTCACCTATTTAATCAGCGCCACGCAGGGTATTTGGGCGCTCGAATACGATTTGTTTTTGTACATTTTGCATTTGCTGCCATCTGAACGAGAACTTCTCGCGCTATCCTCCATTCGCCTGGCACCGCAGTGGGCAGTGTTACTGGTATACGGCTTACTACTGGCCATTTATGTCATTAAATACCTGCGGGCGGGGACCACCGCGATATCATTTGTGACTGTTAGTATCATCCTTTTTGCGTTATTGATGACCGAGGTGTTGCTCGCAATTTTTAATCAGATTTACCTGCCGATGGCCCTGCCCGCGCTGGCAGTGACACTCGGTAGTACAGTTTACCGGGTGATTGATTTGTATCAACGAATCAGATCCGGCATCTTATCTGGCGAGGATTCAAGATCTCTGAGCGAGATTCAGAAACAGATAGAAATGGGGGAGCTTAGGACGGCTCTGGTAATGTTGAAGCAGTGCAAATACAGCGACGAATTACTCGAAGTAGGATACCAGCTAGGCGTCTTGCTTGAGGCCGGTAAAAACTGGGCAAGCGCGATAAATCTATATCAATGGCTAAAGCAATATGACCCGGGTATGGATGATTTTATCGCCAGAATCGAAAAAATCAGACGTAAGCAGGGGCCGGGTAGAAGAACTATTAAGGAGGATGAGGCCCTGCATATAGTCGGTCACTATGAGTTACGTAAAAAAATCGCACAGGGATCTTCGGCCTCTGTTTATAAGGCCTATGATATGCGCACCCATAACCTCGTAGCGCTGAAGGTAATGTCCTCGCATATGGATACTAAAATCGAACGTGATCGAATCAACCACTGGTTACACGAAGCAGAAATTGTCGCCCAATTTGAACACCCCAATATTGTAAAAATCCATGATGCTGCGAAATACAGGGATACCGCCTACATCGCGATGGACTATATTTCGGGCTACGCGATGTCATTGCGCTTACGTAAACGCGAGTACATCACTGTCGGAGAATGTATCCGTATTTCTAAATCAGTGCTAAAAGCGCTCTCAGCAGCACACGCTCACGGGGTGATTCATGGTGATATAAAACCCGCAAATATCATGTATGACGAAAAGCTGGACACCTACATTGTCACCGATTTTGGTGCCGCCTATACCGAACATAAAAGCAGGCAAGGTGGTAACATCATCGTTGGTACCCCGGCTTATATGTCACCCGAACAGCTCAAGGGTAAGAAGCTCGACGGACGTTCTGACCTGTTTTCTTTGGCCGTTACTCTGTACCACCTGCTTACCGGTCAT
>CBDUSZ010000017.1:0-25480 GCA_965370015.1 uncultured bacterium | reverse complement strand
TTCGCCTGTTTGACCGATGGCGAAAACAGTCGGTAAACCAACGCGCCGATTATTGCACCAGCAACCAACGCGATGATGGCTACTTGCCAAACTGAGGTTGCGTTATCCATAGGACCCCTTGGGTAGGATGATTTAGATTTGAGCCGGAATTATAAGCGATGTGTTACTGGATTTGAATGTTGGGTTTCCCAGGTGATTAAGGCCTGGCTCGATTTCCAGAGACACAATACTCAAAATCGAAACTGGGGTCAGATTGAACCTCCCCCAGTTTAAAGGAAGTCTAGACAATGTCGCTTAAGGAGTATCCAAACCATGAAACAAAGCAACAGGAAACTGGGGTCAGAGAACAGATTTCTATAATATTAGCAATAACTGTGTTCTGACCCGGTTATCGGGTACAACACCAGTCAGCCAACCAGATATATCAACCCCATTGTCAGCAATGCAACCAGCAGACTTTGCAGACCACTCCATAACCAGAAAGTACCTCCAACTCGGCCAAGAAATACCCCTAGCAGGAAGATAATCACCAGTGCTACACCTGCTGCCGTAGGTAAAGGCTGCAACCCTGCCAATGCACCACGATATCCTAACCACAATGGAAAAATAATGATCATGGCAATAGACAGTGGAGCGATGCCATTGACCAGGGCAACCAACCAGGGGATCCATATCACCGACCGAGCGTGGTTGCTCTCATCAAGAGAGGTCAGCATAGCCTCTTCGAGTTTCGCCAGGTTACGACGTCGCTCCGCTGTCTCACTGATATACGCACTGGATATACCGCTCATACCAAGAGCCAGTGCCGCAGCAAGGCAGGATGTAATCACCACCAGCAGATCGACACGGTCGCTGACGTAGAACCCCATAATCAAGCCGAGTGTTGTTAAGGCACCATCAAAGCCGTTAACCACAAAGTAGCGACGCATGATGCCCAGAGAATCTGAGATAAGCAGCATCGTTTTGATCTGATACAAGCTCATTACTGATGCCTGTTAATGTAATTAAGCCAGTGGATTACTCACCAACAACGGAAACTTCATCAATGCTGTGAAGAGAGGCTCCGTTCTCAGTAATGGTAGAGCTGATTCGCTCAAAATCCAGCTGCTCACCCTCAATCACTACGAGTAGTGTCTCGGTATTTTCATCCACTTCCTGTACCCGGATATCAACCCGGTAATCCTTTGCTAACGAAGCTATGGAGTGAGCAAACTCAAGGGCATTGGGTTGGTGCGGTTTAAGTACATCAAGAACAAGACGTTTTACACTAACCATTAAAATTACCTGCATATGCTGCTGGAGAACCAGAGCTAAGTTTCATCCAATTGCCAACGATTTGCAATGACCTGAATTGATTATAGTGCAGTAGGTTTCGTGAAAGAACTGAGGGTCTTCCCGTAACATTTTTTATCCTTAATCCTTAATCCGGGGACAGACTGAACCTCCCCCAGTTTAACGGATACTTTAAATCAGCGACAATGTCGCTTAAGGAGTATCCAAACCATGAAGCAAAGAAAACCTTATACAACTTACACCAAGGAATTTAAACAAGAAGCAGTACGTCTGATGGAAACATCGGATCGGCCAGCTACTGAAATAGCCATGGAGCTGGGCATCCGACGCAATATGCTTTACAAATGGAAAGAACAGTTGGTCATCAAGGGCGAAAGTGCATTCTCCAGCAGAGGTCGTCCAAAGAAAGAGAATCAGTCCGAACTCATTCAGTTGCGACAGCAGAATAAGCGGCTACAGGAGGAAGTCGAAATTCTAAAAAAGGCCGCGGCGTACTTTGCGAGAGAACTCAAGTGAAGTACGCCTTTATCAGAGAATATCGTCATGTTCATGAAATTCAAAGACTATGTGAAGTGCTGGATGTATCGGCCAGCGGTTACTACGACTGGGTTGAGCGTCCAGAGAGCAAACGGTCAAAGGGAAACCGCCGCCTGGTAACCCACATCAAATGCCATCATCAGGCCAGTCGGCGTATTTATGGTTCCCCTCGCATCCATCGGGATCTGGTAGAGTCGGGTGAATGTGTGGGTGTTAATCGAGTCGCCAGGCTGATGAAGCAGGAAAACATACAGTCCAAGGTGGCGAAGAAGTTTGTCATCACGACTCAATCGAAGCACAGTATGGAGCCGGCACCGGACCGGCTGAAACGACAATTTCGCACCAGCGCTAAGAACATTGCCTGGGTTTCTGATACGACGTTTATCCCGACCCGCCAGGGCTGGTTGTTTCTGGCGGTGATCCTGGATTTGTTTTCACGCCAGGTAATTGGTTGGGCGATGAGTGATAAGAATGACCGCCAGCTCGTTTCAGATGCACTAACCATGGCGATCTGGCGTCGGGGGCTAGTCGATAACGTCATTGTTCACTCGGATCGAGGCGCTACCTATGCCTCTAGCCAGTACCAGCAACTACTCAAACAACATCAACTCGTCTGTAGTATGAGCAGAAAAGGCGAGTGCCTGGACAACGCGGTTGCAGAAAGTTTCTTCAGTTCTCTGAAAACCGAGCTGGTCGACCACGAAGACTATCATTCGAAACAAGAAGCCAAGCAAAACCTGTTTGAATACATCGAGGTGTTTTACAATCGACGACGCAGGCATTCTTACCTGGACTATGTCAGTCCGGTAGAATATGAACTAAACATGACTACTAATTAATGAGTCCGTTTTATTGGGGGAACCCCAAAACTAAGAAAAGGATCAAGTAGTACGCCAAATTAAGCAATAAATGTAAACGAAAAATTTTGTTTTGGTAAGAAAAGTAACAAATTGGGCGTTTAGTAAATCGTCTAAATTAACTGTTTTTAGGGGGGGCTGCACTGATATTAAGAGGTTAGTTATACCAATGATTTCCTTGAGGAAGGGGCGTCTGAAACAAGTACCAAATTTAGTCCACCAAGGGGCAGTAAATAAGCAAAAAGAGGTTTTTTTTTGCCAATCCGTACACTAATCCGTACACTTAGAGAAAGTATGAAGTAAAAAAGCCCTAACTATCAAATAGTTAAGGCTCATATATGGTGGAGACGGCGGGAATCGAACCCGCGTCCGCAAGCCCTCTGCCATCGGTTCTACATGTTTATTCCGACATTTAATTTAACTGTTTGCTACCCGCCGGACAGGGAAGACAAACAGCGATTCCGGTACTTGTTTAGTGCTTTAGCCCCGAACGAGCCTCCATCACGATTCTATGAGAGCGATGCCCGATATCTGGACGCATAGACACGGCTCCAGTCGGACAGCACCCTACCGGGTATTAAGCGGCGAGTGCGTAGTTGTCGTCGTTGGCAACTATAATTTGCAGAAGAGTTAACGAGATATTCTACATTCTCGACATGCACCTCAGGTTTCGCGACCCACGTCGAAGCCAAGTCGTCCCCAGGAAATTCGATTATAGCTTGATCGAGCCTGTTGAAACAGTCTGTTTTGAAAATACCGGAGGAATCATCACTCTTTACCAGGTTCTTCAGACTCATCAGTAAGGTTCTCGCTGTAAATCTTCAATGATGGATTTAATCCGCGTTCAGCCTGGTCATGGTCATGCCTGTATTTTGCCTGCATGACCTTGCGTAAGGCTTGCTCCTGTTGCATAAATAATTCTCGGTAACCAGGACTCATACCGCTGTCTTCGGATGCAACCCAGCTTTCAAACATTGCATCACTGGTATGGTTTTCGGTGTCGATAAATACTGTTTTTAGTTGATCGGCGTGCAATTCATCGAAGCCGAGACGTATCAGGGCCTGACAGCCCAGATCGAGAGCAGATAAATAAGTTTCCTTGATAATGATTTCCGCGCCAGCCTGCTTAAGTTGATAGTAATGTATCTGGTCAAATGCGCGAACCAGTAAGGCAACTCTGGGATGCCGAAGTTTCATAAATTTGACTAGATCAACTGCTCGATCTCGGTTATCGATGGCGATGACAAATAAATCGGCTTCCCCGATGCCTGCTGTTTCGAGTAATTCTGGACGGGTTGCGTCGCCGAAATAACTTTTAATGTTGAGTTTTCGAAGATTGTCGATCTGCTCTGCATCGTGGTCGAGCACCACGGTCTGAATGCCATTAGCGACCAGCAACCGATTAACAATTTGACCAAAACGACCGATTCCAGCGATTATGACTTTGCCTGTTTCTTCGATGTGGTCTTCGTCACGAGTAGCTTGATCCTTTTCATATCGGGGTAACAGTACCTTATCGAAAAATATAAATAGGGCTGGGGTTAAAAACATTGAGACGGTGACGACTAGCGTTAGCAATTGTGCAATATCATTGGGCAGCACATTATTTTGAACACTGAAACCAAGTAGTACAAATCCGAATTCACCAGCCTGCGCCAACCCCAGGCTGATTAACCAGCGGTCGCCAAAGCAAATACCGAAGAATTTAACCAGACCAAAAACAATAACTGCCTTCACTGTGATTACTATTGCGGTTATTGCGCCGACTAATAACCAGTTGCTCGATAAAACATCAAAATTAATTCCGGCGCCAACGGTAATAAAAAATAAACCAAGTAATAGTCCTTTGAAGGGTTCGATATTAGATTCGAGTTCGTGACGAAATTCACTGTTGGCCAGTACCACACCAGCGAGAAAGGTTCCCAGCGCGGGCGATAGCCCAACCAGGCTCATCAATGCGGCGATTCCGATCATGAGCATCAACGCGGTTGCGGTGAAGACTTCACGCAGACCGGAAAGGGCGACAAATTTAAACAGGGGGCGGCTTAGATAGACGCCGCCGAAAACTACGCTTGCAATTACTGAGAGTACGACGATGGCGTATTGCCAGTTCGGCAAGCTCGAAATTACATCGAGATAGCCTTGTGATTCGGTGACCGACGATGCGATATTATTCGCGGCCCTGGTGAGTTCGGGTAACTCAAGCAAGGGGATCAGCGCCAACATTGGGATCACCGCGATATCCTGGAACAGCAAGACCGAAAATGCACCCTGACCGCCCTCAGTTTTCGTCAGGCCCTTTTCATTCAAGGTTTGCAATACTATTGCGGTCGATGAAAGCGCGAGAATCCATCCTGTAGTGAGTGCGATACGCCAGTCGAGATCGAACATCAAGCCAATCGCCATAAAGGCCATTGTGGTTAATGTAACTTGCAATCCACCTAATCCAAGTAGGCGGTGACGCATCGACCAAAGTTTACTCGGGTCAAGTTCCAGGCCCACCAGGAATAGCATCATGACGACACCAAATTCTGCAAAATGCTGCAGTGTTGCTGTTTCCTCACCAACCAGGCCTACCACCGGGCCGATAATTAAGCCCGCGATCAGGTATCCCAGGACTGAACCTAATCCCAGTCGTTTTGCTAACGGTACAGCGACCACTGCCGCGCATAAGTAGATAAATGCCTGAATGAAATAAGCGGTCATATTTGGACTCCGGGCGAAGTTTTCGGATAGATGTACATCTACACTACGAGGGTTCTAAGCCCGTCAAATGGTAATCCTTCGTTGTTATTCTTCGAGGTATCATAACAGGGGAGTGAGTTTTGTCAGGGAAGCTCGGTTTAAAGGTAGGGCGAGAATAACCACGCGATGGCGTCGCGGATACGAATAGGCAACGAACGCCCGTCTACACCAGCTAAGGTTTCTTCGCGAGCTGTGTCTTTCACCTGTTCGAAATGATCGCTGATAGTGGAAACGAAGTGGCGGTCGAGTACTTCAACGACAATTTCGAAATTCAGCCGCAGGCTACGTGGATCGAGATTTGCAGAGCCGATATGTGCGTAGTCTTCGTCAATGAGTAAAAATTTGCTATGTGCAAAGGGAGGTGGTTGATAGTAGATGTGTACGCCAAATTGTAGCAACTCCCATAACATGTTTCGTGTTGCCCAATGTACCGGTGGCTGGTTAGATCGCTGCGGCAGGATTACACTCACTTCCACACCGCGAAGTGCTGCGGCCTGTAGAGCGTTTATTAGTGTTGCCGGCGGAAGAAAATAGGGCGTCATAATGGCCACTCGCTTGCGGGCGAGTGCAACCGCGCTGGTCATTATCATAGTGAGTTTGCCGAGATCTTCATTAGGGCCGTCAGTCACCACACGACAGATAGCATTACCACTACCATCAGCGGTGGTAACTTTTTCTGAACTATGCTCGCCCACGACAAAAGTCCAGTCTTCGTCAAATACCTGTTTTAACTGATCGATCACAGGCCCGGTCAATTGAAAGTGAATGTCGGCGGTCTCGTGGCGGTTACCTGCCTGGTTGCGCAGTTGCCGGTCGCTAATATTCATTCCCCCGGTAAAGGCAACGCGTCCGTCTACCACCAGCAACTTGCGATGATTACGCAAGTTGATGTGTACCGACGGTGGCAAAAGCCTTGGCGGCAGGAATCGAGCCACTCTGACACCACATTTTTTTAGCAGGCGACCCGCGCGCGGGAAATTATAGTATTCGCCTATGCCATCAAGCAAAACGCGAACCTCGACACCGCGCAGCCGCGCCTCGTTGAGTGCGCTGATGAACTTGCGGCCAGTGGTATCAGTGGCGAAAATGTAAGAAGCCAGACATATCGAATGCCTGGCCTCGGTGATGGCTTTTAGCATCGCCGCGTAGGCACTTTCACCATCAAAGAACGGCTGCAGCGAATTATTTTCTACCAGTGGTAGACGGGTAACAGCGGTGGATGCTGCCGCCATTACGGCAAGTTCTGGGCGTGAGATTAATACAGCGGGTAGCGGTTCTTCGGAGTCTGTACTGAGTTCATCCGATTCGCCTGGATCGATTTTGAGGCGCTTTACAGGGGCTCCTTTGAGCAAGTGCGCGCGGGTCTGTAATCGGTTTATGCCAAACAGGTAGTATAATAGTGGCCCGACTAGTGGGTAAGCGAGGCTGACTGCAATCCACCCGAGTGCAGCGCGTGGGTCGCGTTTGTGCAGCAAAGCATGCCCGGCACTTAGCAGTGCTAGCACCGCGTGCAGGGTAATCAGGAGCAGGGCGTAGTTCGATTCAATCATATATCAGCTACATGACAGGTTGGCAGCTCTATGACCGGGCTGCAGGTGTTAGGCCATCAACGCTTGCAATACAGTAGAAGCGGCCAGGGTGCACCGACTCGAAGCGCGTGTCGAAACTCCAGCCTGTTTTCATATAATACCCCGGTGCCTGATGGGATCCAGGCATAGTAATGAATATTTTACCGATGTTACTCGTATAACTGATACTAAAGCTATTTTTATAGATTATTTTGGCCAAATCCAGACCATTGGCTAGCAGGGCGATAAATCAGTAATTATCCGTGTTTGTGTTGGAGCGACTGTGGTTTTCCGTTATTATTTGCGCTCTTTTCCCCCAGCCTGACAAAATCACTGCTCAATATGCTTTGTATTACCGGTAGTCCCGCGTTATCCGATTTCAGACTGCAAAAACTGCAACAGCAATTTAACAACCTTGGAATCGATCTCACTAAAATTAGTAGCCGATATATCCATCTGGTAGATACAGCCGATATCGATCTCTCCGACAATAATAAACAAATTTTAGGTAATTTACTGACTTATGGCCCTTCCGCGCCAGGTCCCGATACCAGCGGTGTGGACTTCTTTGTTATGCCGAGACCTGGAACCATATCCCCCTGGTCGAGTAAGGCAACCGATATTGCCCATAATTGCGGATTGTCGGATATTAAGCGTATCGAGCGTGGCATTCATTATACGCTGCAGTTGGCTGATTTGGCGCAGCCACTGGAAGAGATTAAATCCTTATTACATGACCGTATGATCGAACAGGTTTTTGCCTCGTTGCAGGAATGCGAACAATTATTCAGCCATCACCAACCGCGCCCCTTGTGCGAAATCGATTTGAGGTCAGGCGGGCGTAAAGCGCTTGGGCAGGCGAATACCGATTTGGGGCTTGCTTTGTCAGATGATGAAATCGAGTATTTGCTCGATGCCTATTCCAATTTGCGACGTAATCCGAGCGATGTTGAATTGATGATGTTCGCCCAGGCAAACTCCGAGCACTGCCGGCACAAAATCTTTAATGCCAGCTGGACCCTGGATGGAGAAGTACAGGATCTGTCATTGTTTCAGATGATCAAAAACACTTACGCGATGCATCGTAACGGTATCCTGTCCGCCTACCATGATAATTCGGCGGTCATTCAGGGCTTCCCCGCGCAGAAATTTGCGCCTTCGCCCAGTTCGGCCGAATACGTCTATGAAGCGATACGACTGGACATTCTGATGAAGGTGGAAACCCATAACCATCCTACCGCGATATCGCCGTTCCCGGGCGCTGCCACTGGTTCGGGTGGCGAAATTCGGGATGAGGGTGCCACGGGCACAGGGTCGAAGCCAAAGAGTGGATTGTGTGGATTTTCGGTCTCTAATTTAAAAATACCCGGCTACTTACAACCCTGGGAAGTGGATAACGGCAAACCAGAGCGCATTGCCTCCGCGCTTGAAATCATGATCGAAGGCCCGGTTGGCGCGGCGTCGTTCAACAATGAGTTCGGTCGGCCCAACACCTGCGGTTATTTCAGAACCTATGAGCAATCGGTTAAAACGGCGGGTGGTGAAGAAATTCGAGGCTATCATAAGCCGATCATGCTCGCCGGTGGTGTGGGTTCGATTCGGCCCGAACATATCGACAAACAGGACATTCCCCCCGGTACCAATATTATTGTGCTGGGTGGTCCGGCGATGTTAATCGGCCTGGGTGGTGGTGCGGCTTCGTCGATGGCAAGCGGTAGTAGTAGCGAAAACCTTGATTTTGCTTCAGTTCAGCGTGGAAATCCTGAGATGGAACGCCGTGTGCAGGAAGTCATCGACCGCTGTTTTGCACAGGGAGACAACAGTCCAATTTTATCCATGCACGACGTGGGTGCTGGTGGGTTGTCGAATGCCTTGCCCGAGCTGGTGAATGATGCAGGGCGCGGTGCCGATTTCAATCTTCGGGCTATACCCAACGACGAACCGGGCATGTCGCCAATGGAATTATGGTGTAACGAGAGCCAGGAACGCTATGTGCTTGCGGTGTCCGATGAGCGACTGGACGATTTTATAGCGCTGTGTGAGCGTGAAAGATGTATATACGCGGTGCTTGGTAAAGCGACAGCCAGGCGTGTTCTTCGTGTTGAGGACCCCCATTTTAATAATTATGCGGTCGATTTGCCGCTTGAAATACTGCTCGGCAAGGCACCCAAAATGCATCGTGATGTCGCGCGTGTGGTGGTTTCTCAACCATCATTTGATACCAGTGGTATCGATATCAGCGAGGCAGTTTATCGGGTGTTACGGCTGCCGGCGGTTGCGGACAAGACTTTTCTAATCAGCATTGGTGATCGTTCGGTGAGTGGGTTGGTTACACGCGATCAAATGGTGGGTCCCTGGCAAGTGCCGGTAGCCGATGCCTCGGTAACAGCCACCGATTATCAGGGATATACCGGTGAAGTCATGAGCATTGGCGAGAGAACACCGCTGGCTATCCTTAATCCACCTGCCTCTGGCCGCATGGCTATAGGTGAGGCCCTGAGCAATATGGCATGTGCCTTCGTTGGCGATTTGTCGCGTACCGTTTTGTCGGCTAACTGGATGGCCGCTGCGGGACATAAAGGTGAGGACGCAAATCTGTACGATACGGTGAAAGCTGTCGGTATGGAGCTGTGCCCGCAGCTTGGCATCACAATTCCGGTAGGCAAGGATTCATTATCGATGAAATCCACCTGGCGTGATGACGATGGCAACAAGTCAGTCACCGCACCCTTATCGCTGATTATTTCGGCCTTCGCGCCGGTTTTAGACGTGCGCAAAACGCTAACACCCGAGATCAAGGACTGTGCCGCCGGGTCCCAATTATTATTGCTCGATCTGGGTCAGGCTAAAAATCGTCTGGGCGCGTCCGCGCTGGCGCAGGTGTATCTACAAACCGGTGCTATAGGACCCGATCTCGACGATGCCGGTTTATTCAAGTCTTTCTTCCTCGCCATTCAAACCCTGATCAAACAGGAGTTGATTTTGGCCTATCACGATCGATCCGATGGCGGACTGATTACGACCCTGTGCGAAATGGCGTTTGCCGGGCGTAGCGGCCTAAGCTGCGAGCTGTCGAGTCTTGGTGAAGATGCGCTAGCTGTATTATTTGCTGAAGAATTAGGTGCCGTAATACAGGTATCACAGGCTAATTTGGTGCAGGTAGATGAGGTGCTGGAGGAATATGGGCTGGCTAAAATTTGCCACACGCTGGGGAAACCTGACGATTCAGAGTCACTAGTCATAGATTTTGGCGGTAAAACAATAGTCGATGAGTCGATTATTGAGCTGCGTCGTGCCTGGTCGGAAACCACTTACGAAATACAAAAACTACGCGATAACCCCGAATGCGCGCAACAGGAATACGATTTAATTCTAAATAACTCGAAACCGACCCTGTTTTCGAAATTGAGCTTCGATGCGGATCTGGATGTCGCCGCGCCTTTCATAGGTGGCAAGCGTCCACGTATCGCAATTCTGCGCGAAGAGGGGGTCAATGGTCAGGTTGAAATGGCCGCCGCGTTCGAACGCGCCGGATTCACGCCTGTCGATGTACACATGAGCGATATTCTCGCTTCCCGTGTGAGTTTGCGCGACTTCGAGGGAATAGCAGCCTGTGGCGGATTTTCCTACGGCGACGTATTAGGTGCTGGCGAAGGTTGGGCCAAATCTATTTTGTATAGCCAACGCGCTTACGATGAGTTTTCCGCGTTCTTTAGTCGATCTGACAGCTTTGGATTGGGGATATGCAATGGTTGCCAGATGATGTCGAACCTTTTCGAGTTGATACCGGGTGCTATTAGCTGGCCGCGATTTGTACGTAACAAGTCGGAGCAATTTGAGGCCAGGGTAACAATGGTTGAAGTACTCAAATCACCTTCTTTGTTCCTCGAAGGCATGCAGGGATCGATGATGCCCATAGTAGTCTCCCACGGAGAAGGCATGACTGAAAATCGCAACGCCGATAGCCAGGCTTTGTTAGATCATAATAACGCCTGCCTGCGTTATGTCGATGCCGAGGGGCAACCCAGCGAGTATTACCCGCTTAATCCCAATGGTTCGGCCCTGGGACTCAATGGGTTTACCAATGACGACGGCCGTTTCACAATCATGATGCCGCATCCAGAACGTATCTTTCGCAGTATTCAGAATTCCTGGCAATCACCCGATTGGGGTGAGTACGGCCCGTGGATGCGTATGTTTAGAAATGCGCGGAAATGGTTATAGGGTAATAATACTGACTTAAGCCTCGAAACTTAAAAAAATCATCATTCCTGCGCGATTCGGTTAACAAAAATGTGACATTTGCGTGATTCAGATCAAGTAACACTATCTTGAGCTGAGAGATACTAATAAACTGAATTAAGAGCGAGTGGATTTGTCTATTTAAGATATTCCGGGCTTTGTCAACCATGTATACGCATAAGCGCTTTGTTGTTTTACTGGTATTAATCGCAATTGGCATATTGCTTTTGATGGTAAGTACCAAGGTGTATGACAATAATTTACTCTCTATCGAAGTTACCCAGTCCCCAATAGCGTCGTCCACCGGTAATAATGGTGATGAATTTACCCAAAATGGTAGCAAGCCGGTGGCCTGGTTACTGCGAATTAACGGCGCCATAGGTCCGGCTACCAGTGACTACCTGACCAGCAATCTTGCCGCTGCCGCGGTAGCTAAAGCCCATGTGCTGGTATTGGCCATCGATACGCCTGGCGGCCTGGATTCGGCAATGCGGGAAATTATTCGCGCGATACTCGACTCTCCGGTGCCTGTCGTCAGCTATGTCAGCCCCCAGGGCGCACGCGCAGCCAGTGCGGGCACCTATATACTCTACGCCAGCCATATCGCTGCAATGGCACCGGCAACTAATTTAGGCGCCGCAACGCCTGTACAGATAGGCGGTGGTATGGGTATGCCCGAACTGGGGAAACCCGGTGATAAGGCGGGCGATGAAGCAGAATCTGCACAGGACACAGCCAGCGCCATGGAAAATAAAGTGATCAACGATGCGGTTGCTTATATTCGTAGTCTGGCGGAACTGCGTGGGCGTAATATTGAATGGGCCGAACAGGCGGTTCGAGAAGCCAGTAGTCTGCCGGCACACGAGGCCCTGGAGATGAACGTTATTGACCTGATGGCCGATGACGTTGCCGATCTGTTGCAAAAAATAGATGGTCGCCAGGTGACTATACATGGGCAGACATTCGAACTCGACACAGCCTCGATAGTGATCAAACAGGTAAACCCTGATTGGCGCAACCGCTTCCTCAGTGTGATCACAGACCCGAACGTGGCCTATATTTTAATGCTAATCGGGATATATGGACTATTTCTCGAATTTTACAATCCAGGCGGAATTATTCCAGGCGTGGCTGGTGCGATCAGCCTGCTGATTGCCCTGTATGCATTTCAGGTGTTGCCGATCAACTATGCGGGCCTGGCCTTGATAGGCCTTGGTATTACCTTGATGGTAATGGAAGCATTTGTGCCGAGCACGGGAATACTCGGTATTGGCGGGGTCATTGCCTTTGTCATCGGTTCGGTGATTTTGATGGACACCGAGTCTGAATCGTTTCAAATTGCGCTGCCGCTCATCATCGCGGTTGCAGCATTCTCTGTATTTTTACTGGTAATCATAGTCGGCATGTTAATGCGCTCGCGCCGTGTCGCACTGGTATCTGGTGACAGCGCAATGCTTAGTGAGATGGCTGAGGTGATAGAAGATTTTACCGAGAAAGGTATGGTACGTGTTCATGGTGAACTATGGCAGGCCGTCACCGAACGACCGGTGAAAAAAGGACAACTTTTGCCCATTAAGGCGATAAAGGGCCTGGAGTTGTTGTTGAGCGATAACGATAAAACAACAGGAGAAAAATCATGACTTATTTTTCAATGGCCTTTGCAGTTCTTGCATTGGCCCTGTTATTCAGTACGTTTCGGATATTGCGCGAATACGATCGAGGTGTGGTGTTTTTGTTGGGCCGGTTTTACAAGGTTAAGGGCCCCGGTCTGATCATCATAGTGCCGTTTATCCAGCAAATGGTAAGAGTGGGGTTACGCACCATTGTTCTCGATGTACCCACGCAGGATGTTATTTCTCGCGATAACGTCTCGGTCAAGGTCAATGCAGTTTTGTATTTCCGCGTGGTGGACCCGCAGAAAGCAATCATTAATGTCGAAGACTTTATGGACGCTACCAGCCAATTGGCACAAACCACGCTGCGCTCAGTGCTCGGCCAACACGAACTGGATCAAATGCTGACCGCGCGCGACAAGTTGAATGTCAGTATCCAGGAGATACTCGACAAGCAAACCGATATCTGGGGGATTAAAGTTTCCAATGTCGAAATAAAACATATCGACCTCAACGAGAGCATGATTCGCGCAATCGCCAAACAGGCCGAAGCCGAACGCGAGCGGCGAGCCAAGGTTATTCACGCTATGGGTGAGATGGAAGCGGCGGAGAAATTACTCGGCGCAGCCAACACGCTTGCACAACAGCCACAGGCCCTGCAATTGCGTTACCTGCAAACCCTGACCCAGATAGCTGGTGAAAACAGTTCTACCATTGTATTTCCGATGCCGATCGATATTGTCGGTGCGTTACAGAAAATGATGCCGCGTGGTGAAAATACATCTTCATGACTCTTCGATGGTTGTTACGACCTCGCTTTCGAATTATGTGTTAGCACTGGGGAGAGACTATGTCACTAGTAGAGCAGTCCCTGTTAGTTGACCAGTTATATCGGGTTTGTGATCTGACACAGTTTGATTTTGATACTACGGCAGAGCTTGACACGTTAGCGAAACCACTGGGACAGGATCGGGCATTGGAAGCTATCGAGTTTGGAGTAGATATCAAGCGACAGGGTTTTAATGTATTCGCTCTGGGTGACCCCGGGGTAGGTAAACATCAGCTTGTTGACGCCATTCTTGCCAGTCGAACCACAGACGGCAGTCCCCAATATGATTGGTGCTATGTCAATAATTTTGATGACCCACAAAAGCCACTTCTGCTAAAACTGGAGTCCGGTATGGGTGCGCAACTTAGCAAGGATATGTTGCAATTGGTGGAGGATCTGTTTACGTCTTTGCCGTCGTCTTTCCAAAACGAGGGTTATCGTAGTCGCCGTCGCGAAATTGAGGAAGAGATGAACGAACGATACGAAGATGCGTTCAGCAAGCTTGACGCCGATGCCAAACAACACAATATTGCCTTGATTCGTACCCCTGCCGGTTACACTCTGGCACCCACTGTTGATGGTAGCGTTATTCCCCCAGAAGACTTTGCCAGGTTAACACCCGAGGAACAGAAACGGATTGAAAAAGTCGTTGCCAAATTGCAACTCGATTTACAGAACGTGGTGAGTCAATTACCAATGCTAAAGAGGGAAGCCAGTCACCGTGTACAGGAATTGGACAAGGAAATTACCAGGCTAACGGTGGAGCAGTTTATTAGCTGTTTGGAAAGCCAGTACCAGGATCATTCCCAGGTAACTCGTTATCTCACTGGGGTAAAGGATTTTACCATAGAAAATGCCGAGTACTTCCTGCCCCCGGATGGCAATCCAGATGTCCAGCATGTTAAACAAAAAGCCAGGGCGTTTAAGCCATATCGGGTAAATGTGATTGTGGACAATACCGGTGCCTGCGGAGCACCCCTGGTATTTGAGGATAATCCCACTTATCAGAATCTGGTAGGTCGTGTCGAATATGTGTCGGAGATGGGTAATTTGCTCACTGACTTTACGCTGATAAAATCTGGCGCACTACATCGCGCAAATGGGGGTTACCTGGTACTGGATGCGCGAAAATTACTAGGCCATATGTATGCCTGGGAAGGACTTAAACGGGCACTGAAATCGGCCGAAGTAAAAATTGCTTCTCTGCAGGAGATCCTCAGTCTTGGTAGTACCCGAACTTTGGAGCCAGAAAGTATTCCCATCAAGGTTAAGGTAATTTTGCTCGGCGAACCTTTATTATACTACCTGCTAAATCAATATGACCCTGAGTTTGCTGAGTTGTTTAATGTGGCTGCCGATTTCTCGGAGAATACCGATCGTAACCCGGATAACCAGAGGCTCTACGCGCGTATGCTGGCCACTATGCAACAACAGGAAGGTATGCAGCCGCTGAATAAGGCTTCAGTAGGTAGGATTATCGAACATGCGTCTCGCCTGACACAAGATGGCGCCAAGTTGTCACTCAACCTGGAAAGCCTGAGACAGTTAATCCAGGAGGCCGATTACTGGGCGCGTAAGAATAGTAGCGATGTGATCCGGGTGGATGACTTCGAGAAAGCGATCAGCAGCCAGCAACGGCGACACGATCGTATTCGCGAGCGATTACAGGAGCAGATTATCCGCGATATAAAGCTGATTGACACCGAGGGCAGTAAAACTGCTCAGGTCAATGGTCTATCGGTGCTCCAGTTGGGCGACTATGCGTTTGGTTCCTGTGCGCGAATTACTGCTACCGCGCGGCTGGGAGTGGGCAAGGTAATCGATATTGAGCGCGAAGCCAGGTTGGGCGGGGATATCCACTCCAAGGGGGTTATGATTATCAGTGCCTACCTGGCAGATAAATATGCCCGTGAACGTCCCTTGCCACTGGCGGCCAGCCTGGTGTTTGAGCAGTCTTATGGCGGAGTGGACGGCGACAGCGCATCCTGCGCAGAAGTGTGTGTCTTGTTGTCTGCAATTGGTGGTCTTCCGCTGCGTCAGGATTTAGCTGTTACCGGTTCGATGAATCAGTTAGGTGAAGTTCAGGCCATAGGTGGGGTAAATTACAAGATCGAGGGGTTTTTCGATATCTGCAAATCCCGTGGTTTGACGGGTAATCAGGGGGTCATTATCCCTGCCGCCAACCAGGTTCATCTAATGTTACATGCCGATATTCGCGATGCGGTGAAAGCGGGAAAATTCCATATTTATACCGCTAGCCATATTGAACAGGTTATGGCGCTGCTGTCCGGCCTGGCGCCCGGTAAGATAAATAAAAAAGGTTTCTACACAGCTGGCAGTTTTAACCGAAAGGTCTGCGACCGCATCGAAGAGTTCCAGCAATTACGCCAACACTATGGCAAACAGGGTGATGATGACAGGGAAGATCGTGATGATAGATAAAATCACGTCGAATGACAGACCCAATAAGGTAGTCGTAACCGTCGATGCTGAAAGTTCCCTGTCGTCAACGCTCGAACTGGCAAGTGCACTGGCAGTAGCGAGTCAAAGTGAATTACACGGTCTGTTTATCGAGGATCGCGATCTTTTACGGGTAGCCAGCTTGCCCTTTGCACGTGAAGTCATTCTCGCCAGTGGTCAACCGCGTATTCTGGATAACCAACAACTGCTTCGCTCGTTCAAAGCCAGGAGTCGATATTTTCGCCAGTCCCTCGCGCGACACGCGCAGCAATCTACTCTCGTATGGACTTATAGCACGGTGCGTGGTGACAAGCGCAGTATAGAACTGGCTAAATCGGTAGAGGCCGAATTCTTAATAATTGGCCAGCCGACAGACACGCGTTCTAATGTCGTAAACCGAAAACGTATCCTGTTAACTAACAGCCAAAATCCGAAACTGTACCAGGCGCTGGACGTGGTTTTAGAAAATTTCCGCGACCAACCGGTAGAGTTACTGTTAACCTCTTCAGCGAATGTGTCGATGCAGGATAGTCTGCGACAACTGATGAAAAAACTGGAGAATCATCCCCTCAGCAGCCTTGTCCAGATTAAACCTGCTGCCCTGGTTACCACATTGGCGCTAAAGGGTCCGGCTGTCGATTTTGTGATCGCTTCACGCCGTGACCTGGAATTACTAGAAAAAATTTTACAGCGTGCCCATTGCCCGATCATTGTTGTTTACTGAGCACTTATTTTTTCAAATAAATGGCCCGGGGGATTCTTCAATTAATTTTCCACCAGGAGTGGTGTAGGGATGAACCGGTTAAGGATCAAGCGATGGAATTTTCGGAGGGAGCCAATGAAAAGTGTTGCTTTCACTTGTCTCATAATATCAATGCCTAAGTAGTACTGATTTTAACGCATTACTTCGGTTACAACTTCTGTTTTCACCGAGTTGGCGATGAAGCAAAGTTGATGTGCCTGGTGATGCATTTTTTTCAGTAACTCGTAATCGGGTCGATCTCCACCTGAAAATTTAATGAGCGGGCGTAATGTCACCCTGGTCATCCATTCCGTGCCATTATCGTCTTTATGCATAATTCCGATAGCGCTATCGATGTATTCATCGACGATAAACTTCCGCTTTGCGGCAATAGACAAAAAAAACAACATATGGCAACTAGAAAGCGATGCCACGAAGGCTTCTTCGGGATCGACATTTTGTGCCACAGAATAAGGTAAAGGTACCACCTGGGGCGAAGCAGACGCCGCAACAGTCAAGCCGCCATCAAATTTCCATTCGTGGCCGCGGCTATATTTGTTATCAATGTATGCTTCGTTGTCGCCACGATACCAGCTTATTTTTGCGCTATATCTAGACATTATCGGCTTGCCCCAACTTCAAATTACTTATGGAATAAATGCTAAAGTTTACAGTTTTGGGATACTTTCTGCATATTTTGACAGTATGATTGTGTGCTTCAGCTAGGATTTTAATGATCAATTAGATAGCAGGGTGGATAAATTCCACCGTTAAACGGAGTAGTTCATGGCGTTATCAAACAGTTTTCGCGATGAACTAATGAGCTTGTTGCCAGTCTAGTAAACGAATTAAATTAGGGAATCGCAGTGATTAGGATAAAAAACAAATCGGATATACCATCTTCGCAAATCACACCTGAATCGATATACCTCAGGCGCCGCGAATTTATGAAGGCTTCGGGTCTGCTGGGGACTGCTTTAATGCTCAATCCATGGCTGAGCGCTGGTGCATCGATTAAGATCGGTGACTACCAAAAGAATGTGATAACTCTCGATGAAGAGTTAACACCAGAGAAAGATGCGACTAGTTATAACAATTTTTACGAGTTTGGTACCGGCAAGAGTGATCCCGTGGAGCGCGCTACAGAATTTAACACCGATGACTGGAAAATTACGGTCGGTGGAGAATGTGAAAAACCCGGCACTTACTCGTTGGAAGACCTTATTAAACCCTTCGACATTGAGGAAAGGATTTACCGATTGCGCTGTGTTGAAGCCTGGTCAATGGTCATACCCTGGCTAGGTGTGCCACTCGCTTCAATTATCAAGTCATTACAACCGACCTCGAAAGCAAAATATGTTGCCTTCAAAACCTTGCTCGACCCGCGGCAAATGCCGGGACAAAATCGGAGTGTATTAGAATGGCCTTACCGCGAAGGTTTGCGCATAGACGAAGCGACCAACCCCCTCGCTTTATTTGCGGTCGGTATGTATGGAAAAACCATGCCGAATCAAAACGGCGCACCGGTGCGCCTGGTGATTCCCTGGAAATATGGGTTTAAAAGCATTAAGTCGATTGTCAGTATCGATTTTGTTGAACAGCAACCCCGTACCAGTTGGAACATGTCGTCTAGTCGCGAATATGGATTTTATTCGAACGTAAACCCGACTGTGAACCACCCTCGTTGGTCGCAAAAAAAGGAACGCCGCATCGGCGATATCTTCAAACGGGAAACGCTTATGTTTAATGGTTACGAAGAAGAGGTTGCGCATCTGTACAAGGGTATGGATTTGAAAGTAAATTTTTAATATGTCGATTCAGCAACTACTCAAATCGAAATTCGCAAAGCCGCTGGTATTTATACTCTGCCTGCTGCCTTTGTTGAGCCTGGTCTGGCGAATTTTTTTCGGCGATCTGGGTGCCAATCCAGTCGAAACGATTACCTTTGCAACCGGCGACTGGACGCTACGTTTTTTGTTGATTACGCTGGCAATTTCACCTTTTCGGCAATGGTTTGGTTTATCGGCTCTACTCCGATTTCGACGTATGTTAGGGCTATATGTATTTTTCTATGCTTGCAGCCATTTCCTCATCTGGTTCGTTGCCGACCATGCTTTTGATTTCGGTGACATGATCGAGGATATCATCGACAGACCCTATATCACGATCGGCTTCAGTGCGTTGATGTTATTAATTCCACTGGCGATAACCTCTAACAACGCGATGATAGGTAAACTGGGTAAACGCTGGAAAAAACTGCATCAGCTAGTCTATCTAATTCTAGGTCTTGGCGTACTGCACTATCTGTGGTTGGTTAAGGCTGATTATCTCGAACCGGGTATTTATGCCTTTGTCGCGGCAGTACTTTTACTTCAGCGCGTGAATATTAAAAAGTGGTGGGCACTTAAATTCTTGCGACAGTCTGAAAATCCCGCGTCATAAGAGTAGGTTATTGCTCCTCGGCAATTACTTCTGCATTGCCTAAAGGCGTCTACTGTTGGTGCTCTAATAAGTTGCATGACCGCCATGAATACCCACCAAAAGTAGGCGCTTTAGGCGAAGCATTCGCAATGCTCACGGGGCAGGCTCTGGTGGAAATGCAATAGGGTTGTAGCGGCCCGACGTTTCGGAACAACCCTTGCCCATTTAACGATGCAAAACCTGTATTTTCCACATCCATGTGGGTCACGTGCCGCCAAAATCGATGGCTGCAAGTCATTGATTTTGTGAGAAAAGGGAAAATCACACTATCCTCTTTTGGTTCCCTGAGAAGTCAGGGATGACTTATTCAGAGATTCCCTAAATATATTTTTTAGGATGCTCCAGGGTCTGTCCCCTACTAAATCACCACTCTATGTGCTTAATTTCTCCACGGGACGGTGTTGGCGAATGACATAGGTAATAAGTAATCAGGGCAATACCAGTCCAGATAACCGAGCGCATACTCATAGCACCGATTGTCCGCATTTCATAAGCACCTCCAGAGTAAATATGTACCCCTAATGCGATGAAAACTAACAAGGTGAAAATAGCGATTAACATAGCTAACAAAGCCGCCCAACTGCGTTGTGGCCAAAGTCCGATACCGGCCGTAATGTAAACAAACCCAGCCACAAAGTTGAACCATAATACAAAAGGAATATAGTTACCTGCTGCCTGATGGGCTTCACCGTCGGTAAACAGAACCATGCCCCCAGACTTAATCGTAACAATACCAAATAAAATGGCGATTAAAGACATTATCTTGAAAACAATAGCGTGTTTATCTATTGTGTACGACATAGCTTTTTCTTTTTTATATTTTAATGAAGACCTGATTTCAGGCCTTCACTTTCATTGCCTGGATGCTGTTAGTGGCGACCCTATCCACTCAACCATATGGTGTTGAACCGATTCATCCTGCCAGGCCATAGTGAAACAGAAGGGTAATAACTACGATAGCAGCAAAATTGAGACGCAGGCCGGCGCGCATCATATCCCGCTGGGTGATGTATCCACTGTCGTGCACCAGGGCATTGGGAGGTGTAGCTACCGGTAGCATGAAAGCCATGGATGTGCCTATTGCCACCGGCACCACCAGGCTTTCGGCTTCCAGTCCAAACTGCAACGCAACCCCCATGAGGATGGGTGCGAGCTTGGCAGTCACGGCAGTATTGGAAATTAATTCGGTGGCGAACACGCCGATGGTCACCAGGATCAATAGCAGGGTAAAAAATGACAGGTCGCCTGTACTGGAAGCTAACAGGCCCGCCAACCAATCCGCTGCCCCGGATTCGGTGAGCCCTCGGCCCAGGGTCAATCCACCCGCCAGCAAGATCAGTACGCCCCAGTGAATGCCCCGTTCCAGTGCTTTCCATTTAACGCAACGACTCAAAATCAGGAGCGCCAGAGCAATACAGGCAACTGCCGCAGAACTGAACAAAGCCGAGGGTATGGCCAACCAATTCCCCAATGACGGTCCAAACAACCACAGAGACAGGGTGATGCCTAATACCACAAGCGTACGTTTTCCGTTTCCAGTTAATCTGACCGCTTCGCCCAGGTTGACGATAACCTGTTTCTGTTCAGGGCGGTAAGTCCACCAGAGAACAGGAATCGCAACCACCAGCATGCTCAGGCTCACCGGTAAGCCAAAACTCAACCATTGTAGATAACTGATATCCAGCAGCCCGGCGGCAATAGCATTGGGAGGAGAGCCTGTCAGCGTAGCGACGCCACCGATGCTGGCGCCATAAGCGACACCCAGCAATATTACACGGGAGAGATTGGCATCTGCATGATGGCGGCCGAGGACGCCCAGCGCCACCGGCAACAACAATGCGGTCGTAGCGGTATTGGAAATTAGCATGGAAAGCACCGCCGAGGTCGCCATGAAAGCGGCCAATAGTCCGATGGTACGGTTTCCCGCCAGGCCAAGAATACGCTGTGCCAGCCAACTGCCTAAACCATTTTTTTCAACTGCCACCGCCAGGGCATAGCCACCCAATACCAGAAACAATACTGGATTGCCAAAGGATATAAATGCATCCCCGGCTTCGAACACACCCACGGCACTCATGCCTACCGGAATTAACAGCGCGGTGACCGGAAGAGGCAGCGCCTCGGTGATCCACAAGACAGCAGCGAATAGCGTGACCGCTAGTGCACCGGCAATCGGTGCTCCCCTCTGCAGGGTCAGCCAGTACACCAGGATAGCAAGTAGTGATGCAACGATAATTACGGCGATGTGGTTGCGCGTCAAACTGAAACGATAATTATTTTTCATAACCACTGCCATGTTAACCTGAAAACTATCGATGGCAATAATACAAAATTGACTCGGCATGGCGCTTGATAACATTATTTCACGCAATCGTATTGCTCGATAAATTCATTTCAATCAAATAATATGTTCTTTATGCCTCTCATACTCCTCAGGTCAGGTTATATCATGTGAATATTCTCTATCTGATTCTTGTCCTCCTTGTTGTGACCCGGGTCTTCGCCGAATTCGCGGAGCGACTCAGGCTTCCCTCGATTGTCGGAGAGTTAGTTGCCGGAATCGCACTCGGCATTTTCTTACAGCTCTCTGACGACTCTCTACCAGTTCTGCGCTCTGCCACACAAAGCGAATCGTACACAACGATCGTGGACCTGGGTATGTTCTTCCTGATGCTATTGGCCGGGATCCTGATGGAGCCGCTGGAATTTGCCCGAACCTCGAAATCGGCTGTTCTTATCGCGGTCGGCGGCATGATTGTTCCTGTTGGCGCCGGCGTGGTGCTCGGTCTTGTGGTACTACCTGATTCTCCGATAAAACTCATACAAAGCCTGTTTCTTGGCGTCGCACTGGCCATTACCGCGGTGCCGGTCACATTTCGCATTTTCATGGATTTCGATGCCCTTGACTCAAAAGTGGGAAAGACGGTTGTTGCCGCCGCGCTATGGGATGATCTACTGAGTCTGTTTCTCCTGGTATTACTGATAGCTATGATCAGCAATAGCGATACGGTTTCACATGGATCGGAGGGGCTTTTCGTGTTGCTCGGAAAGGTGTCGTTGTTTTTCGCAGTCACTATCCCGGTTGGATTATACCTGTTCCCGATCCTGGGACGATATTTCAAGTACCTGCATATTCCCGAAGTCGACTTCAGTATGCTACTGATCGCGGCGCTTGCCTACGCTGTCTTCGCAGAGATGATGGAACTACATTTTATTCTCGGTGCTTTTATGGCGGGTATGTTTTTTCATCCAAAAATTGTGGACGTAGAGGTATACGAACGCGTTGAAAAGCAGATGTCCGGCATCACCCATGGTTTTCTCGCACCGATCTTTTTTGTCTCGGTGGGCCTGCATCTGGATTTCAGCGCCATTAGCCAGGTACCGGGCTTTGTGGTTGCGTTGATTCTCATCGCGCTTGCCAGCAAGTTGGTCGGCTCGGGATTGCCGGCCTACTGGTTAGGGTACTCAAAGCGCGAGGCAGCGATCGTCGGTGTGGGTATGAGTGGGCGCGGCGCCGTCGAATTGATCGTGGCGGGCGTTGCGCTGGAAGCGGGACTTTTTCTTCAACCATTTCCGGTTCCGGTTATTGTAAACAGTCTGTTTTCGGCGATCGTAATCATGGCATTGGTAACCACCGTGCTGACACCGATTCTGCTACGCTACCTAATGCCCAGGAAGTCACAGTCTGCGGAATGATGTCGGGCCTGGCCCGGACGCAGCGACTAACGGGACGAACCACGTCTTTAGTTGCGGACACTGTTTGCAACAGGCAGTTATAGGTCTTGATCCAGATCAATCTAAAACCTATCGTCCACGTAGTAAAATGGCCAAGTGGAATTTATGGGAGTCTAAAATGAACCGGTTAACCCTGTTTGTCATTATAGACCCGACTATGGAAGTGCAGCCAGCCCTGATCCGTGCGGCTGATCTGGCTAATATAGCGGGTGGTCATATTCATGCTTTTTGTGCTGTTTATGAAGATGACCTATCTTCGTATGCTTCAAGGCGTGATGCAAAATATAAAGTGCGACACCGTGCCATTGAAAAAGTGGACAAATTGATCGATCCACTGATTACTGACCAGGTCACTGTGGATAAAGAAGTGATTTGGAATGAACGTTGGTACCAGTCTGCGGTGCATGCCTGTGCAAGGCTAGGTGCCGATGTCATGATAAAGAGTACCTATGCCCACGAAAAAAGCTTCGGTGGACTGAGAAAACGTTCAGATTATTATTTGTTACGACATAGTTCCTGTCCTGTATTACTCACCAAAATTGCCAAATCCTGTCGTTATCAATGTGTGTTAGCGGCAATTGCCATCGAGGATGGTGACAATCGCCATGACGAATTAAATAACCTGGTAATTTCTCACGCTCGGCGTGTAAGCCGTACAACTGGTGGGGAACTACATGTTGTGGCTGCACTTGAAGGTCGCCCGGATATAGCTAATTTGCTAAATATTATGGTGGACGAAGACGACGAGGAACTACCAGACGAACAATTGATCAGTGTGCGCTTTGGCATCGAAGCAGAGAAAATTCACCTCGACTACGGCTCTGTTCAACAAGTCATCTGGGAAGCGGTAAAACAGACGTCAGCGCAATTGCTAGTAGTGGGCACAGTCGCTCGTAGCGGTATTTCGGGTGCTGTTTTAGGCAACACCTGCGAGAAGGTGCTTGATCGGTTATCGATTGATATATTGGTGGTTAACTAACTGTTGTAGTGCAAATCAAATAAACCTAGGTAACTGATAATGCTTCAGGGCCTACACATTAATTAACCTGATTATCAGGAGTTTGATTAGCAAATTCGATGGACACTTCAACTGTCATATTACAGATCGCTATAATCCTGATCGCCGCCCGTGTATTTGGCGAATTTGCGGCCTATTTTCTAGTGCCTGCGGTAATTGGTGAGTTGATCGCAGGCGTTATTCTCGGCCCAACATTATTCGGGTTTATTGAACCCCATGGCGTGATCCGAATCCTGGCGGAAGTCGGGATTATTCTACTTTTATTTGAAATTGGGCTCGAAACAAATATTGGTGATCTGTTAGATGCCGGGAAAAAATCTATCGTCGTCGCAGTCGGTGGATTTGTTCTTCCGTTCGTACTGTGTTTTTCACTTAGCCATTACTGGTTTGAACTTGATATTTTAGTGTCTCTGCTGATTGCAGGCACAATGACTGCGACCAGCATCGGTATTACGATGCGATCTTTATCCGACCTCGGGCGCAAAGCCAGTAAGGAAGGGCAGATCGTTTTAGGGGCTGCGGTACTGGATGACATCCTCGGTGTATTATTGCTTGCAGTTCTTTTTGATTTCTCGCTTAACGGGCAAATTGATTTGGCTGGTGCGGGTCGTATTTTGTTGTTCATGATAATATTTTTTCTGATTGCGCCAACCCTGGCAAAATCGATCAGCTATTTAATCAGGCGGTTCGAATCAATAAGCAATATCGCCGGAATCGTGCCGACATCAATTGTGTCCCTGGTGCTTTTTTTAGCCTGGTTATCTCACGCTATCGGAGTTCCAGAACTACTTGGAGGATTTGCTACCGGACTCGCATTATCGCGACGATTCTTTATCCCTTTTGGCGTTGCCCTGCGAGCTGATCCGGGTTTTTCCAGGCATATTCATCAGCAGATGAAACCCATTATCCAATTGTTCACTCCAATATTTTTTGTCACAGTCGGTCTCTCACTTGACCTTAGTGATATAAATTGGAGCTCCCATTTTTTCTGGTATTTCTCCATTTCTCTCCTGTTGGTAGCGATGGTTTCCAAAATTTTAGGCGCATTTTTAATCAAAGAAAAATTCGCCCGTAAATTAGTGATTGGTATGGCAATGGTACCAAGGGGGGAGGTAGGATTGGTTTTTGCTGAACTGGGTCGGTCAACCGGGTTATTCAGCAATGAAATATACGCAGCCATTATTATGGTTATTGCTTACACGACCATATTCACTCCTTTTTGGTTGCGGTTGTTTTATAAACGATTCGGCAGTTATGTGGATGATTAAATGCAAGTTGGTGTCCGCAGCTCGCACAAGTTTGCCTGTGCGGCAGGATGATTCAGAATTAACCAGAGGATTCCTATACAGATATTCCAAAA
>CBDUSZ010000016.1:0-25686 GCA_965370015.1 uncultured bacterium | reverse complement strand
TACGTTTGGCCTCGTCGGGATCTATCAGATTGTGCACAAAATTCTCCAACTTTAAGTTGGCGATATACGATTACACAAAGCATATAATACCGCCATTTGATTACTACAGGGTCTAAGTAAATAGAAAATAAGTCCTTTTGCCCTTGATGTAAATCAAACCAGGGTCATTCGATTGATTTCATCTGGATAGATCGCTACTCATGACGAGCTCCCGAATTAAATCCTTCAATTTAAGAGATTCGCCTATATGGGGAGTAACTATGATCGCAATTTCGCCATGGATATGCCGGGCTTTATTAATTTCCCCGGGCACATCTTCGTATACATGCCGCCCCTTTGACAGGAATAACGGCACGACGAATATCTCGGTTGCCCCTAGTCGTACGCAGTTGTCTATTACTTCCGAAATCGATGGCCGGGCCAGCTCCAGAAATCCGGCCTGGATTATTGGATACTCATCTTTCATACCTTCTGCGACGGCTTTAGACAAAGTGACGACATCATCATTGGAGGCTTCACGGCGACTCCCATGGGCGATTAAAACCAGTGCTTTCATAATAACCTCTTAAGTTAGTTTGGATATTGCCCGAATTAATCAATAAACAAAAGCTGTCGATCCGATCGAATCGGTTATCGACTTGTTCTATTTGCTGGCTGATCAAAGCTTCTAACTATAAAATCATTCATCACTTTCTGAATGAGTTCAGCATCTTGTCTAATACCTGGGATGTCATCGTTATCGGCGCAGGTGCCGCCGGTTTAATGTGCGCGATAACCGCTGGAGCGCGTGGGCGACGTGTTTTGGTGTTAGAAAAAGCCAACAAGACAGGTAAAAAAATATTAATGTCAGGCGGTGGTCGCTGTAACTTCACCAATTTATACACAGAGCCTGAAAACTTTATTTCGCAAAACCCACATTTTTGCAAATCCGCGCTAAGCCGCTATAACCAATGGAACTTCATCGAGCTGGTTAAGCAACACCAGGTCTCTTATCACGAGAAATCATTGGGCCAGCTTTTTTGTGACAACTCTTCCAAAGACATTCTCAACCTGTTGCTCGCTGAATGCGAAGCCGCCAATGTCGAGATTAAAGCACTTGCCGATATTGCTTCTGTTAATCAGCACAAGAATTTTCAGCTGAGCGGTAAAATTGAAGCATCGGCCTTTCATTTCGAATGCGAATCTCTGGTCGTCGCCTGCGGTGGCCTGTCCATACCGACACTCGGCGGCTCTGATTATGGCTACAGGCTGGCTAAACAATTCGGCCATCAGATTTTGCCACTGCGGGCAGCCCTGGTGCCTTTTATTTTCAGCGACAGTTTTAAATTGATCGCGCAGAAATTATCCGGGGTCTCACTTCCAGCATCTGTAAGCGTGGATGATATAAGCTTCAGTGAAAATATCCTGTTTTCCCATCGCGGCCTGAGTGGTCCGGCGGTATTACAAATTTCGAGTTATTGGCGAGAAGGCAAGACAGTGACGGTCAATTTACTGCCAGCACTTGATGCAGATAAATTCCTCATCGAAGCGAAACACAGTCAGCCGAAGGCACTACTACGCAATATTCTGACACAACAGCTCCCACGCAACCTGGTTCGAGAGCTCGAACAACTCTGGTGGCCCAAACTGGCCGACAAACCGATAGCGGAAATGGCCGACCAGCAACTCCATAAAATTGCACTGCAACTCAACCACTGGCAGCTAAAACCGGCCGCTACCGAGGGCTATAGAACTGCAGAAGTGACCCTGGGTGGTGTAGATACGAACCAGCTATCATCCAGATCGATGATGAGTAAAAAGGTCGATAACCTGTACTTCATCGGTGAAGTAGTCGACGTTACCGGCCACCTCGGCGGATTTAATTTCCAATGGGCCTGGTCTTCGGGTTATGCAGCGGGAAGTGCAGTTTAAGCGGCTATACAGGACATCTAATATGACCTCTGTGTCTATCCATCCTGACCTGATATAGCGCCTTGTTGATTGCTACAATGGCTACTTTACTGATCAAAGCGGTAGTTTGTAGCTTGCAATCGACGTTGTGTAACCCCTTCAACCGGGCAAAGTAACTGCGAAAAACTAAAATTATAAAGCGCTTACAAGTACTTGTTTCAGTTCGTGCTTATGCGACAATAATCCCAATATTTTACACTGATGGTAATGCAAGAATGGGTAATTCCAATCTGTTACAAAGTATTCAAAACAGCTTCATCGGACGAGATACGGTCTATCCGTTAGTTGACGGTAGCAGCAGTCCACGTCGATATCTGGACTCTGCCGCTTCAACGTTGATGATGCAGCCCGCGTTCAAAGTCGCGCAGGATTTTCTCTGCCATTACGCCAGCACTCACAGTGATTTACATTACGCTGCGCGGGGCGCGAGCCAGGCATTTACCTGGGCTCACGAACGCGTACTCGAATTTGTCGGCGCGCCACAGGATGAATACAGCGCCTATTTTACCGGTAGTGGTGCCACCGCAGGGTTTAATCGCATAGCAGTCGAGTTGGCTGCCAAACGACCGGAACGCAAGGTGGTGTTAGTCTCTGAAATGGAACATCATTCTAACGATTTGCCGCATCGTAAACATTCGGGTGAAGTCGTGCACATGCCGTTAATGGGGGAAGCGCCAGCGTATGGCGGCCTGGATATTAACGTGGTTCGGGAAATGGTAGAAAAATATGGCGAACGCATTAATTATCTCGCGGTGACTGGAGCCAGTAATGTTACTGGCTCCATTACACCGATCCACGAACTCGCCCAGCTGGCCCATTCTGTCGGCGCTTATCTGGTGGTGGATGCTTCACAAATGATCGCTCATGCACCGGTTACGATGAAGCACAAGACACAAAGCGATAGTGACATCGATGTGCTGGTTTTCTCGGGTCATAAAATTTACGCGCCTGGTTCCCCCGGCGCGGTAATCGCCAGGCGCAAACTACTGGCAGACATGGCACCCGCCGAAGTCGGCGGCGGCATGGTAGACGATGTTTATCTGGATAAATTTATAGCCTCGGCAAATTTGCCTGATCGCGAAGAGGCCGGGACGCCTAATATCGTCGGTGCCATCACATTGGGTGCAGTGCTGGAGGTATTGATGAAAATCGGTATGGACAATATCCGCCTCAAGGAAATAAAGTTGATCGACCTGGCGTGGGAAAAATTGTCGGCGATTGAAGGCGTGAATCTATACGGCCCGGCACCATCGGTTGTCCCGCGAACCGGCACTATCCCTTTTAACATCCAGGGATTCGACCATGGTCTGACAGCTGCGGCATTAAACGATTACCACAACATCCAGATACGCAATGGTTGTTTTTGCGCCCATCCTTATGTGCGCGAAATACTAAAGCCCGAACTCTGGGCGCTAGACATTGATCCCGATGCACCGAATTCAGAAGCCGATGTCGAAAGAAAACGGGGTATGGCCCGGGCCAGCTTTGGAATTTATACTACTGAAGCCGATGTGCTGGCATTGGCCGAAGCCGTTGCTGACCTGGTCGCGCGCAAAGATGAAATACTGTCGCTTTACGAACCCGAGGGCTCTAACGGCTATCGTCATACCAAATTTGCACCGGATGATGCGGCTTTGTTCAATCCAGAAAGATCACTCGAACTGGCTCTGGGCAATATATAAGTCTCGAATTTATACCAGTGCTTTTTAAAGATAATACAAATGGAGTAAGATAAGGGTCTGGAAAATCACTAAACCGCTAAACTAAGGAGGGTAGCATGGCCAAACACATCATTTTTCTGGTTCATGGAATGGGTGATACCGTGCCTGGCTGGTCGAAGCCGGTTCAGGCACTGATCAAACAAAAATACGACCTTTACCGCGTATCCAGCCGACAAAAATTCGATAGTAACTTTGCCTTCAAGGAAATCAATTACAACCACGTATTCGAAAGCCACATAGAGAAGTGGCAAGAGAATGCGTCCGCAGTGACCAATATACTCGAAGCATCGGGTATCGATAGCGACCTGCTCGATACCCTGATGGGTTTTTCCACTAAAACAGCTCGAAAAGAGTTTTCCAGCACGCACGTGCTCGATGTCATACTTTACCGCTTCATGAAGGGTATCAAGTCTCAGGTTATAGCCCACATCTCCGAGCAGTTGGTGGGCAAGCTCAACGAATCGCAAACCGTACCGCCGTATTCAATTATCGCCCATTCGCTGGGCACTGCGGTGATGCACGATGTCATGCAGGCCAATCTGACCACCGATCATTTCCCCCTGTCGACCGCCCACGGGCTGCCGCGGGTTTATATGACGATTGCCAATGTCAGCCATGTGCTCGAAGATGCCGACACAGATGTTTATAGTTCGGCGGTGCGACCACAGCTGTCCGACCGAAATCGATTATACGGCTGTAGCCAGTTTATCAATGTCGCGCATGCACTAGATCCGTTTACCAAAGTACGAACTTTCAGGCCCGACTGGAAAAAAGGCGCAGCCGCAGCACTGAATAATCTGCGCCGTGATGCCTATGAATCTGTCAATATTTCCGGGCTGAGCGGATTTAATCCGCACGATTTTGAACACTACCTGCAATCGCCTAAAACTCATGTCGCGCTGTTTCGTAATTTGCTGACAAAGCGTTCAATCAGCGATGCCGAACTGGCAACACAGGTGGAACATCATCGACAATTAACA
The DNA here is from genome assembly GCA_965370015.1 of uncultured bacterium. GTDB lineage: Bacteria > Pseudomonadota > Gammaproteobacteria. The sequence goes on along the minus strand of CBDUSZ010000016.1, from coordinate 21,035 downwards.
TTGAGTGGTCAATTCAATGCAGTCAAAACGGCCTTGCAGGATATTCAGCTTGATGACCAGTCCAGCCTAAATAATGCAGTACTGGCATGGAGTAATTTTCAACAGGTAGTTAAAAACTTTAGCCGATAATAATAATCGGAGGGAAATAACATTATGAAGTACGGAAACCAGTTTAAGTCTCTATTGTTAATGCTGCTATTGATGCCGTTTACTGGCAACCTGCTGGCGCAGGAATGCGATCAAACAGGATATGCACCCGAAAGCTACGAATTGATGTTGATCGAATTTGCGGTAAGCACCTGCCTGAATTTTGAAAATAATAATACGCCTTTGGGTAATATCATTAAACGACATTTAAACGATACCACCATTACTGCACCCACCAGGGCTTTGCGAGCATTAAATAGTATTCAAAATTTTCTTAATACAGCCTATGCAGAATCAACCAACGATCAATTTAATAATGCCCGGGCAATCAATGCTTCTATAAATCATTTAATTGGGAGCATTTTGGACAGCCCGGATATTCCTGTCAGGAGATTGAAAGCCCAATGGCAGTTAGATAATCTGGATCCTATGCCCGATGCGCTGGAAGAAGTTAGATTACTTGCTCCTCTCGATGCGAATAAATGCGGAATAGTTGGCGGCAAGACCTGTGCAATTGAGTTCGAACACGCCGCTAATATGGTGCGAATAATCCATCTGGTAAATGCCTCTATCGATACCTATACCGGTGATTACAGGGCTGACGCGCTAGTCGACCGAATGATGAGACGAATCAGCTGGGACAGTTATTATGACGATTTGACTTTTCAGTACCCCTGGGAACTATGGGTCAATAGCTGGTTGTTAAAAAAGTTTGATAGCCGCGTCGGAGAAGATGGCAATAAACTTGGGTTTCGCAAATTGCCGGGGAGTAAACTGATATTGTTACACCCTGAAGCAAACCTTGTATACGCTCAAAATGCCAATGACGAGTACGACGTATCGTTAAGCGTCGAAGCACTGGGTTATGAGGCATTCAAATTTGGCGGCAATGGTAAGGTTAAAAACTGGTGGGGTATTTCATTGCTGTCTGCCTACATGCCCGAACCCAATACCAACAAGTCCGACTGGACCGCTGGCCTGCTGTTCAAATATGGCGGGTATTCGCTTGGCGTTACCGATAATCATGGCGATACCGGGGTCATATTTAACATTAATCTGGCGCAGAAAATTTTTAGTGTAAAACAGGAAGCTAGACTGTATTACGATGAGTTTAGTAGTAATTTTTAGAGTTTATTTATTTAGCCCGTATATTGCATGAAGGGAACTCAACTCCGGGCCAACCACTAAATTGTCACATACCCATCAATAAGAATATGGGTATCACCACCAATCAGAATTTTACCACTGGTACCATCGGCACGCACTGATACGCGACCATGCCGGTTTATTTTTGTACCCTGGGCAATAGTGATGGATTGACCAAGCCTGCCTTCCGAAGACAGCCAGTGTGCGAGCGCGGCGTTTAATGAACCGGTGATCGGGTCTTCACTCATGCCGCTCGATGGCGCGAGCATACGCACCTCGTAATCGCATTCACCGCCCGCTTTGTGGGCACCGATTAAACCTATCGATTTAAATTCAGGCCATCGCACCTGTGATGAATCGAGTGCCAGCACGTGTTCTGCACTTTCCAACTGCAGCACCTGCCAGACCGGCCCGTTATCCAGTAGCGCTGTATACAGGATAGTTTCAGTTGGGATCTCCAGCGCCTGGGTAATTGCCAGTAATTGACTATCTGGCAGGGACTCAATTTTTGTAGGCGGTGCTACAAATGCATATTGCGCACCGCTAACGTCAATGTCGACAATCCCAATTCCGCACTCCTGTCTTACCAGCCCTTCTTGTTTCGGAACCCCGCTCGTATGCAACCAGGCAGCACAACTACCGAGGGTCGGGTGACCCGCAAATAACATCTCACGGCTGGGCGTAAATATTCGTAGATTGTAATCTGCCGCGGGATCAGTAGGAGGCAGTAAAAATGTTGTTTCCGCGAGATTGGTCCACGCGGCAAAGGTCTGAAACTGTTCATCCGACAAGCCTTCGGCATCCACTACGACCGCTAGCCCATTACCCTGAGTGGGTAACGGGCTAAATACGTCACACTGAATAAACCGGCGTTTCCTCTGGATAATATGTCACCATTTCGAATAAATGCTTTTGCTATTTACAACTCACCGTTATACGCATTCCGTGCAATGCCCGCATAGGTGGCTGCATCATGCAGAATCGGATTGGTTCCGGCCGACGGGTCAACCACTGCCATTTCACCGATTTCCGCCAAACGTGAGTCTTCCGGAATAATCGCCGAAAGCGCGTGGTGGATGCCGATTTCTTTACGTATCGAAAGTATCCAGTTCAAAAATGCGTCAAAATCCGGGTCAAGATCGAGATACCTTGCGAGTCGTGCAATGCGCGTATTAATTTCGCTGTAGTTTGCCTTTAATACGTATGGCATCAGGATCGCATTGAGCATGCCATGATGCGCGTCATAAATCGCACCGAGTGGATGTGCGAGTGCGTGCATGCCGCCGAGTCCACGTTGGAATGCCGTTGCACCCATCGAAGATGCGACGATCATTTGCGTGCGGGCTTCGATGTTAGAGCCATCTGCCACCGCAGTGGGTAGATACTCCTTGATCAAACGAATGCCTTCGATGGCGATACCTTCGGCCATCGGGTGATACCCGGGCGAACAGAACGCCTCCAGATTGTGCGACAGCGCATCCATTCCGGTAGCGGCAGTTAAGCCAGCGGGTAAACCGACGGTGAGTTCGGGGTCGAGTATGACACAGGCGGGCAGCATTTTCGGATGGAAGATTATCGCTTTTTTGTGCTCGGCCTCATTAATGATGACCGAGGCACGCCCTACTTCTGATCCGGTACCCGATGTGGTTGGCACGCCGATAATCGGTGGGATTTTATCCGCATCAGCATTTAACCAGTTATCGCCGATATCTTCCAGGTCCCACAGCGAGCAGGCCTGGTTAGCGGCAACAGCAATTGCCTTGGCGGCGTCGAGTCCGCTGCCGCCACCAAAAGCTATAACACCATCATGCTTACCGGTGCGGTAAACGGCAATACCATCCTCAACATTGCTACCGGTAGGATTAGGTTTAATGTCGCTGAATACAGCTATTGATAATCCCGCCGCTGCACAGTTTGCCACCGCATCGGCAACCATTGGCAAGGCTGCCAGGCCTGAATCGGTCACCAGTAGCGGTGCCTTTATTTTCAGCTCACGACACACGTCAGCCAATTCACTCACACGACCGGCACCAGTTCGTATCGCAGTCGGATAATTCCAGTTTGCGTTCATATTGTTCACACCTTGTTTAACATTAGATTAATTTCAAATGATAAGACTTGGGTCGCGTCATATGCTCAAATCCAACCGATGAGAGCGTACAACCACGACCGGAATTTTTTACCCCGGTCCATGCCAGTGCCGGGTCAAGATAATCGCAGCGATTCATAAACCAGGTGCCGGTTTCAATTTGATTGCCGATTTCTATTGCGGCATTTTTATCCTGTGTAAATACCGCCGCAGTGAGACCAAACTCACTATCATTCATCAATTTAATCGCTTCTTCGTCTCCGCTAACCGGCATAATTGCGATGACCGGACCGAAGGTTTCCTCGGTCATAATGCGCATCGAATGATCGACATCGACAAGCACCTGTGGCGCGAGATACGCTGTACCGACCTGGTTAGCGGCAAAACTATTCGCATCGACCAAAGCCTTTGCGCCAGCGGCTACGGCCTCGTCAATTTGCCCGCGCACGAATTCTGCCGCACTGGGCTTAACCAGTGGGCCGAGATTGGTATCGGCATCATCGGGACGACCCAATTTATAGCTGCTGGCCAGGGCGACAACGCCATCGACAAATTCTTCGTAAACCGCTTTATCGACGTACACGCGTTCGATACCGCAGCAAGATTGACCCGAATTGAATATCGCACCATCGGTCACTGTTTCAATCGCATTTTGCAGATCAGCATCCTTGCGTACATAAGCCGGATCCTTGCCACCGAGTTCCAGGCCGACTCCGATAAAGCGACCAACCGCAGCCCGTTCGACCATTTCACCGCCAGCTACCGAACCGGTAAAGGCGACGAAATTAACTTCCGGCGACTGGATCACAGCTTCCGTATCGCTATGGCTTAGATGCAAATATTGAAATACGCCATCGGCTAAGCCTGCCTCTGAAAACGCCTGCTGTAATCGTTCTGCGCACAATGGTGTTTGCGCGGAGTGCTTCAGTACGACGCTATTACCAGACAGTATTGCCGGCATAATTGCATTGACCGCGGTCATGTACGGAAAATTCCACGGCGCCACGACAAATACGACGCCAAGCGGCTCGCGTTTAATGTAACGTGTGAACCCGTCTTTCGCCTCGGGCTTGAGATCGGCGAGTGCACTATCGGCGATTTCAATCATGTGCCGCGCGCGTTCCTCAAACCCGCCTACCTCGCCGGGGGCCTGGGAAATCGGACGGCCCATTTGCCAGGTGAGTTCTTCGGCGATTTCTGCCTTGCGCGCGACAAACGCATCGACAGCCTTGCTACATATTGCCTGACGTTGCGCGATCGGGGTGTTCTTCCATTGTTTCTGCGCTTTTACAGCGGCACTCAGGGTTTGCTGAATTTGTTCAGCGTTGGCGAACTCCCGCTCCACATAAACGCTACCGTCAACGGGTGATATACATTGGATTTTTGCCATTTCTGTTGTTCCCTAAATATATAAATAATTCGATAGTACGGCGCCTCAGCCCGATTCCACCTGGCTGAGTAGGTACCATTTGATCCAGCCACAAGTTAACTTAGAAACTTCGCCATGTTGCCGACTTCGACAATTTTCATCGCATTGGTACCACCGTCAGTACCCATCAAATCACCCTTGGTGATGATCACCAAATCGCCTTCTTCAATAGCTTTTTGTTTCATCATCAGATCCACAGCCTCCTGGTTGGCCTCGGCGTGATTGGTGTGAATATTGGGAAAATAAATCGGAAAGACTCCGCGGTACAAGTTGACCTTGCGGTTAGTCGATTCATGTCGCGACAGCGCGTAAATCGGAATGCCAGAACTGATGCGTGACATCCACAAAGGGGTGGACCCGGTCTCGGTCAGGGATGCAATCGCGCGCACTCCGAGGTGATTCGCGGTATACATCGAGGCCATTGCAATCGCCTCATCGACTCGGTTAAAAGTGCTGTTTAATCGATGATGTGAACGGCTGGCGCGATTTTCCTTTTCTGCGTTGAGGCATATGTCTGACATCGCAGATACGGTTTCACTCGGATAGGCACCGGTAGCAGTTTCGGCAGAAAGCATCACCGCATCGGTACCATCGAGTACCGCATTAGCCACGTCAAACACTTCTGCCCGTGTCGGTATCGGACTGAGGCGCATCGATTCCATCATTTGCGTTGCAGTGATGACTACACAATTCATGCTCCGCGACAGGTTTATAATCTTCTTCTGTACCGCGGGCAAATTGGCATCGCCAATTTCGACGCCAAGATCACCGCGCGCAACCATCACCGCATCGGATGCGTCGATAATGGCTTCGAGATTTTCTAGCGCCTCGGCGCGTTCAATCTTGGCTATAATACCACCCTCGCCCCCGGCATCGCGCAGTAACTGGCGCGCCATATTGATATCATCGGCGTTGCGCGGAAATGAAACCGCAATATAGTCAGCGCCAAGTTTTGCCGCGGTAATAATGTCAGCCCTGTCTTTTTGCGTCAGCGCCTCGGCGGTTAGTCCGCCACCCTTGAGATTGATGCCCTTGCTATCCGACAAGGTGCCACCAACCAGCACGCTGCATAATATTTTTGAGCCCGAGATGGATTTCACCTGCAATACGATGCGACCATCGTCGAGTACCAGTACGTTGCCCGCCTTGACATCGTCAGGCAGCATTTTATAGGTAATTCCGACCTGATTTGAATCGCCATCGTTAGCACCACAATCGGCGTTTAGGCAGAATTTAGCGCCCACGGAGAGTTCTATGCTGCCATTACGAAAACGTTCTATACGAATTTTTGGACCCTGCAGATCTGCCAATATTGCCAGATCGCGGTGATTAGATTTACTGATAGCTCTCACTTTTTTCGCACGCGCCCGGTGTTCTGCCGCGTTGCCATGAGAAAAATTTAGCCGCACCACATCGACACCGGCTTTGATCAATGAATCGAGCGCTTCATCAGACTCAGTTGCCGGGCCGAGTGTTGCCACAATCTTGGTCCTACGCTTTACTGCTATCACCTTGCTTTCCTCTTTTCTAACATTGCCACGGCAGGTAATTGTTTGCCTTCCAAAAATTCCAGGAATGCACCGCCACCGGTGGAAATATAGGATATTTGATCGGAAATTCCATACAGGTCGACCGCCGCCAGTGTGTCACCACCCCCGGCGATAGAAAATCCACTTGATGTTGCAATTGCCTGCGCCAGGGTTTTGGTGCCCTCGCCAAATTGATCGAATTCAAACACGCCGACTGGCCCATTCCAGACGATGGTCGCCGCGGTTTGAATCATTTCCGCAAATCGCGCCGCGGTTTGCGGACCAATATCCAAAATCATATCATCGTCAGTAACCGCATCGACCGATTTTACCACTGCCTGGGCCTGGGGTGAGAATTCTTCCCCACAAATCACATCCGTGGGAACAGGTATTTCCTTACCTGTCGAACGGGCAAGTTCGATTAATCGCTTTGCCTCGGGAATTAAGTCTTTTTCCACCAACGACTTGCCAATATTATAACCTGATGCAGCGATAAATGTATTTGCAATCCCGCCACCGAGTATTAATTGATCGACAATCTCCAGCAATTTATCGAGCACTGTCAACTTGGTCGAAACCTTGGAGCCACCGACGATAGCGACGACCGGGTGTCTGGGGGAATCAAGAGCCAATGCCAGGGCTTCCAGCTCCGATGTGAGCAATGGGCCGGCACAGGCGGTGGGCGCAAACATGCCAACTCCATGCGTGGAAGCCTGTGCACGATGCGCGGTGCCAAATGCATCCATCACATAAATATCACACAGAGCCGCATATTGTTTTGACAGTATTTCATCGTTAGCTTTTTCCCCTGGATTAAAGCGAACGTTCTCCAGCAACACCACATCACCATCTGACAGCCTGGGCGGCTGTTGCAAATAATCAACTAACAGCTCAACCTTTTTAGCCAGGGCAGTTGAGAGATAATCGGCAACGGGTCGAAGCGAGTACTGCTGTTCAGGGATGCCTTCTGTGGGCCGACCGAGGTGCGACATAATCATCAATTGTGCACCTGAATCGATACAATACTGAATCGTTGGCAGTGAGGCCTTTATTCGTTGGTCACTACTGATCACACCATTTGTCACCGGCACGTTCAAATCCTGGCGAATTAAAACACGTTTTCCGGCGAGGTCAAGATCGGTCATTTTTATCACGGACATCGGTTGTTCCCCAGTGAAAAATCAGACTTTTTGCAAGGCCAAAACGAAACAAGGTTGCGACAGCTGAGACAAGTTTCTCGGCAATTCGCAACCTTTCTTTGGTAGTTAGCGAGTAAAGTAGTTGCTCATCGAGAGATAACCAATGCCATCTCAATTATTTTACAGGAATATCCCCATTCGTTGTCGTACCAGGCTATTAGTTTGACGAATGTACCATCCATCGCCATACCTGCATCGGCATCGAAAGTCGAGGTGCAGGCTTCGCCACGAAAATCGGTTGAAACCACCTTTTCTTCGGTGTAGGCGAGCACACCCTTCATTGAGCCTTCCGCGGCTTTTTTCATCGCCGCACAAATTTCTTCGTAGCTAGTTTCTTTTTCTAACTCCACGGTGAGGTCAACGACGGATACGTCTGATGTCGGCACTCTGAAAGACATGCCAGTCAATTTGCCATTCAATTCAGGCATCACTACACCGACTGCTTTGGCTGCACCGGTTGACGATGGGATTATATTTTCCAGAATACCGCGTCCGCCGCGCCAGTCTTTCATTGATGGCCCGTCAACCGTTTTTTGGGTTGCCGTGGCTGCGTGGACCGTGGTCATGAGACCGCGTTTCAGGCCGAAATTATCATTGATTACCTTGGCAATCGGCGCCAGGCAGTTGGTGGTGCAGGATGCATTCGAAATAATTGCCTCTCCAGCGTAGCTATCATCGTTGACACCAAAAACGAACATCGGCGTATCGTCCTTAGAGGGTGCCGATAAAATGACTTTTTTTGCACCCGCATCGATATGCTTTTGCGCTGCTTCCTGGGTCAGAAACAAGCCGGTTGCCTCGATGACTACATCAGCTTTGACCTCGTTCCATTTGAGTTGCGATGGATCACGTTCGGCAGTCAGGCGGATATTTTTACCATTAACGACCAGGGTATTACCATCTATTGAAACTTCTCCTTTAAAGCGACCATGAACCGAGTCGTGCTTTAACATGTAAGCGAGATATTCTGGATCGAGTAGGTCATTAATACCAACCACCTCTACTTCGTCGAAATCCTGTGCGGCACGAAATACCATGCGCCCGATACGACCAAAACCGTTGATACCTACTCGAATAGTCATGCAATGCTTCTCCTAATATAAATATATGATTTTACTGATTTGAATATGTAGTTAATTTTCGTCAACCCCGATGAGGCTATTTACTGCCTCGACTACCTTGTCGATGGTGAAACCAAAATAAGCAAACAACTCTTTCGCCGGGGCTGATTCACCAAATGTATCCATGCCGATAACAACACCGTTCAATCCTACATATTTATACCAGCCGTCTGCCACCGCGGCCTCGACCGCAACCCGCGCAGTCACTGCGGCGGGCAATACCGATTCGCGATACTCCGCAGACTGCTGATCGAAAACTGTTGTACTCGGCATCGATACCACGCGAATATTTTTCTCTGCTAGCGTTTCAGACCGCGCCGCGCCCATGGCTAGCTCAACTTCAGAACCACTAGAGATAATAATCACCTCGGCAGTGCCTTCGCAGTCCTGCAAAACATAACCACCTTTGTAAATTGCCTGAATTTGCTCGCTACTGCGTGTTTGGTGCGCCAGGTCCTGACGCGAAAATACCAGGCAGCTTGGGCCTTCGCGATGATCTATCGCGGCTTTCCAGCTCACCGCGGATTCGACCGCGTCACAGGGACGCCATACCTGCATTCCGGGAATCATGCGTAGCGTCGGCAACTGCTCCACCGCCTGATGTGTCGGCCCGTCTTCGCCGAGACCAATCGAGTCATGGGTATAAACAAAAATACTTTGAATTTTCATTAACGCTGCCATGCGCAAGGCATTACGCGCATATTCCGAGAACATCAGGAAAGTAGCACCAAACGGTATAAATCCGCCGTGCAGGACGATACCGTTCATCATCGCTGACATGCCAAATTCGCGCACCCCGTAATTGACATAGTTACTTTCCGCCGATTCGGTTCGCATCGGCTTGTAACCCGACCATTCGGTCAAATTCGAACAACCCAGGTCTGCTGAGCCGCCAAATAATTCAGGAAGTAACGGCGAGTAAGCTTCTATTGCTGCCAGCGACGCCTTACGCGTTGACTTGCTTTCTGCAGCCGCATCGACCTCGGCAATAAATGATTCCGAGTCCTCGGCCCAGTTATCCGGCAAGTCATTGTTGGTGCGACGTTCGAATTCAGCAGCGAGTTCGGGGTATTCCAGACGGTAGGCATTAAACCTGGCATCCCAGGCATCCTCTCTGGTTTGTCCCGCGTGTTGATGATTCCACCCCTGGTAGATATCTTCAGGTATCTCGAACGGTTCGTGTTCCCAGCCCAGCTCGATACGAGCGAGGGCAATTTCCTCTTCCCCCAGCGGGGCACCATGACAGCTGTGTCCACCCGCCTTATTGGGAGCGCCGTAGCCAATGATGGTTTTACAACAGATAATTGATGGTTTGGCAGTAATCGCTCGCGCAGCCTCGATAGCGATCTTAATCGCATCTGCATCATGACCATTCACCTCGACAACATGCCACCCATAAGCTTCGAAGCGCTTTGGCGTATCATCCAGAAACCAGTCCTTGACCTTTCCGTCAATAGAAATGCCGTTGTCATCCCAAAATACCACCAATTTACCTAAACCGAGGGTGCCGGCCAATGAACAGGCTTCATGCGAAATCCCTTCCATCATGCAACCATCCCCGGCAAACACATAGGTGAAATGATCAACAATCACGTGATCTTCACGGTTAAATTCTGCACCTAGCGCACGTTCCGCTATCGCCATGCCGACCGCGTTTGCCATGCCCTGCCCGAGCGGCCCAGTGGTAGTTTCTATGCCGGGCGCATAGCCGTGCTCTGGGTGTCCGGGTGTTTTGGAATGCAATTGACGAAAGTTTTTCAGGTCCTCTATTGATACTTCATAGCCGCTCAAATGCAATACCGAGTATGGCAACATGGACCCGTGCCCGTTGGACATGATAAAGCGATCACGGTCAACCCAGTCAGGATTCGCCGGATTGTGGTGCATAAAATCGTTATACAACACCTCTGCGATATCGGCCATGCCCATAGGCGCACCGGGATGGCCGGAATTAGCCTTTTGCACCGCATCCATACTTAGCGCTCGAATGGCATTGGCAAGCATTCTATGTGATGGCATATCTAAACTCCCGGTTACCTGGTTATCAACATTCCCCTTCGCCGACTAAGAGTCTTAAAGGAGATTCGTGCCTATATCACGGAAAGCCGCTAGAAAATCATGGCCCGATCCAATGAGGCGCGACATTCTCTCGCAAATGTAAATCTACGGCAACTCAAATTAATTTCTGTACGCATAAAATCGTTTAACGTCAATAATACAACGCCTATTGCGTTTTTCTCTGGAAGCGCTTATAAAGGCGATTTTTACTGGACAGCGATCATGGCAAAATGCTTCACCTTCACCTCGGAGTCTGTCTCAGAGGGACATCCGGATAAGGTCTCCGACCAGATTTCCGATGCGGTTCTGGATGCCTTGCTTGAGCAGGACAGAAAATCGCGCGTAGCCTGCGAAACCCTGGTCAAAACCGGGCTGGTGATGCTGGCTGGAGAAATTACCACTAGTGCCTGGGTCGACATAGAAGCACTGGTGCGCAAAACTGTTAAAGATATCGGTTACGACAACCCCGAATGCGGATTCGATGGCAACACTTGCGCGGTACTCACCGGAATAGGCAAGCAGTCGGTAGATATTGCGATGGGCGTGGATGAATCGTCCGACCGTGAACAGGGTGCTGGCGACCAGGGTCTGATGTTCGGCTATGCCAGTAACGAGACCGATGTGTTGATGCCCGCACCGATTACCTATGCGCATCGACTGGTAAAACGCCAGTCCGAAGTGAGAAAGTCCGGTGAATTTAGCTGGTTACAACCGGACGCAAAGAGCCAGATTACTTTTCGCTATGAAGATTATAAACCAGTGGGTATTGAAGCCGTGGTTCTGTCTACTCAGCACTCGGAAGATGTCAGCCTCGACACGCTTCGCGAAGCCGTAATCGAAACCATTCTAAAACCAGTATTGCCCGAAGAATGGCTCTCACAGTGTAAAAACGAGAATATACACGTCAATCCAACAGGCCGATTTGTGATCGGCGGTCCAGTAGGCGATGCCGGTTTAACCGGTCGTAAAATTATTGTCGATACCTACGGCGGTATGGCGCGTCACGGCGGTGGTGCTTTTTCTGGCAAGGATCCATCCAAGGTTGACCGTTCAGCTGCTTATGCCGCGCGCTACGTTGCGAAAAATATCATCGCTGCCGGCATTGCTGATCGCTGTGAAATTCAGGTTTCCTACGCAATAGGCGTTGCTGAACCAACCTCGATCAGTGTCGAAACTTTCGGCACAGGCCGTATTGACGACGACAGAATTATCGCTTTAATTCGTCAACATTTCGACTTGCGGCCCAGGGGTTTGATTGAAATGCTCGACCTGCTGCAACCGATTTACCTGCAAACAGCCGCTTATGGACATTTTGGTCGTGAAGATATCGACCTGAGCTGGGAGAAAACAGACAAGGCCGAGGAATTAAAATCGGATGCTGGTATATAATTCTCTCAATTGACTAATGCTCTGCCAATGAGATAATGGTAGTTGGTTATTCAAACCGCCTGTATTCACAGGCACTAGGATGCGAGGGGCGCTGCGACAGAATTTCTGCCAGGCTCACATCATAGACGTACACAACGGCGCTCATAAATACATCATACAAAGGTATATTTATGAATGCTCAGGTAGAAAACATCCACGACTATAGTATTGCTGACATTTCCCTTGCCGCCTGGGGGCGCAAGGAAATCGCTATTGCCGAAACCGAAATGCCCGGGCTGGTATCGTTGCGCAGCAAGTATGGTAAGGATCAACCTCTCAAGGGTGCCCGTATCGCTGGCTCCCTGCACATGACAATTCAGACCGCTGTTTTAATCGAAACACTGGTTGTACTTGGCGCGGAGGTACGCTGGGTTTCCTGTAATATATTTTCGACCCAGGATCACGCCGCGGCGGCTATCGCCGATTCGGGCGTACCGGTATTTGCTTTCAAGGGCGAATCGTTGGCCGAATACTGGCAGTTCACCCATCGCATGATGGAGTGGCACGATGGCGATACTCCAAACATGATTCTCGACGATGGCGGCGATGCCACTATGCTGATCGTTCTTGGCAGCAAAGCCGAACAGGATATTTCGGTGCTCGATAACCCCACTAGCGAAGAAGAAACTATCATGTATGCCGCGATCAAGGACAAACTCGCCGAATCGCCAGGCTGGTACTCCAATATTTTGAAAAACATCCTGGGCGTAACAGAAGAAACCACCACCGGCGTTCATCGGCTCTATCAGATGCAGGAACGTGGTGAATTGCCATTCCCCGCCTTTAATGTCAATGATTCGGTAACCAAATCAAAATTTGACAACCTCTATGGATGTCGCGAATCACTGGTCGACGGAATTAAACGCGCTACTGATGTCATGATTGCTGGCAAGATTGCATTGGTGCTCGGCTACGGGGATGTTGGAAAAGGTTGCGCGCAGTCGCTTAAAGGCCTGGGAGCCACCGTATGGGTGACAGAAATAGATCCGATTTGTGCGCTACAGGCCGCGATGGAAGGTTTTCGCGTGGTGAGGATGGACGACGCCTGTAAAGAGGCTGACATTTTTGTCACCACCACCGGTAATTTTAATGTCATTCGTCACGATCACATGACGCAAATGAAAGACCAGTCCATCGTTTGTAACATAGGTCATTTTGACAACGAAATTGAAGTTTCCGAGCTCAGGCAATACGAGTGGGAAAACATCAAACCGCAGGTTGACCATATAATTTTCCCTGACGGTAAGCGCATTATATTGCTTGCCGAGGGTCGCCTGGTAAATCTTGGTTGTGCCACTGGGCACCCTAGCTTCGTGATGTCCAATTCGTTCACCAACCAGATCCTGGCGCAAATGGAAATTTTTTGTAACCCCGGCAAATATAAAAACGAGGTTTATACGCTGCCCAAGCGACTGGACGAAGAAGTTGCTCGTCTGCATCTGCAAAAAGTCGGTGTTAAGCTGACCGTCCTTAGCGCAGAACAGGCAGCCTATATCGGCGTAGACCAGGACGGCCCCTACAAGCCCGAGCACTACCGCTACTAATAGACAGCTGCATCGCTGCGCCCTCTTTAAACCATGCGACTGTCACGTATTTTTGTCAGCCAGGCACTGGTCGAGGGCGCACAGATTCAACTCGATGCCGACGCCTGTCACTACCTTAGAAACGTATTACGGCTGAAACCCGGCGCCACCATCGCGCTGTTTAATGGTGAGAGTTATTACGATTATGAATCGCTGCTATTCTACGAGGGCAAGCAGGCAATCGCTACGATTCAGAATCGAGTTGGCGGCAATACCGAGTCAGCATTAAAAACTGAGATTATCCAGGGTTTAAGTCGCAGTGACCACATGGACTGGATGATTCAAAAATGTACCGAGCTGGGAGTCATGCGCATTTCGGTTTTCAATGCAAATCATAGCCAAATTTCGGTTAAACCAGCGCAGCTTAAAAAAAGACTGCTGCACTGGCGGAATATCGCGATTAAGGCATGTGAGCAATGCGGACGCCAGATTCCACCACAGCTTAACTTTCAAAAAAATCTTGCCGGGGTACTGGGTGAATCGATTCCGCGAAATTTGAAATTTTTGCTCGATATTGACGGTGACGATTTACCCGCATCGAGCCGGGCAGATAACACCATTGGCCAGATCGCAATACTCCTCGGCCCCGAGGGGGGGTTGTCTGCAGCGGAAATCAAATCTGCACAGAATGCCGGTTTTATTGCCACCAGGCTCGGCCCCCGGGTTTTACGCACCGAGACTGCTGCAGCGACTGCTTTGGCTATCTTGCAATATAACTACGGCGATATTCGTGTGCCGCCTTAAGGATTCCAATCCTACCCCGATCGAGTCGGTGATACAGGTAAGGCCGAATTCATTCGGCCAATAGAATTAACAGTAATGGTGCTATAACCCTGGTGGCGCAGGGGGATGGCATCCTATGCTCAATGCGTCGTCGGATAAGGTGATGCCCTTGTCCCTAATAATGATTGGCCGAATGAATTCGGCCCTACGGGCTAACTGGTAAGCTGATTTATTTTATCCGGAGTATATTCGGTTTTCAGCGCGGCGATGATTCTATCCAGATTGGGGATAACACGCGCAAATTGCGGTTCGTCAACATTTGACTGTAAATACTGGCTCAAGCCATCGTCGGAGCCCGATTCCATCTTCTCAGTTTCTGCTAAATAGGCTCGGGGTATATCCTGGATTTGTATTCCCAGGTAGGGCAGATCGGCATCTTTTTCGGGATTATAAATGATCGCCACTCGCGACCTCGGGCCGATTATCGCCGGATCCAGCGAACACATTTCCTCTACTGATACTACAGGCACATGGACACCACGCCACAAAACCACACCGGGGAACCATTCACTGGAATCGGGTATGCCCCGGGGCAGGGAGTAGCTAATTATTTCTGCAACCGCTGAGTTAGGGATCAGCAAATTGATCGAAGACAGGGGTAACAACATGCAACGAATTGCCTCGGTATTGCCACTCATTGCAATGCTCTAGTCATGATTCAACCTGCTATTGCTCTCTGGATGTTTTCGATCAACTCTTCTTCCTGATAAGGTTTGCCCATGTATTTTGTTACGCCAATCTCCAGCGCCCTGTTGCGGTGTTTCTCGCCGGTGCGGGAAGTAATCATGATAATAGGGATTTTTGAGTACAAATCCTCACTTAACATCTGGGTAGCCAGCTCAAAACCGTCCATTCTGGGCATTTCTATATCGAGTAACATGACATCTGGCCTTACATCCTGGAGTTGCGCAAGTGCATCAACCCCATCTTTGGCGGTTACCACCTTATAGTTATATCTTTCCAGTAATTTACTCGCAACCCGGCGCATAGTGATCGAGTCGTCTACTACCATTACGATTTGTTTTGCTTTTTTGCCATCTGTAGAGACATCCTGATCCCCCCGGTAAATAATTTTAACTGTACTGCTCGCGCCCTGTCGTACCACGCCATTGATATCGAGAATCAGTACAACGCTTCCATCGGCAAGTATACTGGCACCAGAGAGACCCTTGACCTGGCTCAACTGCTTACCCAGAGCCTTTACTACGATTTCACGATTACCGAGTATTTCGTCCACATGCAAAGCCACTCGCACATCGCCGGAACGACCTAAAATAACCGGCTGCTTGAATTGTTCGTCCTCGACATTGAAGTTATTGCCAACATCAACTAGCTGAGATAAATAATGCAGCACGAAACGCTGTCCGCCATATTCAATTTCAGGTTGCTCATTCTGATAATGTTCAACCAGTTTACCAGTTTCTATGCGGGTGATACCCTCGATATTGATTAACGGAATCGCATATGACTCATCACCGGCTCGAACCAATATGGCCTGGTTGATCGACAAGGTGAAAGGTAGCCTGGCGACGAATGAAGTGCCCTGTGGACTGGTTTCAATTTGCAGCGTGCCTCCCAGCTGCTTGATTTCGACACCTACTACATCCATGCCGACACCACGACCTGACATTTGGGTGACGTGTTCGGCCGTACTAAACCCGGGTTCCAGAATATATTGCACCAGGTCATTGTCGGTAAGGTTATGATTTTGTTTCATCAACCCGAGCTGTAAAGCACGGCTTCGGACCTTCTCGAGATTTATGCCGGCACCGTCATCGCTTACCTTAATCACAATATCAGATCCGTCACGGGATATATCTATGGCAATTACGCCGACTTCGGGCTTGCCTTTATTAATCCGATCGACGGCTGTCTCGATACCATGAGATATCGCATTGCGGATGATATGTTCGAGCGGCGCAACCATGCGATCGAGCACCTTATTATCGACTTCGTTTTCTTCACCGGTAATCACCAGTTCGGCTTTCTTGCCCAACTCCTGACTATTCTGGCGTACCAGTCGACGAAGCCTCGACAATAGGCCAGAGAACCGCACCATTCGACTTTTAATCAAGCCGTCCTGTAAATCGGTATTAACACGCGATTGCTGTAGCAACAGGGTTTCTGAATCCCTGACCTGTTCCCCCAGCACATCCTGTAAACTCGAAAGGTCATTAACACTCTCACCGAGAGATCTGGAAAGCTCCTGGATCAGCGTATAGCGATCCATCTCCAATGGATCAAAGTCTCCGGGTGTCTCGGTATTGACGTGATGACTAAAATGAATTTGCGCCTCGGTTTCAGCTTCCAGATTACGCAACTGATTTTTGAGTCTGCTGATAGTCTGACCCAGTTCCCCCAGGTACGAACCCAGGCCCGTCACCTGTTGCTCCATGCGCGCACGATAAATACTCACTTCACCGGCAGAATTGATCAAATTATCGAGAAGTTCAGATCGAACTCTGATCACCTCCTGTGCTCGCCTTTCTACCCCGGCATTTGCTTCAATAACAGGGTTTTGGCCAACAATATCGATATCTTCACTCTCCACATTTGTTTCAATCGATACATCCGTTTTTCGCCTTTCCCTGCGAAAACGTTTTGATTTTAACAATTCAATTTGATCGGTCGACATGCTTAATGGCTGGTTTTCCTGAGCCTCATTCACCTGCTTGAGTAAGAGATCAAAACTGTCTCTCAAAACCTCGATCAACTCATCGTTTTTCGTCACTCGATTATCGAGAAATTCGATGAACATAGATTCTAATTCATGGCTCAAGTCGCCAATTTGGTTCAACTCCGCCATCTTTGCTCCACCTTTCAACGTATGAAGGTAGCGTTGCAATTCCATCACCGCGGTGTAGTCATGCTGGCCATTCTCATCTGATTCTTGCCCAGCCCAGGCATGCAGAGTGTGATCGCTCATTTCTAGCAATTCCTTTGCTTCGTCGACGAATATAGACAGCAGCTCACTATCTTGTTCAGTATCGAATGAATCGCCCATCATCGTCAGCGTATTGACGAACTCGCCCGAGGGATGATCGGAATCGTCGGGAATTTCTATTGTATGCTGTTCCAGATCCTCGGCTAACGCTATCAGTTTAGTTTTCAGATCCCCAGGTATTTCTGGCAATTGACGGGTTTCGACCAATTCGCTAGTCATTGATCCCAGTGCCTGATAACCCTGGCGATACAGAGCTATGACTTCATGATCGAGTGCCACAGATTGGGATAGCGCGGCTTTCAGTGGCTTTTCCAGCAGGCTTGCCAACTCCCCAATACTACTGATATCGGCGGTTCGTGATGCGCCATGAATGGTATGCAATGCGCGATAAAAATCTTCGCTGGGAATTAGTTCTTTTAACTTTTCGGAATAATCAAGGGCGGAATTTATGGTGCTTAGGTGCGATTCGACCTCTTGTTGGTAGATTGTCAGAAGTTCCGGATCGAACGACAGGCCGGTTGCTGCGCCCTCTTCTTGACTGGTGGACACGCTCTCCCCTACCTCTTTTCCAGGCAGGGGATCCTCTGTCGCCAGCACTAAAGGGTCGGGGGGATCCTCCTTTGACGAACTGGTGTCGCCCGCATTTTGACTAGTCGACCCGTCACTCATAACAACATCAGGATCGACAGAAATTTCAGGCGGCTGCATTTCATCATCGCCGTTTTCTGCATCCGTAATATGATCATAAGGAGACTCAGTGATCGCCTCCAGTATACCGGTACGCTCAATCATTACCTGCTCGGCCCTGAACTCCGCCAGCGCCCTGGCCAACCCTCGAAGATAAGGGATATCTACCGTCGGTTTCTGGCCGGTTTGCAGTTCGACAACTAGCTCGGATAATGCGACAGCGGCCTGGCCAATCGCATCGATGATTTCATCACTGGGAAGAGTGGTTTTATCAATTACCTGGTTCAATAGTTGCTCGTAATCCCAGGCAAATTCAGCAATTTTGAGTGCGCCGACGAGACGTCCACTACCCTTAATGGTGTGAAATGCGCGACGGATATTCTTAATTGCATTTTCATCTTCTGCATGCAACAGCCAATCCTGCTGCAAACGGGCGACATTGATTGCTTCTTCTTCTGCTTCTTCGAGATAAATTTCCAGTATTTCGGGGTCGCTTCCTGGTACAAGTACCTCACTCTCCTGGTCAACAGGTATGGCATTTAACGATTTTTGTTTCTGAATATTTTCATCCAGTAACGAATTACTCTCACCCTCTTCGGAGACTACTGCCTCGAGTTCAATCGATTCTTCTATTACTGGCCCTAAATCTTCCAAATTATCACCGGGCTGATCGATCATTGGTTTATCGTCTTCGGCTTCCATCACATCCGGCGACACAGTCGTCGAATCATCTGGTTCAGCGTCAATAGATATTTCCGCAGCGATAACAGGCGCGCCTTCTTCGCTAGAGGATTCCACAAAATCCTCCAACTGTTCTGATGTGGTTGCCTGATCATCTCCCCCGATTTCGATATTTTCATCAAACTCCAATGCCTGCGGGGATAATTCGCTAATCGATAATTCTTTTTCGGAGGTGTCCTCCTCGTCTAGAATCACCAACTCGTCGCCATCTCCTGTATCGAGAGATAGAGTTGCATTTGAGAGTAAATTCTGAAGTTGAGAATCGGCAAAATCTAGAATACTGTCGGCATCACTGATACGTTCGCCCACAGCCTCCAGATAATATTCCAGGCTAGCAACCACCTGCGATAATTCATCGAGTCGAACCGTATCCATGAATTCGACAATATCATGCTCCTTCAGATACTGAATCAAACCATCAACCACTGCGACGGCCCGTTGCTTGTCAAGCAACAGCAACGCGCCTCTTATCTCTTCTATCAGAGCGACGCACAAATCTATATTTTCACTTCGCGTGGAGTCATTTATGAAATCAAGAATCGCACCCTTAGTTTTCTGAATATCATCGAGCGCTGCAGTCACCACCGCGGTAAGTACGCTGGACAGTTCATAGTCTCTTGAAACGTCCGCCTCCGAGCCAACCTCATCATCCATTGGCTGCCGCTTTTGCATCAGGTCCAGCGCATGTTCGACCTGGATCAATTCGGCAGCCATCGACAACAACGGCTCCTCGTTGTCCATTTCGTCGCCCGCAATGATTTGCTTCACTGAGGTAATTTGTGATTCGATCAACTGGCGTTGTGCACCAAGCCCTATCATCGCCAGCGTATCTGATATGACGTGTAGTTCCCTGGGAATATCCTTTAGCAATTCGATATCAGCCGGGTCGCTGTTGACATAAACTTCGAGGCTCGACTTCACCGACTCGATATCGGTTTTCATCGCCTCGGCAACAGTCTTTAACAAGGCCTGATTAGGTCCGGCGATATTATCCAGCAGCTTGCTTCGATTCGCTTCGCTGGGCAAGAATTGCTCCAACCGGTAGGCAGTCTTGATCGCCTGGGACTTCGGCCCGTCACATTCTGGCTGTGCAATGTAATATAGAAAGTTTTTAATCAGGTCGACAGGTTGTCGCTTCAACAAGCCACGTTCCCCAATTATCAAGATCACGCGGAATAATGCATCCACTTTACCGAGCAGATTTTTAATCGATACACCAAGCTCCAGTTGCTGGCGAGAAACTGATTCGACCAGGGCACCTATGACCCACCATATTCTGGCGACCTGTTCTGAAGCCGATCTTTCCTCAAGAACTTCGCAAATTTTCTCCAGCCGCTTTAGATTTTCGTCGACCGCTTCTTCCTTGATGATCTTGAGTAATGCATACTGATAAACGGGGCGTAATTTCTTAACCAGTAATTTTGATGCCTGATTACCAGATTCATCAATCGATTCAACCCCTGCGGTATCAGTATGCATCGACAGGTCAGGCAGGAAGAGTAGTTTTTCGGAAAATAAATCCTGATTTTTTACCGCTCGAATATCATTTAACAACGGTAATATGGCGATCGGTATATCCTGGTGTCCAGACTGTATATGCTCTAGATAATCAGGTAACTGCAGTGTCGCACGCAATAAAACTTCAATCGCGGGGTCACTCCGTTGTTTTTTGTGTTCAACTATAAAGTCGGCTAATGACAGCATTTCTTCGGTCAACATGGCTGCGCCATATTGCTCGACCATCATCAATACACCATGAATTACCCCAAGTCGCTCCTTCACAGGCGCTAGTAATTCTTCAGCGCCTTCTTCAATAAATAATTTAAGATCGGCTTTTACTTCTGACAGGTTGTCGTCGATGGATTTTTTAACCCAACCCAGAGCGCTATGTCTAATCGATGTCCGTTGAATACTCATCTTAACAGGGCCTGGGGCGCCTACTATCCTGGCTTGCCCGTTGTCTGGTCACGTTCCTTAACGAACGTGTTCTGAGGCTCAATACCTGGTAATTTAAAGCCCGCAACCGACTTGCGCATCGCATCAACCATGCTCGAGAGTTGGCCGATAGAATTTGAAGCTTGCCCCGAACCCTCTGAAGTTTTGAGGGTAATTTGCTGAATGATACCCATCGACCTGGTGATTTTTACACCC
>CBDUSZ010000015.1:0-27105 GCA_965370015.1 uncultured bacterium | reverse complement strand
AAACCTGGCATACACCACCTCCTTGAAGGAATCAATACCACTTCGCTCGAGCGCGGATAAAAAATCTTCATCTTTGTCCAGTCGGTGACCCAAATAGTGACGAATGATCAACTCTACGACACTCGAGATCGAATCACGATCAACCGCGGGACCTAATCGTTCGCCTATTTTGAGATTTTGATCGGCACGACCACCCAGGGTAATCTGAAACCATTCCTCACCTTTCTTGTCGACGCCGAGGATTCCAATATGTCCGATGTGATGGTGACCACAGGCGTTCATGCAGCCGGAAATCTTGATCTGAATATCCCCGAGAGCTTCCAGTTCCTGCCTGTCATTAAAACGATTTTGAATTTCAAGAGCGATGGGGATCGACGTTGTATTGGCAAGACTGCAGTATTCAATACCTGGGCAGCAGATTATGTCCTGAACGGTTCCGATGTTGGCATTTGATAAATTCCTGCCTGATAAAGAGCGCCACAACTCGACCAGATCGTTCTCATGAACCAGTGGAACCAGCAGGTTCTGGGTATGGGTTGTTCTTATTACGCCGCCGCTATACTTTTCTGCGATATATGCAACAAACCTCATTTCGGCAGACGATAAATCACCCGGGGCACGCTCGTGATGTTTGAGAGATATGAATACAGACTTGTAGCTCCCAAACTTCGTGGCCTGGGTATTTTTCTCCAGCCATTTGTTGTATTCCTCACGCTCAGCGCCATCTGGCTTTCGAGCAACCGGATTAACCGGAAACGGCAGGCCGGTTTTGAAACGGTTTTTGATATTATCGATATCGGCGGGTTTATTCGACAGGTTTTGCGGGGATAGATTTAGAAAAACCTTCTCGACCTCGGATCTGAAGGCGTCGATGCCCATCGCCCTTACCAGTATTTTAATTCTCGCTTTATACTTGTTATCTCTCCTGCCGTTCAGGTTATATACCCGTAGTACGGCCTCGAGATAGGTCAGCAGTTCAGATTTTGATAAAAACGATTTGAGCTTACTCGCTACTACTGGCGTACGACCCAGACCGCCACCCACAAAGACCTCGAAACCTATCTCGTTGATTTCGTTCCTGACCAATCTCAAACCGATGTCGTGCGCCATTATTGCAGCACGATCATTTGCCGAACCGGAGAACGCAATCTTGAATTTTCGTGGTAAGTAAAGAAATTCAGGATGCATTGTCGCCCATTGACGCACCAGTTCACACCAGGGACGAGGGTCTTCTACTTCATTCGAATTTATTCCCGCAAGATGGTCACAGGTGATATTACGAATGCAGCTTCCGCTGGTCTGGATTGCATGCATCTGAATAGATGCCAGCTTTTCCAGGATATCGGGTACTTGTTCCAGTTTTAACCAGTTAAACTGGATATTCTGTCGGGTAGTTATGTGACCATAACCTCTGTCGTAGGAGTCGGCAATGTCTGCGAGCCCCCGTAATTGGTTTGAACTTAATGCACCATAAGGTATGGCAACTCTTAACATGGGTCCATGTCGCTGGATATAGAGTCCATTCATTAAACGCAAAACACGGAATTGTTCGGCGTTAAGCTCTCCTGAGAGAAAGCGATGGGTTTGGCTGCGAAATTCGGTAACTCGCTTGTCTATTTGTTGCTGATCGATGATTGAATAGTTGTACATCATATTGCCCTGGAAAAAACTGGAAACCTATAGGGATAAACCCTAACTCGAGGTAACTGTCGGGGAGCGGTATGATGTGTGGATTATATTTGGCTAGAAAGAAATAACTGGCACTAACACGCTGACACGCTCCCCGATGTACAGGTAGGACAGCACATTGCGGGGTGGGTAGAGGTGTCGTGTAGGCGGTATTCCATGAAAAAAGAATATCATGCATAAACTGTGATGGCAATGCGGCTCAATATTATTATTCGCGAAACCGAGATAGCCGGAGATTGGGGGGGCAGGTTGAACCTCTCCCAGTTTAACGGATACTTTAAATCAGCGGCATGGACTTTACCCTGTTCCGGTGGACACCTACCCGATGATCAGAGAATACCCTTATACGCATCGTTCCTGCGGCAATTTACTTATAGTAATTGAATGTTTTCAATCAAGAATAATTTTTTTCAGAATTATGATGAAGCTAAACTATTGATTTTTAGGCAGAAGCAACCTGTTATTTCTACATGACCGTGCCGATCTGCCAGGGAACGAACTCATTGTCACCGTATCCGAGTAACTCCGAATTGGATGGTTTCCCGCCGGCTACTGTTACCAGGTAATTGAATATCTCCTGTCCCATATCGGTGACTGACTTATTACCTTCCACGATTCCACCACAATTGATGTTCATATCCTCTTTCAGGCGTTTGAACATCGCCGTATTGGTGGCTAGTTTGATGAATTATTGCGGTATCGATGACGTTAAGCTTGAAATTATTACCGATACGCTTAACGAGAATGCAGAGTTCGATATGATGATAAAACCTGCCCACGAACCTGGCAGTCAGTTTGTTGGGTGAGCATTTTTCTACCTGCGTTATGCCAAATACAGATATAACGGGGTCGTGCTGTCCGGGTCACCGGCCAGTTCCTTTTTAGCAAAATCGATCACCGCGATCTCGTGGTCGGTTAAAACATTCAATGCGCTCAGGTCTTCGATTGGAGCCATCTGTTCCAGTGCCCTGAAATCTTCGACATAACCCGGATATCGCTCGACGATATAGGTCATGAATTCCTCCCAGCTATAGGATTTGTGTATTTCCAGGTGGCCCTTCCCTTCGCTGTGGCAGACCGATTCGTCACGTGGCGTGAGTCCATATTTTTCCAG
Organism: uncultured bacterium; assembly: GCA_965370015.1. Lineage (GTDB taxonomy): Bacteria > Pseudomonadota > Gammaproteobacteria. The sequence continues at coordinate 24,302 of CBDUSZ010000015.1, read as the reverse complement.
CAGGGGCCGGACTGCCTCAGCCGCACGACGTTCAATTCTGGCAAGTAATATGATTTTTTCACGTTCGGCGAAATGCTCTGACAGCGCATAAAAATAAGCTTCACCGCTAATTTCTTCTTCGTAATATCGGAGCAGGGTTTGCAGAAATATTTGTGAAGGTGGTAACTGATTATTCATCTTCGAAAAACACCCTGTCGTATTTGATTCGATTGTCAGGATTTACCTCGGTGTCAAGTTCGCGTGCGTAGCGGTGGCCAGCGAAAACCGCACCTGCAATAATCGATGGTGCTTCACAGTCTCCGATTCGGCATAACGATTCGGGCTTATAATCGGTGTCGATTTCGAATCTCCGCTGTAACTCACGAAACAAAGTTTCGTTGGGGTTTCGCATGGTGACAGTAACGACGGCTTCGGCTTTTATAGTTTTAATGTTTCCAGTATAAATACATTCAATTTGTGCCTCTTGTCCATTGAAAGCGGATAAACCATGTGCGGTAATTATCTGCACACCTGTGTCTAGCATGCGCCGCTGAATTTGCTCCTGTTCTGAAGTCATGTCGCCCCATGCAGATACCCTGCTTTCCGGTGTTACCAGGGTAACCGGGACCTGTTTTGCGCGAAGCAGCTCGGCGATCACACTGGCCATGTAGTAATGGTCATCGTCGAAAATCAGCGTTGGTCCCTCTGGCAAACGTCCGGCCATAATATCATCGGGTGTATAAACCTGGTTTGCTGGGCCAAATTCGGATAGCGCAGATTGATTGAATCGGCCTGCGCCATCGTCTTGCCAACTAGCGCCCGTGGCGATAACGATGTGGTTCGCTTCCATGGCAACAACGTCTTCAGCTTCCATCCTGTTATCCAGGTAAGTTTCGACGTTAGTCATCGGCAGAATTTGTTGTACCCGGTAGTCACGCACCCGGATCCATTCACTAAGGCCAGGTAGCCTGGACTCACGAGTCACTCGCCCGCCAAACTCGCGTTCCGCTTCCGCTAACAGAACTTGATATCCACGATGCCCAAGCGCGCGAGCCGCCTCTAGACCCGCAGGACCCGCGCCTACTACGAGAACGGTTGAATCCGAGCCCTTTGGTTCGATTTTTTCAGGATGCCAGCCGCGCCGCCATTCTTCACCAATGGTCGGGTTCTGAGTGCAACGAATCGGAGTCGCCTTGCTATCACCCACGTAACAATTATTACAACCGATGCACTCACGAATTTCATCGAGCCTGCCTTCATCTATCTTATTAGGTAAAAAAGGATCTGCAATCGAAGGCCTTGCCGCGCCAATAAAATCTATAATGCCTCGATTCACCTGCGAAACCATCGTGTCCGGGGAGGTAAATCGACCAACCGTTACTACAGGTTTGCTGGTAATAGATTTGACGTAGGACATATAAGCTTCCAGCGAGGCTTCCTTGATGAAGCGCGATACCCCCATTTCGCGGGAATAATCGTTGATGTTGATATCCCACAGATCCGGCAGTTCGGCCAGCATTTCGATCATATCGCGGTGTTCGCCAATTACCGGGTCACCATCGCCCTCACCACCCTCGTCGGCCGAGAATCGTACCGCGACCGCGCAGGTATCTCCGACTGCATCCTTGGTTTCCTCGATTAATTCTCGTATCAGCCGTACCCGGTTTTCTAATGAACCGCCGTATTCATCGGTGCGGGTATTGGTTTTAGCAGAGAGAAAATGTGACAGTAAATAGTGGTGAGTAGCATAGACATAGACGATATCGAAGCCCGCTGCCTTGGCGCGCAGTGCCGCGTTTCTGTGCCAACGTCTGAGTTCGCGAATATCAGCCTTGTCCATGGCGCGCGTCTGATAGGGGATCCCTATTGCATTTGGCAGGTTTGTCACGTCCATGGCAACTTCATTGGTGAACAGGTTTGCGGAGCTCGAGCCACCTGCCCAGAGCTCGACACCCGCGAGGGAACCATGCGCATGCACCTGCTCGGTCATAAGGGCGTGCGCCTTTATATCACCCTGGTCCCATAGCGATGCGTTAGGGTGGGGCAGGTCATCGGAGGCAGGATGTATTGAGCAGTATTCGGTACACACTACTCCCCACCCTCCTTCAGCCTTAATACCGCGCAATGTGGCCACCATGCGGGGTCTTACCCAGCCAAGTCCGGTGCAATGGGGGACCTGGTAGAATCGGTTTCTGGCGGTGACTGGACCAATTTTTACAGGTTCAAATAACACATCATATCGGGGATCGCGTGGCATGCTCAGACTCCAGTTTCGTGTGGGCTAGATTATCATAATCAGGCCGTGCTAGAGCTATGATAAAAAAAAGATTTTTTGATAGTGTGTATGAAATTTATAGAGGTTAAGTGATTCGTCGAATTGGTATCGACGACTTGTAATCGGCAGTTTAGGGGGTGGGGGTCGACTCCTGGTGCCGGTAAAATTTTCACTTCTAAGTGGACCTGGACAGCAATTTCTAAATACACCTTAAACAATCTGGATCTAATCTTTCAGCTCAAGTCTGATCGACGGAGTTCCCTTATCCGTGGCACTCATTAGCCGGCTGGTGTTATTCTAGCGAAAAATTCCTCACAGGATGCGCAAATGATCTTCACCAAACTTGCCACTCCAGCCCTTCTTTTGGATAAAACAAAGCTGATGGCCAACATCGCCCGTATGCAGGGCAGGGCGGATCGTTTGGGAGTTCAGTTGCGCCCGCATCTAAAAACTCTGAAGGCGGCGAAGGCGGCAGAGGTTCTCATGGCGGCGGGAGCGAGGGGTATCACGGTTTCAACCCTGAAAGAAGCTAGCTATTTTTTCGAACATGGCTTTAGAGATATCACCTACGCGGTTGGTATGGTGCCGACAAAACTGCCCGAAGTCGCAAGCCTGATGGCAGCTGGTGCTGATTTGAAAATCATGACAGACAACCTGGAAGTGGCCCGGGTCATCGCCGCTGACGCCAATCAAAGCGACACCAGATATAAATTATTGATCGAGATTGATTGCGGGGACAACCGTGGTGGGCTACAGGCTGAAAGTGAAGAATTACTGCTTATTGCCGAATTAATCGCAAAATCTGCGGCCCATCTCCAGGGTGTTCTCACCCATGCGGGCCACTCCTATGGGGTCAACAACAGATTAGCAATCGAAAAAATTGCACAACAGGAGCGTGAAGCTGTATTAAGTGCCGCAACGTGGATTCGTGCAGCTGGCTATGAAGTAGAGACCGTCAGCCTGGGTTCGACACCGACCGCTCTTTATGCAAAAGACCTGTCCGGAATAACTGAATTGCGCGCCGGTGTTTATACCGTTTTTGATATGGACCAACAGTCGCGTGGAGTCTGTGAAACTGATGAAATTGCACTAAGCGTTTTAAGCTGTGTCATCGGCCATAATAAAACAGCGGGTAAGATCTTACTGGACGCTGGCGGTCTGGCACTGTCGAAAGACAGGGGCGCTGACAAATTTAGGCCTGAAGTGGGTTATGGTCAAATTTGCAACCCGGACGGTACCCTCGTACCCGAACTCTATGTCAATTCCGTTAGTCAGGAGCATGGTCATGTACACATCAGGGATGTAAACGACTATGAGCTTTTCCCGGTCGGTTCTCATTTGCGTATTCTCCCGGTTCACGCGTGCATGACAGCCGCCGCTTATGATCAATTTAATATTATTGAAAACGGAGTTGTATCTGAAAAGTGGGATCGGGTAAACGGCTGGTAGGTCGTATATTACCTGGGTGACCCGGTAACCAGTAACAGGGTAGCACTGAAGTTTTCTTGCGCCGCGATAAGGTAGTATTTCCTCGCGGCTGAAATGCGAAATTTGAGAGCCTGATTATAGGAATCGGTTGCCCTCAGTTGTATGGAAACCGGGATTGGGTCCAGATTTTCAACACAGGCTAAGCCAGTAATTCCGGTCGTAACATCCAGTTGATGTGCCAGTTATTATCTGCAGTTAATTCGAGGCAGACGACACTACCGGGTTGATAGGCTACAGGCGTGACGTCGTCATCACCAGTTAGCAGCCGTGATACCAGTTTAGCCATAAATGGTAAATGGCCGACTATCATGGTGTCCGTGTTGCAGTTGTTACTTTGCAAGTCAAACCCACCGGGACTGTCGTTAGGGTTGATCAAATCACTGGTCTCCAGCGGCAGCTCTGGGGCGAGTTCAATGGCTATTATTTCGGCGGTTTGCCGGGCGCGCAGTTTGCCACTGTGGATTACTCGTTTTACCTCCACCCCTGCCTGTTTGAGCGCCCCGGCAATACGCTGCACATCTCTCATACCCTGTTCGGTTAGAGGCCTTTGCGGATTCACCTCTTTGCTCTCCGCCTCGCCGTGCTGTACTAAATATACTTTCAAATCTGTTACCCCGGCCTGTATTGCCCTCGCTGCTTTAACACCCCGTAGACTTTTTCGATAGCAGGTGATTGGGTGTCATCTAACATACATTTATCATCAGTGCTTGCTCGGTAGTTTTTCAAAGAACGCAAAGGTTTGTTATCAGCGATTAAATCAAAATCATTTTCAGATTTAGCTATTTACCAATAAATTACTCTCTTCTGCTAACTTATCGACTGTTTTTTTATCACCCAGCAATAGCAGGCAGGGAGTCATAATAAGCGTCAATACGGTGGCGAAAGCCAGACCTCCAGCAATTGCGGTTGCTAATTGTGTCCACCATTGAGTAGACGGACCGCCAACGGTAATTTCTCGCCCGATAAAATCAATATTGATGCCAAGCACCATGGGTAAAAGGCCAAGAATGGTGGTTACGGTTGTTAGCAGTACTGGCCGTAAGCGCAGGGCTCCGGTTCGAAGTACCGACTCGAAGGCATCCCTACCACTTTTTCGTTGCCGATTATAAGTGTCGATAAGCACGATATTATTGTTCACCACGATGCCAGCCAGCGCGATGACACCCACGCCGCTCATTACTATTCCGAAGGGCTGTCCGGTGACCAACAGGCCCAGGAGCACACCTATGGTGGAAAAGAAGACCGCGCTCAAAATCAGTAACGCCTGATAGAAGCTGTTGAATTGTGTCACTAAAATGATAGCCATCACGAACAGGGCAACGCCAAATGCTTTAACCAGAAATGCCTCCGCCTCTCTTTGTTCCTTGTCCTCACCTTTGAAGGTAAACTCGATACGCGGATCCATTTCAGCCTGGGCCAGCCAGTTGCGAATCTCGCTTACCTTAAAGTCCGCCAATATTCCCTCTTCGACGTCCGCTTCCACCGTCATTACCCTTCGCCCGTCACTACGTTTAATAGTGCCTACTTTGTGTTTGGCCAGGCGCGTAACAAAATTACTGAGCGGTACGGCACCTCGCTCAGACGGAATGCGCAGTCGATCCAGTTGGTCGATGCTGCGGTTACCGACTGGATAGCGAACCCGGATTTCGACCTCGTCATCGGTATCGTTGGGGCGATACGATCCAACCCGAATACCATTAGTGACCAGCTGGATTAGACTGCCCACTGTTGTTATGTCAGCGCCGTAACGACTGGCTTCTGCCCTGTCCACCCGTAGTTGCCATTCTATTCCGGGGATGAATCTTGAATCGTTCACATCTACGAAACCGCCAATTTCTTCGAGCGCGCTGCGTACTTGAGCGACCGCTGCTGGCAGTAGTTCCGGATAGCGTGAACTAAGTTGAACTTGTACTGGCTTGCCCACAGGAGGACCAGATTCCTGTTGCTGTACTTCTATAATGATACCGGCAAGATCGTTGGTTCGCTGACGTACCTCTGCCATTATTTCCTTGGCAGGGCGGCGTAATTTCCAGTCGATTAGTTCCAGCTGGATTAAACCTATAGCATCCTCGCTGACTTGTGCGCGAAACTGGAAACCACTGCGCGAATAAATGCTGGCGAATTCACCCATGTCGAGAATGCGCATCTCGACTTCACGTACCAACTGGTCACGTTCGACGATAGAAAGATCTCCACGCGCCCGGATCTGTATGAGGGCCTGTTGCGGTTCGACATCGGGGAAAAACTCTACACCTTTGCCGAAAGTGCCGTAGCCCGCATAAACAGTTGCCAGAATAGCGATAGCCAGCACCACAACAGATTTTGGATAATGAATAGCTACTTGCAGGAACTTGATGTAGCGCCCGGTCCAGCCCGTAATCACGTCCAGGTTCCCATTTTCGGCCGCTACCAGAACTTCGGTTTGACGTTCGCTATCGGGTGCCCGCTTGCCAATTAATGACCCCAGTGTCGGTACAAATACCAGCGCCATAAACAACGATGCGGTTAGAGTTGCGATCAGGGTAATGGGCAGGTATTTCATGAATTCGCCCACTATTCCGGGCCAGAACAGTAGCGGCATAAAAGCAGCCAGAGTAGTAGCGGTTGCCGCGATAATCGGCCATGCCATGCGATTGCTAGCTGCTGCGTATGCCTGTCTCCTCGGCAGGCCTTCAGCCATTTTTCGGTCGGCCAACTCGACCACAACAATGGCCCCATCGACTAACATTCCCACCGACATAATCAGTGCAAATAACACCACGACGTTTACAGTCAGGCCAATCATCGCCAGCACCAGAATGCCTGCAAGGAAAGATCCTGGAATCGCGAGACCCACCAGGCCTGCGGTCCTGAGGCCCAAAACTGCAACAATTACGATCATCACCAATAGTACCGCAGCGATGACATTGTTCTGCAAGTCATACAGCATGTCGCGAATATCGTTTGATTTATCCTGGCTGAATAGCACCTGGATGCCGGGTGGCCAGTTACTCTGCTCCAGGGCTACCAGGCGTCGCACCGCAGCAATGGTATCGATGATGTTGGTACCGATACGTTTGGTTACTTCCAGCGCAACTGCTGGTTGGCCATTAACCCGGGCAAAGGCGGTGGGATCCTTAAAGGTACGGCTAGCCACTGCGACATCGGAAAATTTCACCATACTGTCTCCGCTGACCATAATGGGCAGCGACATAATATCCTCTACGTTTTCAAACAAACCCGGCACCTTGATAGCGAAACGACCGCTCCCTGTGTCCAATGCACCGGCAGCAACCAGTTCATTATTTCGTGCTATAAACCGAGTCAGACTTTCTTGCGACTGCTGGTAGTTTTCTATCCGCACGGGATCGATTAGAACTTCAACCAGATCTTCCCTGTCTCCCGCTATATCAACTTCCAGTACGCCCGGGAGTGACTCCAGTTGGTCGCGCAAATCACGCGCGGTCTTTACCATAATCCGCTCGGCAACATCGCCATAAAGGGTGACGACTAACACCGGGAAGAGTGCGATGTTAACCTCATTCACCGAGGGTTCATCGGTATCTTCAGGTAAATCGTCGCGGGCGATATCTACCTGTTCTCGAACATCTGTGAGGGCGGTATCACTGTCAAAACCGGCATCAAATTCCAGCACGATGGATGCATTCCCCTCTACCGCTGTCGAGCGCATCTCTTTTACGCCCTCGATGTTCTGTAACTTGTTCTCCATCGGACGAATAAGCAGACGTTCGGCATCTTCCGGGGATATTCCCTCGTGGCTGATTGAGACATAAATAATCGGGATTGCGATATCCGGGTCAGCTTCCTTGGGAATGGTCACGTAGGACACTGTTCCCGCCACCAGAATGAGACAAAGAATCAGTAGTACCGGTCGCGACCGTTCAATAGCGGCATCGATGACAGTCGCCATTAGTTGCTCTCAGCACTTTTGGCAATATCTTGTTCGTTAACCGGGATTACCTTATCTCCGGCACGCACAAACCCATGGCCAACCGTAATAATCCTGATCTCTTTGGGTAATCCGCTAATCCAGAGTCCTTCGGCTGACGACTTGACCACCTGCGCGGGCAGAAATTCCACTCTATCCTGTGAGTTGACGATCTTTATTCCGAGTACGTCGTCGCTACTCAGGGAGAGCAGGGCGGGGGAGAGCTGGATCGCTGAAACGAACCGCACAGGAATACGAATCTCTGCAGTGATGCCAGAAACAAGTGATCTATCCGGATTGGGGATTTGTAACTCGACCCTGAATGTGCGCGTGATCGGGTCCGCCTCAGAAGCGATATATCGAAGTTCGCCTTCAACTACCATTCCGGTGACGAGATAGGCTATTCCCGTATCGCCCAAAACCAGGCGATGCCTTTCCTGCTGGCTGACGTAACCAACAAAAATGACCGGATCCTGTTCGAGTAGACGACCGATTTCGTCTCCGACCTTGAGGTAACTGCCTTCTTCGACTTGCAGTCTATCTAAAATGCCGTCAAAGGGAGCTGTCACGCTGGTATTACTAATTTCTAGCTCGATACGCTTTACCTGAGCTTTGGAAGTAGCCAGTTGGGCACCAATATTGGCCAGTTGTATTTCTGACAGCAGGTTATTTTTCTGTAATTTTTTGATGCCCTCATATTCGAGCTCACGCTGTTTGAGCAGTGCATGGGCTTCCGCCAGGCGTGCCTTGCGGTCACGCTCATCCAGTTGCACGATAATTTCACCCTCGCGCACGACGCTGCCCTTGCCAGACGCGATGGCGACGACCCTTCCTTCTACCTCGGCTCGTAATGTGACAGCACGTGCTGGCTCGGTTCTACCATTAAGCACTATTTCCTGGATAACACGATTTACCTCGGGAACCCGCACACGCACCTTCTGTATCATCGACCGGGCTGGCGCGGCTGTTTGTTCTGCTGGCATTTGCTCATTAGATGAGAAAAATCCCGATGCCAACCATGCGGACAGCAGGAGGAATATAGATAATGCGTAAATAAGGGATTGATGTCTTTTAAACAGGTTTATCATCGGCGTAACTCCCCGCTGTAGTGGCAGCAAGGGTGGTACGAAAATTCCCTCGTGTTGTCGTCATGTGATTTGATTTAACCTCATTAGTAACATTCTCCTTCGATGTCGATTGACCTCGGAAAGGTGGATGAACAGTTGCCTATAAGCCCGTTGAATATTACCTTTATTAGTAATGTTGATGTTATTCCGAAAAACGGGGCTAATCAATCTGAGTTTTGTATCATCGCTGAAGCAATTACCTGTAGGTTAAACAGGCAGGCCGGTAATGAAAGCTGAATTTTCAATGCGACTTTTGAGCCCTAAGTAATGGTTTCATCATCCACAGTCCTACTACCGGCCCCGGGATCAGTAACCAGAATATATACTCGGGCCCGATCACTGGAAGCAGCGAGTTAACCAGTTGAATGCTGAAAACCGTAATCAGAAAACCGATTGAATTGGCAATGGTTAGTGCTGAGCCGACATATTCACGCGGGGCATTTTCCGCATTCAAGGTGGAAAACTGGGGTGAATCGCCGATCACCGTAATACCCCAGATAAACAGGAAAACAATAAACAAGCTTAGCTCAGCGTTGAAAAATAGCGGTGACAACAAGCAGCAAATGCCTGATACAGTCAACTGGCTGCCGGCCACTTTCACACTGCCGATTTTTGTCGAAATTACTCCACCTATGGCACAGCCGAAAAATCCGATCCCAATTACCAGGAACGACCACAGTGGAATATTGAAGGTAATGCCGTGCATCTCGCTATAGGCGAGTAACCAGATTGGGATGAATGCCCATAGAGTATACAATTCCCACATGTGGCCAAAATAACCGAAAGCGGATGCGCGGAAGGATTTAGAGCGAAAAATTATTGCCAGAACCCGGGGGTTAAAGGCGGAGGCTTTCGCTAGATAAGGTCCATCGGGAACCAGCAACAACATTGTTATACCACCGATGCTGGCCAGTACCGAAACACCAGTCATTACCTGTTGCCAGGGTAATTCGGCACCGCTACTGCGAATTAGGTGGGGGAAGGCAGTACCTAGCACCAATGCGCCGACCAGATACCCGAGCGCTCGCCCCAGCCCCTTTTCAAACCATCCAGCGGCAATTTTCATCCCCACAGGATATATTCCAGCGAGAAAAAATCCGGTGACAAACCTTAGCAGCAGCAGTCCTGACAGGCCTTCGGGTGCGGCCAGTAATGCGATATTGGCCAGGGCACCAGCCATTGAGCAGGCAAAAAATACCCAACGTGGCGAAAATCGATCGGCGATCGCTAGAAAGGCAAATGCCAGCGTGCCGACGATAAACCCCAGCTGTACTGCCGCGGTAATATAGCCTAGCGAGTGCTCGGCAAGCCCCCAGTCGCGCTGCAAATCGAGCACTACTGCATTTCCGGCAAACCATAACGATGTCCCGGTAAATTGCGAAAAAATAATCACCGGTAATATGTGGGAGGGGCGGCTCATCTGTCGGCTTTACCTGCGGATGGGAATTAGCCGAAACGGCGTAGGACATTGTCAGTATAGGCGTGGGTAGGCAAAAGTATAGGCGTAGGCCCGCGAACCGTGATATTCCCGGTATTTGGGATGGTGCTAGAACGGCGAAGGATTTCGCCGTTCTATAAAGTTGTTTAATCCTGTTTGCCGCGCAGGATGCGGCGCGGTCGGCCCGCTACCAGCCCGTTGCTTGCTGCACACCTTTGCCTAGTTCGGCCGGTGATCTAACGGTGTGAACGCCCGCTTTCTCCAGGGCGGCAAATTTTTCTGCGGCGGTGCCTTTGCCACCTGCAATGATCGCTCCTGCGTGACCCATGCGTTTTCCTTTCGGTGCGGTAACCCCGGCAATATAGGAAACTACGGGTTTGCTAACGTTGCTTTGAATAAATTCCGCTGCTTCTTCTTCTGCGCTACCACCGATTTCACCGACCATCAAAATAGCCTGTGTTGCAGGATCGGCTTCGAACAGCGCCAATGTATCGATGAAGTTAGTGCCGGGAATGGGGTCGCCGCCAATACCAATGCAAGTGCTTTGACCATAGTTGAGATCTGAGGTCTGCTTGACACATTCGTAAGTGAGTGTGCCGGAACGTGAAACGACGCCAACTTTACCGGCCATGTGTATCGATCCGGGCATAATGCCAATCTTGCATTCGTCCGGGGTGATAATGCCCGGGCAATTTGGTCCTATTAATCGAGCGCCGCTTTGTTCAACCGCAATTTTAGCTTCCAGCATGTCAAGCGTTGGGACACCTTCGGTGATGCATACGATTAAACCGATACCGGATTCTGCGGCTTCGATAATCGAATCTTTGCAAAAAGCTGCCGGTACATAAATCACGCTAGCATCGGCGGCAGTTTCATTGACGGCATCACGAACCGTATTAAAAACTGGCAGGTCGAGGTGTGTTTGTCCCCCCTTACCGGGTGTTACACCTCCTACCATTTTGGTGCCGTAAGCGATTGCCTGCTCACAATGAAAGGTACCCTGTTTGCCAGTAAAGCCCTGGCAAATGACTCTGGTGTGTTTGTCGATTAATACGCTCATTTTGCTTCTCCAACGGCAGTTACGATTTTCACCGCGGCTTCACCCAGATCTTCAGCCGTTATCAAGTTCAAACCACTGTTATTCAAAAGTTCAGCGCCTTCCGGGGCTTTAGTCCCCTCGAGACGTACCACGATTGGTACAGATATTTTTACTTCTGCAACTGCTGCGATAATACCTTCGGCGATTAAATCGCAACGTACAATGCCACCAAAAATATTGACTAAAATACCCTTAACCTTTTCGTCCGATAAGATGATTTTCAGCGCCTCGGCGACACGTTCTTTGGTGGCACCCCCGCCGACATCGAGGAAATTAGCCGGTTCTCCACCGTTAAGCTTGATAATATCCATGGTCGCCATCGCCAACCCGGCACCGTTCACCATGCAACCGATTTCACCATCGAGTGCGACATAACTGAGGTCCCACTCCGCGGCGCGATTCTCACGCTCATCTTCCTGAGATTTATCACGCATTTCGACAAGATCAGGGTGGCGAAATAACGCGTTGCTATCTATAGTAATTTTACCGTCGAGGCACAACAGGTCGCCACTCGCGGTGATCACCAGCGGGTTCACTTCGACCAGGGCCAGGTCTTTTTCGACCACCAGCTTGCCCAGGCCGGTGAGTAGTTTGCTAAATTGTTTTATTTGATCACCACTCAAGCCAAGACCAAAAGCCAGTTCACGACACTGATAGGGCATGATGCCGACTAGCGGATTGATCGTCGCTTTAAGAATTTTCTCAGGCGTTTCATGTGCAACCTTTTCGATTTCGACACCGCCTTCAGTCGAAGCCATAATCACAACACGGCTGCTGGATCGATCCAGCACCGCACCAAGATACAGTTCGTTAGCGATGTCGCAGGTTTCCTCGACCAGAACACGGTTGACGGGTTGCCCCCTGGCATCGGTTTGAAAGGTAACCAGATTGGTGCCCAGCATCGAATCAGCGAATTCACCCGCCGCTTCGGCAGTGTCAACGATTTTTACACCGCCTGCCTTGCCGCGCCCACCTGCGTGAACCTGTGCTTTGACAATGACTTTGTCCCCGCCCAGGGAATTGGCTGCATCCACTGCTTCGCTGGCAGAAAACGCGACCCTGCCCTTTGGCACCGGAATGCCGTAGGAGCGGAAAAGATCTTTTGACTGGTATTCGTGTAAATTCATCAGTGCTCTCTTTTATATTCAATAGATTGGTAGTAGGGAGACTCAATCAGAGTTTCCTGTAAATCATACTGTCGGTTAAATCGCGGTAGCGATTCTAATGTATTCGAGTCATTTAGACACTTTCAATTTTTATGGCGTGAAATTTAAACGCCGGTTTCTTGCTGAATGGGTCGAGGGCGTCAGTCGTTAGCTGATTAGCCACAGATTCATGGTCGTAATAGCTGATCGGAAAGTGCTTTATCGATATCACCATTCATAACTCATCTGCCGAATAGCCCCTGATTAACTCACGTTTAGCTTTTGCGCGTTTTGTGGCTTTGTGAGATGCCTCAGCTGCTACAACTAGCTACAAATTTTTCTAAACAGTCATAAAACTTTACATTTAGTTCCTGTCGGCGTAAATTTGCATCTGGCATATTGTATACCAAATTGGAATTAGAGCAAAAAACACGACATTGGAGCAAGTCAATAAATATGCTAGTGCCGTTCCAGGGTCATATTGGTTGGCCGGGATAAAGCATTTTTCAGCCTGATTAAGACTGCACTAAAGGGAGTCAAGGTAATCAAGAATAATTGCCTGGAGTATAGAGATAATGGTATACCGTTAGTCTCGGCACTATAAACCGGAATAAATAAGGTCGGGATCCTTGTTCAGGATTGATTAACAATAGTTCCGGTAGCCTGTTAGAGGCATATATGCAATGGGTCAATTCCGGCCTGTCGCAATTTGGAGGAAAACAATGATTAAAATACATCGCACGTTCACTAAACTGGTTTGCGCTATCGGCGCGAGCGCGATACTGGCAGGTTTACCAGCAATCGGGCATGCCTGGGAGCCGCTAAAACCAGTTGAATTTGTAGTTATGGCCGGTAAAGGCGGCGGCGCGGATAAAGCCGTCAGATTAATACAAAGCATAATTGCATCAGAAAAAATGGCGCCGGTTCCATTTACGCCAGTTAATAAGCCTGGCGGTTCGGGTGCCGAAGCACTGGTCCACTTGAATGGTAAAAAGGGTGATAACCATACCATCATGTTCACCCTCAACAGCTTTTACACAACCCCGCTACGTCAACCAGGACTAGGTGTAGATATCTCTACATTTACGCCGGTGGCTCGCATGGCTGAAGATACCTTTTTGCTATGGGTAAATTCCGATCGTAAAGATATCAATAACATGGACGAGTTTGTAAAGGCAGCTAAAGCCAAGGGTAGTAAATGGATCATGGCCGGTACCGGTAAGAACTCGGAAGATAATCTGCTAACTGATTTTCTCAACAAGGCTTACGGTCTGAATATGAAATATGTGCCCTACAAAGGTGGCGGTAAGGTTGCCAAGGAACTTGCAGGCAACAATGCGGACTCAACCGTCAATAATCCATCGGAGCAACTGGGATTTTATGAGGCCGGTACCACTAAAGCACTGGCGGCATTCACTGATAAGCGTTTACCGCTGTTTGCCGACACGCCTACCTTTAAAGAACTCGGCCAGGATTATGTCTATTACATGCAGCGAACTGTTGTTGGTGCACCGGGCATGAGTAAAGAAGCAGCTGCTTATTACAAGGATCTCTTCACGCGCGTATTCAACTCTGAAAAGTGGCAGGGATATCGCACCAAGAAGAGTTTGCAGGGTGATCTGTTGACCGGCGATGCGCTCATGAATTACTGGATGAATGAGCGAGAAGTTCATCGTGTGATGCTCAAAAATATGGGCGTAATTAAATAGTAGTTTAAAACTTAATCGTAATAATCAGTGTAGATAGGGGAGATTTTCGATCATGACAGTGCGAACCGCTGAATTGCTAATGGCAATCATGATGGGGGCCTTCTCTATCTACCTGATGTTCAAAAGTTACGAGCTTCCAATCGGCTGGATTGATAACGAAGGCCCGGGTGGTGGAGCCTGGCCATTCTGGCTGTCAACCATTATGTTGATTTCATGCCTGGGGATATTGTATAACTGGTTTCGCAAGCATGGTCCAGTCGCTTCCTCGGAGAAGGTATATATAGAATCCCATGTACTGGTAGATGTTGCGGCTGTTACCGGTTCGCTCATTATTACTGTTGCATTATTTTCGTATGTCGGGATCTATGGTGCGTTGCCGTTATTCCTGATTTTTTACCTGCGCTTTTTGGGTAAGCATTCCTGGAAACTTACTACCACGCTCACCATCTTAATACCGGTAGTCATATTTTATTTTTTCGAGATAACATTAAAAATAATTCTTCCTAAAGGGATTACAGAGCCCTTGTTTATACCGCTCTACAAGATGTTTTTCTAGGCGTCCATGTATACCCTAATACAGAAATAGAGAAAAGAATATGTTTGAAATTCTAGGACTTCTGGCTGACGGTTTTGTTGTTGTATTTGAACCTCAAAACCTGATGTTAATCATAGGGGGATGCGCGCTTGGATTATTTATCGGCGCAATGCCCGGTCTAGGCTCTGTTAACGGTGTAGCGATACTATTACCTTTGACTTTCCTGGTGCCGCCAACCGGGGCAATTATATTTCTCGCCGCGATCTATTATGGCGCTATGTATGGCGGTGCTATTTCATCGATCATGCTCGGTATCCCTGGTGCATCCACGGCGGTTGCTACGACATTTGATGGCCGGCCATTGGCGAAAAAAGGGCTGGCTGATAAAGCTCTGACCGCCGCTGCAGTATCCTCGTTCGTCGGCGGTACGATCTCTGTCGTTTTATTTACCTTTTTTGCACCCCCACTCGCCCATGTCGCCCTGGTATTTGGTGCACCAGAAGAATTTGCATTGATGCTGCTCGCCTTTGCCACATTTGTTGGCCTTGGCGGTGACGATATTTTCAAAACCATTTTCTCTATTTGTATCGGGCTGGTATTGAGTGCGGTTGGCTTCGATATTATTTCCGGGGAACCTCGCCTGGTGCTATGGGACATCACCGGCTTTTTGCACGGGGTTAACTTTTTAGTACTGGCGATTGGAATCTATGGTATCGGAGAAATGATCTGGACGGTTGAGGAGCATAATCTCGGTGGTGG
Organism: uncultured bacterium; assembly: GCA_965370015.1. Taxonomy (GTDB): domain Bacteria; phylum Pseudomonadota; class Gammaproteobacteria. The sequence continues at coordinate 8,820 of CBDUSZ010000015.1, read as the reverse complement.
CAAAAGCATGCTTTCTGATGCCACGGTAACCGTAAAGCGAACCCTGGCCAATTTGCGTGAACTGGTGTCATCCTGGAAAACCATCGTGATGGGTTCTTTTCTTGGCTACTTTGTCGGCATACTTCCAGCTGCCGGTGCGACGCCTGGTTCGTTGATGGCCTATGGTATCGCCAAGCAGATATCCAAAGAGCCAGAAAATTTTGGTCAGGGTGCGGTAGAAGGCGTTTGCGCACCTGAAGCCGCGAATAATGCGGCGAGTACAGGTTCGATGTTGCCGATGTTAACCCTGGGTATTCCTGGCTCCCCGACGACAGCTATATTGCTTGGAGGAATGGTTATCTGGGGGCTGGAACCGGGTCCGAGACTATTTGTAGATCACAGTGATTTCGTATGGGGATTAATTGCCTCGCTGTACGCGGCCAACCTGTTTTCACTTTTGATTAATATTGCATTTATCCCTGTCTTCATAAAAATACTGAAAACCCCATTTACGATTTTAGCCCCCATTATTTTTATATTGTGTTTGATTGGTGGCTATGCGCCAACCCAGTCCCTGCATGATGTCTGGCTGATGGTTATTTTCGGTATCGTCGGCTATCTGATGCGTAAGCTTGATTATCCTCTGGCGCCTGCGGTACTTGCGATCGTGTTAGGGCCTCTGGCCGAACCGGCGCTGCGCCAGTCATTGATTATTAGTGATGGGTCTTTCGCAATATTTTTTACCCGCACCTATTCTGGACCAATCATGATCGCCGCATTGATATTTTTATTCCTGCCAGTACTAAAGATAGGCTATAGCAGGCTACGTAATCGGCATGCCTAGTCACTACGGGAGCGACCGAAGCTTCACTTTATTCTGGGGATTAAAGTGAAAAACCTGAATATTGTTCCACTAGAGCCCTCGAAAGCCCTAAAAATACAGGTTTACGAGGCACTAAAGGAAATCATAGGCCGGATGAACATATATTCAAACCAGGAACCGCTGCGTCTCGATGAGCGTGCGCTGGGTGAGCAACTCGGCGTAAGCCGTACTCCGGTTCGTGAGGCGATATCACGGCTTGAGCAGGAAGGGCTGGTACGGAATATAGCTCGCAGAGGTGCTTTCGTAGTACGTAAAACGAAAGTTGAAATTCTCGATATGATCGATGTCTGGGCCGCATTGGAAAGCATGGCGGCAAGATTAGCCACGAGTCGCGCCAGTGATGCAGAAATAGCCTGTTTACGCAAAAAATTTACCAGTTTTGATGATAGTGAAGAAGCGAAGGCGCACATTGACGAATATTCCGAGACTAATATAGATTTTCATCAAACCATAATAAGCCTGGGAAAATCACCCCTGATCACGGAAATGTCAAATCAACTGTTTTTCCACATGCGCGCAATTCGTACTAGTACCATAAAACAACGAGATCGGATTTCTCGCTCGGTGATTGACCACATCCGAATTATCGAGGCGATAGAAGATCGGGATCCATATCATGCCGAGCAACTCGCCAGGGATCACGCGCTAGAACTAGCCAGGCATGTGAAGAAATATGTCGACTATTTAGATTAATATTAATTATTGCTAAGCCAGCTCTGCGAAAGGTGGCCACCGCAGAGCGATTAATGAAGGTTAACCCGGCTGCAAAATTCTAGAGGTGAATGATGACAACAGCTAAAGAGAGCAGGGTAGTTTCGGATACAGCAAGCGATACCCTGAAGCAAAAAAATAAGGATGGATCGGTTATATCCGGTGGGCATCTGGTTGCAAAGGCGCTCAAGGCTGAGGGAGTAGATACTATATTTACCCTATGTGGTGGTCATATCATCGATATTTACGATGGTTGTCTCGACGAGGGTATTCGCATAGTCGACGTGCGTCACGAGCAGACCGCAGCACACGCGGCTGATGGCTATGCACGCCAGACAGGCAAGCTGGGTTGTGTTGTTACTACGGCTGGCCCTGGTTGTACCAATGCGATGACTGGTGTGGCGACCGCATTTCGGTCCGAAAGTCCAATACTGCACATCGGCGGACAGAGTTCATTGAGCCAACATAAGATGGGTTCATTACAGGATCTTCCGCATGTCGATATGATGAAACCGATTACCAAGTTTGCCTCGGGTGTGTTCTCGACAGAACGCATTGCCGATATGGTGGCTATGGCAGCCCGCGAATGCTTCAATGGCGTCTACGGCCCTTCTTATCTTGAAATTCCACGAGATATTCTAGATCGTGAAATTCCTGTCGAAACAGCAGTGATCCCGCAGCCGGGTTCATATCGTGCATCAGTGAAGTCTATCGGCGATCCCGCCGATATCGAAAAACTGGCAGACATCCTGGTCAAGGCAGAGCGGCCGGCGGTATTGCTTGGTCAACAGGTATGGTCTTCGCAAGGGCATGAAGCGGCTATCAGTTTTGTGCGAGCGCTGGATATTCCGGCCTATATGAACGGTGCGAGCAGGGGTATGTTGCCGCAGGGCGATCCACATCATTTTGATCGTACGCGCAGCGATGCGTTCAAGAATGCGGATGTGATCATAATTGTTGGCACGCCTTTCGATTTCAGAATGGGATATGGCAAGCGTATCTCTAAAGATGCCACTCTGGTACAGATTGATCAAAGTTATGCGACAGTCGGTAAGAATCGCGATATCAGTCTCGGCCTGGTGGGTGATCCGGGTGCAATCCTGGCAGCTGTCGAGCAGGCTGCATCGGGCCGCATGGATGCGGGTGGGAGCCAGCAACGGCAAAAGTGGATGCAGGAACTACGCGATATTGAAGTGACCAAACTGGAAAAATTGATGCCGATGTTTACCACCGATCAGAGTCCAATTCACCCCTATCGGCTTGCATATGAGATCAATGAATTCCTCGGTGAAAATACTATTTACATTGGTGATGGCGGCGATATTGTTACCATTTCAGCGCAGGCGGTACGGCCGCGTAATCCCGGTCAATGGATGGATCCCGGTGCGCTCGGCTCGCTTGGGGTGGGAACCGGTTTTTCAATGGCTGCCAAACTGGCACACCCGGATAAGGAAGTTATCTGTCTCTATGGTGATGGCGCATTTGGCATGACCTCGTATGATATGGAAACCGCGCAACGTTTCGGCGCACCCTATCTGGCGGTGATCGGTAATAATTCGGCGATGAATCAAATTCGTTATGGCCAGCTTGCAAAATATGGTCAGGAGCGGGGTGATGTGGGCAATAAGTTAGGCGATGTGCCTTTCTCCAAGTTTGCAGAAATGATTGGTGGCTATGGTGAAGAAGTCCATGAAGCCAAAGAGATTCAACCCGCGATGCAACGCGCGCGTGAAGCGATTGCAAAAACCGGAAAATGTGCGGTGGTGAATGTATGGGTGGATCCGAACGAATATGCGCCCGGAACCAAAGCGCAGACGATGTACAAATAAATCGATATTTAACCGAGTGCGAAATTGCCGGGTTATATTCATAGCTGGCGATTTCCCACTTTAAACATAATCATTTTAAGTTAGAGGTAAACAATGTCCAAAGCACTAGACGGTCTCAGAATTCTGGATTTCACACACGTCCAATCTGGGCCCACCTGTACGCAATTGTTAGCCTGGATGGGCGCAGATGTGATTAAAGTAGAGCGCCCCGGCGTGGGTGATGCCACGCGTAAGCAACTGGTAGATGTGGAAGGTGCGGACAGCCTGTATTTTACAATGCTGAATCACAATAAGCGTTCGCTAACGCTTAACTCTAAAAATGAAACTGGTAAACAGGTGCTTGAGCGCCTGGTAAAAAAATGTGATGTGCTGGTGGAAAATTTCGCCCCGGGTGCACTCGATCGTATGGGCTTTGGCTGGGAGCGCATACAGGAGCTGAACCCGCGAATGATTATGGCTTCGGTAAAAGGTTTTGGGCCTGGCCCATACGAAGACTGTAAGGTGTATGAGAATGTCGCGCAATGTGCCGGTGGCTCGGCTTCAACTACCGGCTTTCACGATGGTGTACCGATGGTAACCGGCGCGCAAATTGGTGATTCTGGTACTGGGATTCATCTTGCACTGGGCATTACGGCGGCATTAATACAACGTGAAAAAACCGGACGCGGGCAACGCGTGCTGGCACCAATGCAAGATTCCGTGCTCAATTTGTGCCGGGTGAAACTGCGCGATCAACAACGGCTTGATCATGGGCCACTCAAGGAATATTCGCAACATGGCGAAGGTGTCGAGTTTGGCGATGCCACCCCACGAGCTGGAAACGATTCCGGTGGTGGCCAACCGGGTCGAATTTTGAAATGTAAAGGATGGGAAACCGACCCTAATGCATATACCTATTTCATAACTCAGGCAGCTGTCTGGCAAAAAATATGCGACGTGATTGGAAAGCCGGAGTGGAAAGAAGATGCCGACTACGCGACGCCGCCTGCTCGTCTGTCGCGACTCAACGAAGTGTTTGATGAAATTGAAAAGTGGACGATGACCAAAACCAAATTTGAAGTCATGGATATATGTAACCCGATTGATATTCCGGTTGGCCCGATTCTTTCTATGAAAGAAATTGCCGAGGAACCATCATTGCGTGAATCCGGCACCATCGTCGAGGTTGAGCACCCCGAGCGAGGTAATTATTTAACAGTCGGTTGTCCGATCAAGATGTCAGATAGTGCGGTCGAAGTGACCCGCTCACCGTTGCTGGGTGAGCACACGGATGAAATCCTCGCCGAGGTGCTGGAATATAGCGCCGCCGAAATAGCCGAAATCAGAGAATCTGGCGCAATATAAGCAAACCAATAACAAGGGTATCGATATGCGTATAGTAGTTCATGGGCAACAGGCATTTGGCAAGGCGGTTCTCGAACGTCTGCTAGAAAGGCAAGAACACATCGTTGCAGTTTGTACCGCACCGGATAAGGAAGGCAGGCCACTCGATCCGGTAAAAGAGCTGGCGCTGGAAAAAGGCATACCGGTACATCAACCGGCGTCATGGAAAACGCCTGAATCACTCGAATTGATGCAATCATTCGACGCAGATGTGTGCATCATGGCCTACGTACTGCTGTTTATCCCGCAACCGGTTCTTGATGCACCGAAACTGGGATCATTTCAATACCATCCATCCCTGTTGCCAATGCATCGCGGGCCATCGTCGATCAACTGGCCAATTGCGATGGGTGCGACGCGTACCGGGCTCACTATTTTCTGGCCCAATGAAGGGCTCGATGAAGGTCCAGTATTGATGCAGAAGGAGTGTGATATCGGAGCGGACGAAACCCTGGCTGATATTTATTTTAACAAGTTATTTCCGCTGGGTGTTGACGCGATGATTGAGTCGCTCGATCTGGTCAAGGCGGGCACTGCCCCGAAACAGGTACAAAATCTGGATGAGGGTAGTTACGAGTCCTGGTTTGGAAAAGTGCAGGCCGAAATTGACTGGAGCAAACCTGCCGCAGAGGTTTACAATACTATCCGTGCGGCTAATCCTCAACCCGGTGCCTGGACAACTGTCAACGATGTGACCGTACAAATTTACGACAGCCGCCTTGTCCATAGTGTTGAAGGTGACGCGGGTGTCGTCTGCGAAGTTAATGAAAATGGAATTTTGGTTGCGGCAGGTGACAAAGGCGGTATCCAGATTGCGCGCGTGCGCCCTGCTGGAGAAGGTAAAATCAGCGCCACCGAGTATGCGGCAGCGAGTGGAATTAAAGCCGGCGATCGATTCGGCAGTTAGTTTTTCGCCTGAAACTTCGGTTCAAGCAGTAGTAATCATAAATTTGGAGTTTATTAGGATGAAAGTATGTGTTGTTGGTGCCGGGGCAATCGGCGGTTTCCTGGGCGTTCGAATTGCTCAACAAGGGCATGAAGTTTCACTAATAGCTCGCGGACCGCATCTGGCTGCAATTAAGCAAAATGGTTTGACCCTGCGTCAAAATGGCGAAGAGACCTGTGTGCGCGATGTATTTGCAACCGACGATATGACAGAGTGTGGGCCTCAGGATGTGGTTCTACTTGCTCTGAAAGCACACCAGATTGCACCTGTTATCGAAGAATTAAAAACACTTTTCGGACCCGATACGGTCATGGTTGCCCTGCAAAACGGGATTCCATGGTGGTATTTCCAGGGCAATGGTGGCGATTACGAAAATCGCATCGTAGAAACAGTTGACCCGGGTGGCGTACTGGCAAACAGTATCGACCCGAAGCGAATCGTAGGTTGCATTGCCTACCCGGCAGCTAGCATTGCCGAGCCCGGCGTAATTCAGCATGTAGAGGGGGATCGTTTTCCAGTGGGTGAGCTTGATAACAGTGAATCGGATCGACTAAAAATGGTGTCCGGGCTTTTCACTGAAGCTGGATTCAAGTCTCGCGTACTGACTGATATTCGTTCTGAAATCTGGTTGAAGCTGTGGGGTAATCTTACCTTCAATCCAATTAGCGCGCTGAGTCATTCCACCCTCGTCGACATCTGCCAATATCCGCTGACCCGGGAACTCGCCAGAACGATGATGACTGAGGCACAACAGATTGCCGAATGCCTGGGCGCTTCATTTCGGGTGACGATTGACAGGCGTATTGAGGGTGCCGAGGGAGTGGGTAAGCATAAAACATCAATGTTGCAGGATGTCGAGGCCGGAAAGCCGCTTGAAATTGACGGCATGTTAGGCGTGGTAATCGAACTGGGTGAAATGACCGGCGTCGATACGCCTGCGTTGAAAGCATTGTATGCCTGCGTAAGCCTGTTAAATAATAAAATTCAGCAAGAGTCAGTCTATATCAAGGAACGACCACTCGAGTCATAGTTCAGGCTAAGCAGTAAGCCGGGGAGAGGTCAAAGCTGGCTAGATAGCCTATATTGTCGGTTATCAGGGGGAGGAGGTTTAACCTTTATGGCAACAGAGCCGTTAGACGAGCGGGAAGCAGGCCCCTGGAATCCCGATATAAAATCAACCCTGCCGTTAGAATACCTGCCTCTTTCGACCATGTTTCGGTCGCAGAATGTATTTACCAGTATTGAAGCTGCTACAGAATTAAGTGATTTTACTGGACTGAGTATTCAGCAAATTATTTGTTTCCGCCCCGAGAGGCTGGTGGTGCATGAGCTGTTGATCCGTGTCTCCGCGGATATTTTTGTTTCTGACGGGTCGAAATATGAGGACCTGGGTGTCAATTACCGCAACATAGTCGATGCTATTTTGGCTGATTACATCCAGCCGCATATGGCGCATATCGTTGAGCGTTTCAATGAATTTAGTCTCCAGATCAATACCCTGGTTGAAAGCGAACTGGCGGCCAGCCTGTTCGTCGAATCCACCAGCATGGAAAAAAATCGCAATACATTTAGCCTGGCAAATCTGTTCAGGAGCAAAACAGGGAAAGCGAGAACAAATAAATCCGAGAGTGTCGAACAGCGCCATCAGCAGATTCTATCCAGTTGGGAGAATAAGATTGACTCTAGCGACAATCCATTGCTGCGATCGATGTATTCCGCTCTGTCAAAAGTTGCGAATGCGATCATTATCAAGCATGGTCGTTTAGTCAGCGATAAGGCACTACTGACGACACTGGTATGCGGACTGGTTTGCAACGATCATGGTAGCGAAGTTATCGGTGAAATGATTTCACCCTATATTCAGCAAGCCGCCAACGCCGAGGGTTACCTGCTCTTGCCACCGCAAACCCAGGCTGTTGTGATAAACGTAAAAGGCGCCTCCGCATCGGGTAAAAGCACGATGCGTCCCCTGCAGCACAAGCAAGCGCATAAATTGGGCCTTAACTGGCATGATTTCGCACTGATCAGTCCGGATATATGGCGCAAGTACCTGCTCGATTACAATTCGTTAGGTCCTGCTTACAAATATGCCGGTACACTTGCGGGTGACGAAATTCCGATCATCGATCAGAAACTTGATCGATATATCAGTAATAAGGCCAGGCAAGGCCAGATTTCTCACCTGTTGATCGATCGATTCCGTTTCGACAGTTTTGCGTCCGCTAAAGATAGTGAAGAAGGCAGTAATCTACTCACCCGCTTTGGGCATACTATTTATCTGGTTTTTATGGTGACACCGCCTGAAGCAACGGTCGAGCGAGCCTGGATACGCGGGCTCCAGGTCGGACGTTATAAAGCTGTAGACGATCTGCTCGCCCACAATATCGTAGCTTTCAGGGGTATCCCGCTTTTGCTGTTTACCTGGGCGTTACGCAAGGACAAAACGGTGTACTATGAATTTCTCGATAACAGTGTGGCGAAAGGGCAAAAACCGAGAACTATCGCTTTTGGTCTAAACGCTGAGATGTATATCCTCGACTTCAAAGGTATGCTCGATATCATGCGATACACCAGGATTAATATTAACGCGAATAACCCGGCAGAGGTTTACCCGCCAGGAAAGCATATGGATGCGTCGGCGAATACGGAATTTTTGCTAAATTGTGCCAGACGAATTCCGAAAATAAATTTCGTTGATCGTGATTCGGGGCTGATATATGCCTGCATGGAATCCGCAACGATGAGCTGGGTCGATACTGAAATTATGAGCCGCAAGCTTAAGGAAGAAGAGGCGAGGGCTGGTTTATTAGCAGTTGCTCCCAAACTGACCGAAGAACTGCAACAAATCCAACACCAGGTGGCAAGGCCCGTTTCGGCAGAAGCGCTCCGACACACCATCGGAAGTCCAGACTAAGCAAAATTTGATTTACTCAGATTTTCCAAATGTGGGGTTGAATTCATTAGACTAACCGGATTGTGCTCACTCGATGCAGGGAATAACCAGTTTTTTATGAAATCTATAGCGGAAGTTCACTGAAAGCCACATAGATAGCTGAGTTCGGCGCACAGCCGCCCTGCGTAGTATTATT
>CBDUSZ010000014.1:0-27438 GCA_965370015.1 uncultured bacterium | reverse complement strand
TAGTACTTGATCGACAGCTTACAAAGCCTGAGCAGTCATTCGAGATGCCCGAAATGTTTCCGTCAAGCAGTCGCCGTATGCCTCGTCATCCCCAATTGGACAGTTTTAATTACAGTCTCGAAAATATTCAGCACTCTCATAATGTTGCAACTGTCCGATGGTGAGAGAAAGGCACCGGCGAACGGTGCCTATTCGAATTCCAGACATTGGTGAAACAGTCTCAATTCGATCAGGTGAATGCTGGAACGATCACTAGCTGCCGGATCGTTAGGCGAGCGCTGTCGACACCGCGGCAATTGTTCTCTCCACGTCGGTCAGGGTAGTCCTCCAGTTGATTACGCTAACGCGCATTGCTCGCTTCCCTCTCCAATCGACCCCGGAGAAGAACGCCTCGCCTGTTGCATTGATTCGGTCAATCACCTCAGCCGTGCGCGCGTCGTTCTCCTCCTCTGTTGCACCCGCCAGTTCGAATCGCACCAGTCCCTGATTTAGGGTTGGGGCTGCGACTACTCTGGCTCCCTGTAATGCACCAATGCCATACACAAGAGCATCACAATAGGCGCAGCACCGGTCGACAAGTGCCTCAACGCCGTCGCGCCCCAGCTCTTTTAGAGCCGCATAAACGGGCACGCCACGTGCCCGCCTTGACCACTCAGGATTCCAGTCAATTTGATCGCGCGCATCGCCATAGGCTGAAATATAGGATGTGGAAACCGTCATCGCGGCCCTATGAGCCGCACTATCGCGGATAATGGCGATACCGCAGTCGAATGGCACGTTTAGCCACTTGTGAGCGTCCGTCGCCCAGCTATCTGCAAGATCGACGCCGTTGAGCAAGTGGCGCCTGGACCGACTCGCACGGGCGAAAAGCCCGAAAGCACCATCGATATGCACCCAGGCATCTGCGGCATGGGCGATTGGAATGAGCTCACTGAAGTCGTCGCATGCACCAATATTAAGATCGCCGGCATTCAAAACAACAATCGTGGGGCCGTCGGTGCTTTCAAGAGCGGTGCTCAGACCTGCGGCCGTAGCCTGGCCGTTTTCATTCATAGGAATTAGCTTAATGGACTTACGTCCAATGCCCAGAAAGCGAACCGCACGGTCAATCGATTCGTGGTGCTGAGCGGTTGTCAGTACCGTTAGGGGCGGGGCGGCGAAAAGACCTTCTTCCTCGACGTTCCAACCCTGGCGCATCAGCAATGAATGCCGTGCGGTTGCCAGGCTAGTCACGTGAGCGAATTGACAACCGGTGGTGAAGGCGAACGACGCTTCACGCGGCAAGTCGAGTAATTCCAATATCCACGCACCTGCCGTCTCCTCGATCACTGAAACGGACGGACCACAGGCATAAATGGCAGCGTTCTGGTCCCATGTTGACACCAACCAATCCGCGGCCAACGCGGAAGTGAGGGACCCTCCAATAACCCACGCGAAGAATCGTCCGCTCGCGCTGCCCATGTGGCCACTCTCTGACAATGCGACGAGTTCGTCGATGACGCGCTCTGGCGGCATGCCACGATCTGGTATTACTCCTCCCAATCGGTTTCGAAGAGACGCCAGATCTGTCCTGGGGGCGACAGGTCGGCAGTCAAGTCGGTCTAGCCAGGTCTTCGCGTGATCAAGGGCGTGGTCAAGGGCCAATGTTGCCGATGGGGTGACACTATTTTTGATTGCGCCATCGTAGATGGTTAGATCCCCGTCATCTGACCTTGTTGTTTTGGAATCGGATAGCATGATTATTCCTCATTTGGTTGTTGGGTAAAAATATTAGTTATCGGTAGTGTTTTGTTTATTGTCATGTGCAAGTGACAAGCCCTGTTAATACAAACATGACAACAATCAAGGTACTTACTGAAGCGACTCCGCGCATATCCTTTGATAGCGGCTGGAATAATGTCGCAAGCCGTCCCGCTAGCGCCATCGGAAAACCGGCCAGCCACAGATCACGTACTGACTGTGGCCCGCCACGCTGCATCACTTCATACACATGCCCCATTGCTTTGACGACAGGTATGAACATTTTCTGGCTCTGGGTTTTACTTTGTGGCCTGTCGTGTACAAGATTTTCTAATGCCTGTGCCAATGCTTTTTCATCGCTGGCCCATAAGGAGCGAAATAACACTGTGCCCGTCGTGCTCATTAGAAAAGCTGCATTGGGTTTAGGGTCCAGGGCGCGATGCAGACTGCCTTCGATGTCATCGCTTGCAACCGTGAAGTCAACGCCATACAACTGTTTGAGTAGATGGGCTTGTTCCAGTTTGTTCGATATGGTGTCCGGTTGCGGCATCAATTCACCCGGGTGGGCTTCGCGCACGTTCATCAACACAAATTCGACCTTGTCGCCAAACTGTTTATGCAAATGTTTTATGATCGGTATGGCGCTGGCGGTCATCGGGCAGGTAAGCGAACCAAAGATTAACAACAGCGGTTTGTGATCAGTAAAGTCCTGTTTCGAAATTACCTTGCCATCGGTGGTTTCCAGTTTGAAATCCGGAAACGATTCACCCGCTTTGGGTGCCGATTTGTGAAAACGCATATCGCCTAGCAGTAATTGTGTGGTGAACGCCTTGTACCGATAATCGTTATTTGTTGTGTAGAGTTTCATTCGTTTCACCTCTCCTGTTAACCAATCTGTGTTCTTAATAGTCATGGTTTTTTCATTACAAACACAACGTTAAATTATTGCTCCTGGCACGCGAAACACATACGCACATATAAAATTCTTTTTCTTCTGTATTAAGACAAAGATCGCGGTGATCTGGTTTGCCCCCTATCACTCGCGTGGTGCACATGGTGCATTCACCGCGTTTGCACTCGTGTGGTACTTTGACACCGGCATCGAGTAACGTATCCAGAATGGTGCGATCAGCTGGCACGGTGATGGATTGATTCGATTTAGCAAGATGTACACGAATGGCTTTATCGTTAGCCAAAGGCTGCGCGCCGAAACTTTCAAAGTGAATATGGGCTGGGGGCCAGCCCTTAGCCTCGGCGATCTCGCGCACTGCATTGATCATGCCGCGTGGACCACACATATAAACATGCAGACCCGATTCAGGTTTCGATAATAATTTTTCCAGATCCAGACGCTGACTCTGTGAGTCATGCGAGGCATAAAAATGTGCCTTGTCGCCAGCTAATTGTTCAACCTTGTCGCGGAAAGCAAGCCCCGAAAGTTCGCGTGCACTGTAATGTATTTCATACGACTGCTTTTTCGATGACAGGCTGTGTAACATGGAAAGTATGGGTGTTATACCAATACCACCTGCAATTAGTATGCTATGTGTTGCACGGGTCGCCATCGGAAACGCGTTTTTTGGTATTTGAATTTCCAACCTATCGCCTTCTTTAACCTGTTGGTGTAAATAGAGCGAGCCACCGCGTCCTTCGGGTTCTTTCAAAACGCCAATTTCGTATGATGATCGATCGTCAGGATTATTGAGTAAAGAGTAGTGGCGTTTCGCATCACTGCCATCAGGCATTTTCACCTTAACCTGCAAGTGGGCACCGGATAGAAACTCCGGCAACTCTTTACTATCAGGTGCGCGCAGGCGAAATGATTTAACCCGATCGGTTTCCTGTTGAATGCGCTCAACCTGTAGTGAAAGCACATCGTTAAACGTTGAGTAGCTTTGAAGTTCAGGAATGTGTGGTGATTCATCCAGCAACTCCCAGCCGAAACGATAAGGCAGCGTGGATTCCTGCCAGCTGGTTATATCGAACTGCCAGTAACGCCTGGTACCGCCGGTTTCTTTTTGCGGATCGTCCATATCCAATAAAATTTCTGCCTGACCCGTGAGTTGCAACAGACGACCGTGTTCAAAATCAATGAACAACAATCCTGCATAGGGGTAGCTGGTAAAATTACCCAGGGTATTGAACATACTGTTACCGGCGAAATCCGGAATACGCAGTTGTTGATCATTTATTATGTGCACAAATCCCGGATGCCCGCCGCGATGTGAAGCGTCGACACCATGCTCGGGGTGTGCACTAGCAACGAACAGGGTGTCTGCAGTCGCGATTAATGATTGTTGTGTTTGGTTAAGTTCTTTGCCATGTGTGCCTGGTATTGCTTGGTTTTGTTTATCAGACTCGAGTGTTTTCCAATCGCGACTTTGAATGTATTTCGGGCAGTTGGGATATGCGCGTTCAACATCGATCAGAATGCGTTCGGCAGAAATCCTTTTTGCAACACCATTTATTCGAATCCTGCGGCGTGAACCCAACTCGATAACCAGTAAACCGATATTCGGGTTGTCGAGCAGGTTAGCCCACAAAGGATCGTCTTCAGCAGATCGGGGCTGAGAAAGGTCAAGTTCAAGGGTTTGATTATCCAGCGCACGAATGAACCCAGGGTTGCCGAAAAGTGTCGAGGCCCAAACACGGCCCTGCGTATCCATACTGCCGATGACCACCATGGGCTGCTGTGCAATAAAACGTAAGGCACCAGCGAGAATAGTTGCGTCTATCGCAGCGCTGTTGATGCCAGCCATCTCGGTTTCGTCAACGCGCTGCTGCATTGCCAGTTCGCCTTCGTGATACGGGTTGCTAATTGCCATGACAAAAATCTCCTGCTGCTTTAGCGTTGTTAGGGTTAAAAAAACGGCTAGCTAACAACAAAGTTAGATGGTGATTCGTTAGCCCAGGAACCGATTAATGTGGCCCCCAATTTCTTCCGGTTTCTCATCGATCAGCCAATGACCGGCATCCTTGATCCGGACAAGTTCTGCATTGGGAATTGCTTCAGCCAGCTGCGGAATAATCTCCCGCCACATCAGGTTATTGGTTGGTATCCCGTGAATCAGTATCACAGGACTACCCTTTCCCTGTTCCCGAAAGGCAATCTTGTGCCCATCGATGTATGTGTGGTGTTCTTTGACTTGTGCGCTCATGGCCTGTTCCTGGTGCGGGTGTGAAAACAAATCCGGGCAGATGACAGTGGCCTGCCACCTTTCCCGGATAACAATTAAAAAGTTAAAATTGTGTTTCCATCAGCTGCCAACGTACGCAGGCTGGGCAAGCCTTTTGTACCCGGCACGGCATTGTCATTGATAAAATCAAAACCGGATTTCTCGACTTCTTCGGTAGCACCAAAGACCTCGGCACATCCCCGGGAAATACCTGCCACCGTATCTTTAACCGCATTAAATAACTCGTGAACCGGATGATCCGATTTATTGAGTTCGGCAATCCATCGTGTGCCAGCGCCCTGGAACAGCACTGAAACTTCATCTCCCTGTTGCTGGAAGTCGTAAGCGACTGCCAGTGCGTTGAATACTCTGCCCAGTGCGTCCTCGCCACTGTTTGGATCGGATAAAACAATAATTGCTGCTTTCATGATGATGTCCTCAAAAGTTAGTTATAAGTTCCTAAAGAGAATTTTTACACTCCCTGAGGCAGATATTAGTTAATCCGATTTATTGAATAAATACTCGATATGTTATTTAACTATTGCGAATAATGGAGTAATCTGAGATATGGATAAACTTCAAGCCATGTCAGTGTTTGTGGAAATCGCTGATAAAGGTAGCCTCACTAAGGCGGCTGATAGCCTGGGTAAATCGTTACCGGCCGTAGTCAGGACGCTGGCCGCACTCGAAGATAATTTGCGGGTTCGGCTTTTTAACCGGACTACGCGTCGAATCGCGCTCACCGAGGAAGGCCATATATATCTGGCGCGCTGCAATAAAATCCTCACAGAGATTGAAGACTCAGAGCGTGAACTTGGGCAGCATCAAATCGAACCCCACGGCTCTATCATCATTACCGCACCGATTCGCTTTGGCGAGTTACACGTTGCGCCTTCTGTCACTCGTTTTCTCGAACAATACCCGCATGTGCAGGTTAACTTGATGTTGTTCGACCGACTCACTAACTTGTTGAACGAGGGCATCGACCTGGCGGTACGCATTGCACATCTTGAGGATTCTTCGCTGTTTGCGCGGCCGGTAGGCGAGATACGCCAGGTGACTGTCGCCAGCCCGGCATTACTTAAATCAACAGGTGGTGCGCCTGACCGACCAGAAGCATTAAGCGATTTACCGTGTGTACGGTGTACCAGCATTTCATCCAGCCCGTTGTGGCATTTTAACCAAAGCGGCAAGCGCCTGGACGTTCACATCGACGGCATCTTTACCTGCAACCAGGTAAAAACTTCTGTCGATGCCTGTGTGGCCGGCCTGGGTTTCGGCGTGTTTTTTAATTACCAGGTGATGTCGCGGCTGAGAAGCGGTGAACTGGAAGTTGTTTTAACCGACTTTGAACCGGAGGCATTACCATTGAGCCTGGTTTATCCACATACACGTCTTATGGCGATGCGGGTCCGCACACTCATCGATTGGTTAACGGCTGATTTGAAGCAAGCCTTAGCCGATCTGGGTTAACTTCGTGTCATTAAGCCCAGATAAATTCCATGCGGATGCCGCCAGGCTTGTAGAAGATGCAATGTTTAGCTGGACCTTCGCCCAAAATTTCGAGGCCAAACTCCACCTTTACTCCAGGATACTCAGACACTTTTTTGTATGCAGCATGCAGCGCTTCTTCACTCGCAACCTCGAGTGGGTCAAGGTGTCAGACTCGTTGATTAATTTGTCGATAACCCTTAGATTTTCGATCGCCGCCTTGACCACGAGACGCCACGGGTCGGTCTAACGTCTTCTCCAACTTATTTTTGAAGCTATCACTCCCCAGCGCCCAGGCTTTGTTGGTTGCTTCGCGTATATGCCCTATATGCCTGAACCGTTACTCAGGTTGAAGAAAGACCGGACTTGTCCCCGGTACCGCTGTTAAACAGAGTCATTGCCCAGGAATCTTCGCGGATCGAATGGCGAATGATGTAAATACCGTTATCATCACCCCGGAGTTTGAAATAACGATACTCCGGGTCAAACCAGCGATCCAGTACATCCACGACTTCGACACAGCGCTGACCGAGGTAAAAACGCCGCGGGGTTTCCTCTCCACGATATCCGGCATAACACTCAACCTTCATATCCAATCACTCTTCGCCAGTGGCCATTCCTCGTAACAGAAATGAGCTAACGACTTCCCTGCGCCGATCGCGAACCAGTATACTCCTGTCTGAAAATGGATGGCCCATTTCCGGA
Organism: uncultured bacterium; assembly: GCA_965370015.1. Classification (GTDB taxonomy): domain Bacteria; phylum Pseudomonadota; class Gammaproteobacteria. The sequence goes on along the minus strand of CBDUSZ010000014.1, from coordinate 20,326 downwards.
TCTCTCAATATCAATGCGCCTCTCTCCTGTGCTGTTTCGATCAGATTCCTCGACATGGCGGGGGTGACAACATGATCCTGCCCCCCGACAATAAAAAGGAAATTCGAGGCTTCTTCCGGCAAATTGTTGACTGGATCATATGCTTCCGGGCAGCCGTAGTCCGATAATCTGCTGGGCGTCGAATCGATGACTATCGAAGCCCCTTGCCACCTTTCCTTCAGCGCATTTAAAAGCACAATGCCACCGAAAGACATCGCGTAAAAAAGCCTGGATGAATAGGGTCTGGAATCGAGCAGATCGATTATCTCACCGTAGTCGTTGACCATGGCTTTAAGCCTGCGCTTTCCCTCCGATCTGCCATAGCCGCGGTAATCGAAGATGTAAACGTCAACACCAGTATTTGAGAAGTGCGTGAAGCTGCTCAATATCTGATCCGCGAGCATGGCATTTCCCTGTGTCACCAGAAGGTAACCCTGCGCATGCCCTGAAGCACGCCCTGGCGCCAGGGCTTTCAGTTTGTATCCACGCAGCGTACGGCCATCCACGGTCTGAACAGAAATATCCTCAACATTGGAGAGACCTCCAATATGGGCCGTATCTGGTCTGCCCGCCATGCTGCTCCATAACCAGAAAACAAAGGGCTCCTTAATTCCACAGACAGACTTTTCCAACTCCGGGTGCATCAATTCCCCCGCATTTATGACGCAAGGCAGCAACAGCAAACAGACATGCAAGCATCGATGCCTAATAAACTTTGATAGCACCATCCAAAAATTCCTGCCGTATGACCATCATCTCACCTTTCACCGGAATCCCCCAGGTGGTTTCATCATGCTGGGTAAACAAGTTGATATTCATGTATTAACCTGTTTCTGGTCTACGCATCAATTATTCATTACGCGACCCATTTGCCATTTCCTGCCTGATACACTTTGAAACGATTCAGGGGTCAGATCATCGTATTCGCCAGTATTAGAATCAATTCAGATGTGGCCCTGGTTTGCCTGGTTTGCTCGAAAGATCCACTTCGCCACAATACGACAGGATATGTCGATGAGCGGCTTCTTTGAGTTTAACCGCGACAGCCCAGTTATCTCCTGTTTCCCCTGCGAGCACAACATCGGGTGTTATCGGCTGGCCAATTGTAACGGTGATACGCCCACGGCGCGGCATCCAGGTGTCGGGCGGTAACATAGAACGTGTGCCGCGAATGGCAACCGGTATGACCTGCATATTGGCTTTTGCCGCTGTGATAAATGCGCCCATGTGAAAAGCCTGCAACCCTGACACTCGCGTAAAAGTCCCCTCGGGAAAGAAGAATAGCGACTGGGTTCGTTGTCGGGCACTGGCAATATCCTCGGCATCACTGACACCTTGCTGCCTGTCAATACGTTCCACGAACTCCGAGCCTACTTTTTTCAGTACAGGACCCGTGAAGATACTGTTGCGTAATTCTCCTTTGGCGATAAAACTAAAATCACGAGGAATCGATGCGGCTACCACAAAGCTATCCAGATAGCTGGCATGATTCGCCGCAAATACCGCGATTTGCGTTTCAGGTGGTAAATCTTCGAGGCCATTCACCACGAGCTTTGTTCCTGTTGCAAAAACCAGAAAACGCGCCAGGCCACGCGCTACCAGCCAACGCCATTTCAGCCGGGGTAACAACATCACGGATAGCCAGGCAATACAGGCTAAAGTGGCAAACAACGGCCAGGCATAAATGGCATATAAAACATTAACAAAACCCTGCCGCAGGCGCCGGGTCACGGGCAACAGGGATTGCAATGCGGTGCGAAGAATTTGTAACCATAATGCCTTTGGCGCCTGATCAAGCATGTTTTTTTCGTATAGATCTCGGCAGGCTGAACGTCGCACTTTACCGCTCGATGTTTTTAAAACCGTATGCGGCGGCGCAAGGATAATTTCATCGGGTGGCAGTCCAATCAGGTCGCTGGATAAGGTGCTGATTTGATTTTTCAGCGCCTGTCTAATCTTGTCATCGGTCTCCCTGGTTTCCGCCAGTATCACCAGACACTCCGTGCCTAAACGTTGGTCTTTAGCACCAAATGCCGCGACACAGCCGTTGCGTATGCCTTCGATTTCACCGACGACTTCTTCGAGCTCTGGCGGGTAAACATTGCGGCCTGCCCGAATAATGACATCCTTTATTCTCCCGCTAATGAAAACCTCACCATCGGCGATATACGCGAGATCACCGGAATCTAACCAGTCTCCAACAAATAATGTCTTCGTCGCTTCAGGATTCCGGTAATAGCCGGATGTCACCGAAGGACCACGAAACTGCAGATTACCTTCATACCGTTCGGGTAATTCCTCTCCGTCGGCATCGACTATACGAATCTGGTGTCCGCCTAGCGCGTGACCACAGGCCACAAACCGTAAGGCTTTTTTATCGGATTCATCGGCTGATATAGCCCGCCCGGTGTGACTGAATTGATCACGCTCGATTCGATCGATGACCGGCTTTCGATGCAGCGGTGGAAATGCAAGACCCACTGAAGACTCTGCCAGACCGTACACCGGCATCATTGTTTCCGGCTTGAAGCCGACCGCCGCAAAACGACGGGCAAATCGTTCCAACGAGTCCGGACTCACCGCTTCTGCACCATTAAGCGCCAGTCGCCAGGAACTTAAATCAAGCCCCTCGATAACCTCGTCATCGAGTCGTTTTAAGCAAAGCTCATAACCGAAATTAGGCGAAGCGGATAATGTACCTCGATATTGATGAATCGCCCACAACCAGCGTTGCGGCCGTGATAAAAAACTCAGTGGTGACATCACAACCAGTAACATGGCGAAATACATACTGCCAAACCATGCACCTATCAGGCCCATGTCGTGATAAAGCGGCAACCAGCTGATGAAAACATCATCCGGTGTTACCTCCAGGGTCTTACCCATTGCGCGCAGGTTCGCCAGTAAATTGGCATGCGTCAACACGACGCCTTTCGGATTGCCGGTGCTTCCAGAGGTATATTGCAGAAAAGCAATATCATCGGGATTTATCGAAGGACGAATATACGACGCTGAGGATGAAGTAAGGTCAGCCACCGTAACCACTTCACGCATACTCAGCACCTGTGATTTTAGTACCCGCGCAACCACCTTTGCCTCGGGCATGGTAATCAACAAAGTTGCGACACAGTTATTCAATATACCGCTATGTCTATGTAAATGATCTTCCAGCTGACTGCGTCTTACCGGCGGATAAATAGGAACCGGAACAGCCCCGGTTAGCAATACCCCATAGAAACTGAAAAAATAGTCACTTCCTGTGGGCAACATAATTGACACAGTTTCACCTGACTGAAGGCCTTGTTGCTGAAGACCGGCTGCAACTTTCTGTGCGCCATTCCAAAGTTGCTGGTAGGTTATGCTTTGCAGTTCACCCTCATCGCCCAAAATATTGATATGCAATCGGTCGGGATTATGCTGTACATGCCATTCCAGAACATCGATCAGAGTTGATGCCTGGTGGGGTAATTCCTCTATCTTGCCGACAGCCAGTTCGACCGAAATTTCTGAAGATAACGTCTGTTTCTGACCCCGCACACTGGAGATCGAGCGTAGCAGATCACGCGGTGACTCCGCCTCCGCAAAGACTCGCTGCGGTAATGTGACATTAAAGTGTTGTTCGATGCGAGCGATTAGCTCGACACGCGCCAGGCTATCGAGACCTATATCGTCATCGAGTGAGCTATCAAGACTAAGCACAAAGCTGCGAGGTTTACCGGCGTGCAATTCGCTAACCAGTTCCTCGATTAGCTTTAGCAGGGTATAGGCCAGGTTATCCCGGTCCTGTGATGTTAAACCGGCCGCCATATTATTTTGCCTGCTTTGGGTTCTCCGGTTGTATGCACGGTTCGGGGTCAGCGGGATGTTCAGGTTTTGAATCGTGAATCACTCAAATGGCAAATCAAATATTCAATATCTGACACTATATTCCCTAACGCGAGAGAAGGCGAGTCTGAAGGGTTTGGCTCAGGGGCAGATATATTGCTCCTGCAATATCTGCATTTACTATGTCCCTATAGCTCATGAGTCGTGCAATCTAACCACTGCCAAGAAGGTGTTCGATTCCACGTCAATATTTGTCATCGATCACGGCATCGAATATGTAAGCTAGAGGGATTAAAATGGTGCCCCAAGCAGTCATTTCTTATGCTTTTCACGGTTTTCAATTGAGTCAGTCTCAATTGATCATATTCTTTAATTTAAAGTATACGAGTGTCTATGAGTTTGAAGGAAGCCCATTACCACCTGAATTTAACCTGTAAGTACTACCTGCCATGGGCAATTTCTTACGGAGCAATACCACGAACAGCAAGCACATTTTTTGCAATTTCATCCAGATGAATTTCCCAGGTTCCACAACAACCACCCCATATATCCATGTGAGGATACCTCCGCGCAAGATCTCCCATTTGCTGCCCCAACTCTACCGGATCACCTGACTCCAGGTGACCCAGGGAGCAGAGACTCATTTTATCCATCTTTGATGCATTGGGCCGTATGCCTCTCACTCTTTTGATCCAGTCGCCAGGTTCCAAAGCGGGCTCATATTCAATCGGATGTACACAATTCACCATATAGAAATCAGGTGATCCATTTGTCGACCGGTCAATCGTCGTTATTGCATCTGCAAGACTTGGCCCGGTATTTAGCCTCGAGCTACTATCTAGTGATAAAGAAATAGCTAGTGGCAAACCAACTTTAGCAGCAGCTCTGGCTACACCAATCGATTCCGGAACATTATTAAAAGTCATGGCTAGCACAAGATCAACTTCTGCCTCTTTCAAGGTATTGAGTTGCACGGAATGATAGTCCTCTGCTTCATTCTCAGTAATTGTGTGGTTAGCTTCATAGGCATCGCCTCGCGGACCAATCATTCCATTTATCAATATCTCAGGCAATTGCCCAACATATTCCTTCGCTATGCTTCTAAGAAAATCCAGTGCCTTGAGGTTCGCTTCGGCAAGCCCCGCTGGAGAATAGCCAAGCAATGCACCCCAGTCGGGACTTGCCCTGTAGTCCAGTCCCCCCATAATCGCTGACATACCATGGCTGGCAGTGACATCCAGATAGCTCCTATACATATCGCGCATGACAGAGGCTGCTTTTGGATTCTCGAGTAATGGAAAAGTAGCGAAATGAGGAAGTTCGAACCCATGTTTGTACATGAATTCGGTTTCTGTTCCTCCTTCACACATGTATAAATGACCCTCCCTCTGAGTTGGAAATGTCTTATAGGTGATCATTTGTTAGTCTCCTTGCAGTTGGCGAGCGAATTTTAACCTTGAGATGGTAGTCGGTATTAATTCGGGGAAATTTATCTTATGTGCCAATATTTTCAACTTACACTATATCCATCATTTTAATCATCCTTGACTGACCAATACAAGCTAGAACTTCCAATGCAAGAAATCGATGGGGTCAGTCTCGATTGGTTTTAAGAAACTCGTAAAATTATATTTGAAAAAGCAGGCATTCGGAAAGTATTGATAAAGGTCTCAAAGGTGCCCGAAGCGAAGGAGACTATCACCTATCGTCTTAAAATAATCGCTAACCTATCTACTACCTGGTTAGCTATGACGCGGTTTTACTACTTTGAATTTAACGCTAACCACTTTCTCTCGAACCACAGCAAGATCCTTTTCCGCAGGGACAGGGGTAAATTCCGGGCCGGGGCAACATGCCATTTCGTTAAGTTCCTTCGAAGCTAGAGGATGACGGGCCACGATTTCAAGCTGTGTAAAGCCCGCATCCCTGACTATCTTAAAATAACCCTCCTGATCAATGCTTCCTCCCACGCAGCCCGCCCAGGTTGATCGGAGGCGATCTTGTACTTCGGGATTGACCTTTTCTGAATAGACAATATCGGAAATGGCCAGACGACCACCAGGTTTCAGTATACGGAAGGCCTCCCGATACACAGCCTCCTTATCAGGGCATAGGTTGATAACACAATTGGATATGACCACATCGGCAAAGCCGTCTGGGAGATCAAGCGCCTCTATGTCAGCAACGACAAGCTTGACTGTATCGGTCAGCCCTGCTTCCGCCACCGCTTGCTTCACACGATCAATCATCTGGGGGGTAAAGTCGACTCCGATTACTTTCCCACTCCGGCCGACTTTACGCTCCGCAAGAATGACATCGATGCCCGCCCCACAACCGAAGTCCACCACTACCTCGCCGGGCTTCAAGTTAGCAAACCCCGTTGGGTTACCACATCCTTTAGAATGGCTTAGAACGAGGTCAGGGATCTGGGAAAGTTCTTCCTGGCTATAAAGCCCATGCTCAGCAGCAAAGCTTAAACTAGCGGAAGCTTCGCCTGCACAACAACATGACTCCCCGCTAGTTATCTCAGCGCATTTGCCATAGCGATCCTTGACAACTTGTTTAATGCCCTTGGTATTCACAGTGCTATCGGAAAAATTCAGCGTTGGTTCACTCATGAAATTCACCATCATTAATTTCACCTCAAGGAGATTACGATACCAATACTAGATCTGGGTGAGTTGACCTGTGTCAGATTTCATTACGATATGATTGGATCAGCCAGGACATCGACCTCAAATCTGTAAGTTTTTGTTCAAATGGCCCCAGCTGGTACAGGTACGAATGCCTGCAATGTGCCGGCAGTACTCGTTCTTAGCCATACCGTGGATGTCTGCTTACTGGAAGCGGGCTGTGTTTCTTGCCACGAGAACTGGTTAAACCCGTTAGATGTTTTTCAGCCTTGTAAAGTACCTCCAAACATCGATGATATCGAACACCAATGAAATGGTAATAGAAATTAACAAAATAATTAGATAGCTTTTAAAAGCACCTTCGGCTGCTGGAATTTCTATTAGCACATAAACGAGTAGAGGAATCCAAAGGATGTGTCCCATGCCAAGTATTTTTTCAAACCCATATTTAGAATATAACGCCATCATTAAAAGTGCCGATAACATGAATGTAAAAAATATGACTTTAGCTATAGGTTCGCTCCAAAACATCAAACTCGAAACATTGGCAATCATTAGAAAAAGTAGCCAGATTGGAATCCAGACCGGTTGCTGCATCAGTTCAATAAAGAATCTAAATGGATTTCTCATCAGTAGTACCGCCTATCTATTTTTATATTTCACATGCAAGGCCGGGTGGTGGCATTTAGCAAACCACCCGGAAAAGCTTTAGTTTCGACCGGCGATTACACCACCATCAACATCCCAAATAGCGCCTGTCACCCAACTCGATTCATCGCTGAGCAGGAAATTTATCGCATTGGCAACATCTTCTGGTGTACCAATCCGTCCAATAGGGTGGAATGCATCAAATGCGGCAAGTGTTTCATCCATTTCATTTGGCTCAATAAATGACTCGTAAATTGGCGTCTTCACAACCGCAGGAGATACGGCATTAACTCGAATATTTTTGTCAGCCAATTCCATCGCCATGTGTTGCGTGAGAGCGTGCAGTCCGGCCTTTGCCATTGAATAAGCGGAGGAAGGCGTGGCTTTGATGGCTTGTTTTGCCCACATTGAACCAATATGTACGATTGAACCGCCGCCATTTGCTATCATATTTTTGGCCACAGCCTGGGAAATGAAGAATGCAGCACGGTTTAAATCCAGGTAGGTGTTGTAGTCGTTGCCCTCATGTTCAAGGAACGATGTTGGCTTGAACTTGCCCGCCGCATTTACAAAATACTTGATGTGACGGCTGTAATCTACGGCAAAATCAATAACACGTTGAACGTCATTGGTTTCGTATAGGTTAGCTTGAAGTGTTTCAACGTGTCCCGATCCAGAAAGATAATGCTTTGCAGTTTCCAGTTTGTCGGGGGAACTGCCAATAATTACTGTATCAATTCCGTGTTCAAGCAGCCGCTTTGCGGTAGCAAAGCCTATTCCACTGGAACCGCCCACGATTAAGGCCAAAGGTTTAGCTATGTTTTCCATCAGTTTACCTCCACAGGTAATTGTTAAGTGTGGACTCAGCTTACAAAACTCAGTAGCCTGTTGAAAAGTAGGCACAATTTGGTGTAGTACTTACTTTTTGGTGCATGTTTATGAAAAGTCAGGAAAAAATATTTTCGAGAAAATCAGCACCTGAACGTGGTGCACGTATGGTTGAAACAATTTATGGTTGTAAATGGTCACTTACCGTGTACCAACTTTTGGAAATTGGGATCAATCGGCCAGGAGCAATGGTGAGCAGTGTGGAGGGCTTAACTACCAAGGTACTCAATGAATGCCTGCAAAGGAACACCAAATTTGGTATTTTAGAACGTATTAACTACAACGAAGTTCCGCCCCGGGTCGAATATAAAGTTACCCCGTTTGGCACCAAATTCATTCGCATTCTCGATGAACTTGAAAAACTACAAAGTGAGATTGAGAGTGAAATATAACAAAGCAATTTAACAAGGACGCCGAAAAAACGCGGCGCCTGTTAATTGCGACGTTATAACGCGTCCGTTGGACACCTCTTTCTCTAAGTTAGAAAAGCGTGTCCGTTTTATTGGGGGGAGTTCAGGACCCGAGTGTATAAGCTTGTTAGCAGGGTCATGTGAAATTTACCCATCATCCAATCTCAGCCTAAAACCAAAAACTGGTAGTTCTTCCTGCGAGAAATCTAAATCGGTTGAACGCTCAAACCCCAATTTTGTATATAGGCTCCATGCGACTTCCATAGCTTGGGTCGTGTGCAGGATAACTTGATTGTTTCCATCAACTTTAGCTAGTCTAATACATTCATTCGATAATGCCTTACCAACACCCAATCCTCGAGATTTAGGATCAACACAGAGCAATCGGATCCCGGAAGCATTCTTCTCTAGAGTTGCACTACCTCCAGAGCCATACATTGACATATCACTGTAGTAGACCACGCCTCCTACAATTTCATTGTTGGACGACTCTGCTACAAGCACGGACGTATGATCCTGTTCGTTGAGCCTTCCAATATTACTCAGCATCTTGTAATAAACAGGCTGCTCTGTTGGGCTGGGGAACCCTTCGAGCCTGGAGTAAACATCGACCATTAGTTCACCAAGGAATCGGTTTTCACTTCGCTTTATCTCCCTAATATCTATTGTCGTAGACACAATAGGCTTCCTGCTAACGCCGGTTTAAAATGTGAGGCGCACTGGTGCGTCGAGTTATTTTGAAACCCTGGTTATGTGGCATTAATCATAGGCCTCAATAATTTTGCCATAACTACACCGTTTTCCACTCCTTTATAGAAGCCTTCAATTTCTTCTAGTTTTAGAAAACCAAGATTTTCGTAAAATGTGATAGCCCCGGTGTTCATTTCTCTTACTTGTACAAAAATATTAAAAGAACCTGCGGTAATCGCAACTTTTTCCAGCCACAATACAATTTGTGTCCCTATTTTCATACGCCGGAATTTTTCTTTTACAGCAAGAAGGTCGAGGTTCGCCTGATCTTTGTGATACGTCATGATTCCGAAACCTACCAGGTTTTGGTCGGTTCGAGCTACTACAACGTTTTTTGAATTGTGTCTAATAAGTTTCGATAGTCTCTGTGTTGTATAAACCCAACCAAGGCCATACTCCACTTCGTCTCTCGATATTCGGCTGATTTCGGCCACATCGGAAAATCTTGCAAATTCTATAAGTGTTTTATCTGCGAGCACGCTATTCGAGCCACATAACGCCGGTTTAAAATGTGAGGCGCATTTTTTCGCCGAGTCATTTTTGAAATCCTTGTATGGTTAAATTTATTTTTTGACAAAGGTAATACTGTATTTTTTCCCATAGAAACTATGCTACAGCCGCCTGCTATTGATCGATATCGGCCGAATACCTTACCTCTGTAGCATATCCGCTGCGAACTGAAATTGTTTTTGCGCTATATTTCCATGGCCTCGGGGGGTCCAGCAAATCATCGGTAACCGTGTCTTCAATCTTCAGTATTATATCTTTGTCCGGAGCCTCACCAGGCGCAAACGAAATAATAATAATCCAGGCGCCTGTATTCTCTTCAGCCGGCAGAAAATAGGTATCCTGGGTATTCATATCGAAAGGTATCACGTATTCGGACTGGGGTACGCGCATCAGAAAGGGTGAAGTGCTTGTGGGTACTGATACCATTGAACCGGGCGAAGAACCTGGAAAGCTGAGCTTCATCGGATAAGCCCACTTAGGCGCGCCTTCCGCGCCAGAGCCGAATGTGAGTAATCGAATCGCCGCTTTATCGTCAGCCAGCATTTCCTGGGTCGAACCGTATCCTAATGCAGTCGCCGCCATTGGCAGTGGCCAGGTATGTTCGGGCCCTTCCCCACGCGGCGAATCGACACGCCCTACGTCAAGTTCACCGCCTTCTTCCGGAACGGTAATGGGCTGGGTAATGGCACGGGGGAAACGGTCTCCGTCCACCACCAGCCTGAAGGTTGGCTTAGAGGTGGTGAATGTTAATTCGAATGCTCCTCCCTGACCCGATATGGCGTAGATTTCGGGTCGGCCATCGAGTGATACTCTGGACCCCCTGCGTGTAGCTAATTTAGTGCCTTGCTCCTTGCTTAAACCAGCTATACCTGCAAATCCCCGAGAATCCGAGTCCCAGGAGGTACCTTTTACCACAACGGCAGTCTCCTGTGCCATAGCAGCGAGCGAGGCCCCCAATATTGCAAGGGTCAGGATTAAATATCTGAATATTCTCTTCATGATGATATCCCCTTGTTAAGCTGTTTGATTCTACATAGATATGGGCTCTACACCAGCCCTTCCCTCGGGCATGCCTGATTTACGCAGCCCCGTGAAAAACCGCTTTAACACGTCAGGTGTCCACCGGTAAAAGCAGCGCGCGCGTTCATCTTGAATAGATGCACCCGGAAAAATCCGCAGCACTTCCTTCGTCTCTGCCTTTGCCTCCTTCATCATCCCTTTTTCTGAATAGAGTACAGCAAGGTGTCGACGCACCGGTAAAAAGTAGGGCGCGCGGGTTACCACACGCTTCATGAGCTCGATCGCCTTATCATTCTCGCCCTTCAAGTAGTAAGACTGGCCCAGGTAGAACAGGTAATAATAGGGGTGGTGGGGATTCAGACGAATGGCTCTCTCAACATATTGTCTGCCTTCATTAGGTTTACCGGACCAGTTTAGAATATTGCCGAGCTGAACATTAGCCTCGGCGTCATTGGGGCCGAGTGCAACTGATCGACGAGCTGCAGTAATTGCTTCTGGATGTTGACGGGTGGCGAAGTATGCCCAGGCCAATCGCGCGTAAGCTAGCGGCAGCGTGTCGTCTAGCTCCACCGCGCGTTCCGCCGCCTCTAGTGCTGCTTTCACTACTTTCGGGTCACGACTCATCGGCATGATGAAGCTCGAAAAGTATGTAAATGACTTCTCTGCATAGGCAGCCGCAAATTTCGGATCGAGTTTAATCGCCTTGTCAAAAAGCTCACGTGCTTTCAAATGGGTTCTTTTCGTCCCTCTTAAAAATGTCCGCCCTCGCAGGTACAGATCATAAGCCTCTATGATGTCAGTATGACGAATAGCAGCGCGACCCTGCTCATCCTCGGTTAATATTACCTGGAGCGAACTGACCACCGTACTGGTGATTTCATCCTGCACCTTGAAAACATCGTCCAGCACAAAATCATACCGCTCTGCCCAAATATGATGATCGGTGGTCGCATCGATGAGCTGCGCATTGATGCGCACCCTGCCTGCTGCTTTCTGGACGGAGCCTTCCAGAACATAACGCACACCCAGCTCGCGGCCGATTTCCTTGATGTTGACCGGTTTGCCCTTGTAGACAAACACCGAGTTGGCAGCGATGACCAGCAGGTTTGAAAACTTCGACAGATCCGTAATGATGTCATTGGTCACGCCGTCGCTGAAATAATCCTGGTTGGGATCTTCGCTCAGGGTTTGAAACGGGAGTACCGCGATGGATGGTTGAGCATTAGGCGCGGACTCTTCGCTCGTGGTCCAGGGTTGCCACCATGCGAGCAAGATACCAGCTAAGGCGACAACAACCATTGCCCCGACCCTGAGCCTGAAATTCTTGGCCCTTTCGTGAATGCGCACGGAAGCGGTGTGAGTAGGTTCTGGCGCAGGAATTTCTTCATCAGGCTTCAGGCTAACAGTATAGGCCCGCACGGGTTCCTCGAAGCCTTTGACCTGCTGTTCCCCGAGGCTTCTATACTCAAAAGGTAACCGCTGTGGTACGGTCTCATAGGCAGCACCCTGGATGCACACTCCCCCGGCTTCAGCCATCTGTTCGAGTCGCTGGGCGAGCACTACACCCGCACCCGTGATCGTATTGTCTGCAATCACCACCTCACCAAGGCTTATGCCTATGCGCATCTGTGGTTGAATATTATCTTCGAGTTTTGCATTAAAATCTGCGTTCGCGGCCTGGTAAGCCAGCGCAGCCTCAATGGCATCCGATGCCCGTTCAAACTCGGCAACAAGCGCGTCTCCGCGCAACTCGTGCGCTATTCCATTATAGGATTTGATGGTTTCAGAAAAGCGACGGAAAGTAGCCTGTATGCGTTCGTGAGCGAGCGTCTCATTTTGCTGGACAAGCGTGGTTGAGCCAACCACATCGGCGTGGAGGATTACAGCGAGCTTTCGAAAAAGATGATCATCCATCCTGGGTCGCGTTCCCTTCTAGTGGGCGTACCCGCTAAATATTAGCTCAAATGGTTGATTGAAGCCAGGTAGGAGTTGCAGGGGTTGAATAACCAAAATAGTGTAAGTCCGCTATTTGCCGAAAGCACCAGTTGCAAACTATAAAATGAACGGCTACTTACGGGGAAGCCGACCTTCAGGCTCTGAGTGACGACTACCGGTTAATTGTGGGAGAACAATTTTACCCCAATCAAACTATTGGAGTTTTCACACAGCCTCGACTCGAAGGAGACGCTCAGCTATTGTTTCAAAATGAGTGCATCACATTCTTTAACCGGCTACCTGACAGCATCACCAGTATTGTCGAGAACGGGTATGAGTATCTATACTGTGCCGAAACTTCCCGTCTCTTCTATATTTGGATTGACTGCTGTGTGGATGCAACCTCAATAGCTACCATTAGCACTGCACAAATTTCCGGGGAAGTTTACTTGATCGGTTTTGGAAAGTTTTGGCCGGCTAGTATACTATCTCCGAAATTGTCTGGAGTGCCTTAGTGAACACCTTAACTAATCGTCGGATCGTTCTAGCCGCCCGCCCTCAGGGTGCTCCTCAAAGTAGTGATTTTTCGATGATCTCGGAACCAATTCCCGATCTCGGTGAGGGAGAGATTATTAGCCGCACGATCTATCTATCGCTCGACCCCTATATGCGGGGCAGGATGAATGAGGGTAAATCATACGCCGCGCCAGTGGAAATTGGCGAAACCATGTGCGGTGGCACAGTGAGCCAGGTACTAAAATCCAACAATCCAGAATTCGCTAAGAACGATTACATCCTGACTTATGACGGTTGGCAGGAATACGCTGTATCAGATGGCAAGGGTGCTCGCAAACTGGACCCAACCCAGGCACCAATATCAACCGCAGTCGGTGTGCTCGGCATGCCGGGAATGACGGCTTACATGGGGTTGCTGGAAATCGGTCAACCGCAAAGTGGTGAAACAGTCGTGGTTGCGGCGGCTACTGGAGCCGTGGGCAGTAATGTTGGACAAATCGCCAGGCTCAAAGGATGTCGGGTGGTGGGCATCGCGGGCTCCAGAGAGAAATGTGAATTTGCACTCAACGAACTGGGATTTGATGCGTGCATAAACTACAAGGACGTGGGATTTCGCGATAGCTTAAAAACTGCGTGTCCCGAGGGTATCGATGTCTATTTCGAAAGTGTTGGAGGCATGGTTTTTGAAGCGATAATTCCGCTACTCAATTTTCAGTCCCGGATTCCGGTCTGCGGTTTGATTGCGCACTACAACGACACAGAGTTACCCTCAGGACCCAATGTACTGCCAAAGCTCATGCGAATGGTACTTACCCAGCGTGTTACGATCCAGGGGTTTATCGTTAGTGATTTTTCTAATAAACAGGGGGCGTTTCTGCGTGATATGAGCAAATGGATTGCTGATGGAAAAATCAAATACAAGGAAGATATTGTTGAAGGTCTGGATAATGCTGTCGGCGCATTTCAAGGCTTATTGGAAGGTAGTAATTTTGGTAAATTGCTGATTCAGGTCAGCGAGGATTCTACACGATAAAGCCTGGATGTCTGGCTCCAGAATTTAATCCCCAGTTTTGACGGTTCAATGGGAACGGGAGTCTGCTTCGTGCCGAAACTTGCCTATTTACTCATAATATTCAATGACTGCTGCTGAGAGCCACCATTGATTTTCAGCATGGGAATTCCCGGTTTGTGCTGTGGGTTCAACTGGTCACCGTGCATGGTATTTTTTCTGTCAAGGGTGAAACATTTTCACTATTAAATACGTCGGCACGACACACGATAATATAGTCTCTCGAATTACAACACGATAGGAAAAAACATGGCTTATTCCTATGCCTGTGCAGATTGTGAGGGTATGGAGGCCTGCCCTGGGAAAGCTGTCGCGGAGACGGAAGGAGAGGTCTGGAAACTCCTGGAGCTGCACGCGAAGATTACCCATGAGGAGGACGCCAGTGAGTGGGACGAAGATACCCGAGCCTATCTGAAAACGCTTATCAAGACTGCCTGAATACAAGTTCTGGAATACAGTTCAGCTCCTGGGGCACAATACGTACTTGGGTAGCCATCGATAAACTTTCATTGTTTTGAATTGCGTATTGCGTCCCCGAAACTAGCTCGAGGTTGTACATGGCTTCGCCTCAGTGAATGATTACGTCTTCGAGGGATTTGGGATGCGAAGTAATGGCCTCGTAGCCATCGTCGGTCAGAATAAAACTATCGCCGACCTGGGCGCGGAACGAATCGATCGCTACCGAACCATCGACCGCGAGCACCATACCAGGCTTTAACAGTGTTTTGTCACCGAACACCAATTGCGGTTTTTCAAGATAACTGAAACCGGTGCCACGCCCGCAGCGAAACGGATAATCGTAACCGGCCGACTGGATAACTTCGGCATAGGCGGCATGCACGTCTTCGGCCGCGACACCGGGTCGGAGTTCAGCCAACGCGGCCGCCTGGCTGTCAACAGCGACCTGATAAACGGATTCCTGGATCTCTTCGGCGACTCCGCCAATCCAAAAGGTTCGATCGAAACCCAGCTTGAAGCGGTGAAAGTTGGTCATTCCGCAAAAGCACAGGAATACGGGCTCGCCCTGTTGCATGATACGGTTGCTCGCGCGATGATGGGTACGGGTGATTCGATCGCCCGATGCCATGATCTGAAGGAAATGGGTATTGGGAGACATGCTGGTGTCCCCGTAATGTTGCCGCAGCAGTTCGGCAGCTTTTCTCGTGCCAGCCGCCGAAGTTGCAATCGCTACTTCGTATTCAGGCACGCCATGCCCGATAGCCTCTCTACCGGCCTGCATCATCGCCGTGGCCACTTCGCCCGCATGCCGCGCAAGCTTCAGTTCTTCCGGCGATTTAATCATGCGCATCTCGGCGATCAACGGTGTGATGTCTTCAAGTGTTTTCCCCGCGGTTTGTTCGCATATGTACTTCCTGACCACGGGCGGCATGTAATTCGTTTCTATCGCGATCCGGGTGTGTCCCTTGAGGGCTGAGGGTAGATGTTCGCGCCATTCGTCACCGCTACCATCGTTCCAGGGTTCGATACGGTTTACCCTGGCGTTGTCCAGCGCAGTGTTATAGTCAATGACAGGTGTTATAAGCAGCGTGTCGTCCTGCCCATAAACCAGCAGGATGGTTGGGCGCCCAAAATCCATGTGTAGATAATCGTAATAACCGGTCAGATAATAGACCGTATCGTCATCGGTAATCAGCGCGAGGTCGATACCCTTCTCACGCATGCGCTCTGTGAATGCCTGGATTCTTTTTTCGAACATTATGTTTTCTTTGGGTCGGGTGCAATTGTGTCTTAAACTGCGGCTATACTAGATTAGAATCTGTCATCGGGACAATCATTTTCATGCAGTCATTGACCACCTATACACAAGGTCTTCACGACACAATGCGGGGCTGGCGCCACGACATACACCGTCATCCGGAACTAGCCTTCGAAGAAAATCGCACTGCCGGTATTGTCGCGGAACTGCTGACCTCGTGGGGTCTCAAGGTATTCCCGGGAATCGGAAATACCGGTGTGGTCGGCACTTTGAAACGTGGTAACGGGTCGCGATCAATTGGACTGCGAACCGATATGGATGCACTCAAGATCCAGGAGCAAAACACCTTTGACCATCGTTCCGAGCATGATGGCAAGATGCATGCCTGCGGGCACGATGGTCATACCGCAATGCTGCTGGGTGCAGCCCGGTATCTTGCCGAGCAGGGCGAGTTTGACGGAACAGCGGTGTTTATTTTTCAGCCCGCCGAAGAACATGGCGATGGCGCCCGTGCGATGATTGATGATGGCCTGTTCGAACGTTTTCCGATGGACGCTGTTTATGCAATCCACAATTTTCCGTCGCTTGCGACTGGAAAATTTGCCGTCCGCGCTGGATCTATAATGGCAGCGGAGGATAATTTCGAAATCATTATCGACGGAACGGGATGCCATGCGGCGATGCCGCACCTGGGCAGGGATCCCATTGTAACCGGTGCCGAAGTGGTGATTGCGATGCAGTCCCTGGTCGCGCGCACCCTGAATCCCATGGATCACGCCGTGGTCTCATTCACCGAATTCATTACTGATGGCACCGTTAACGTGGTGCCGGGGCGGGTCGTGTTAAAGGGTGACACCCGGTCCCTGACTCCCGAAGTCCAGGACCATATCGAAACGACCATGGCGCGTATCGTAGCGGGAATCTGTTCTGCCCACGAGGTTGAACACGAGTTCAACTATCGTCGGAATTTCGTGCCGACCATCAATTCGCTTGCTGAAGCCGAGGTCGCCGCCCGTGTCGCCGAGGTCGTCGTTGGTGCGGAGCTGGTGCTTGGCGACAGTAAGCCGGTGATGACTTCAGAAGATTTTGGATACATGCTGCAGCAAAAGCCTGGCGCATACATCTTGCTCGGTAATGGCGAGGACGGCGTCGGAGGTTGCAGCCTGCACAACCCGTCCTATGATTTCAACGATGAAATATTGAGCATTGGGGCTGATTTCTGGGTTGAGTTGGTGCAGTCCCAACTCATCACAGACTGACGGTTCCCAAAATTCAAATCGATGGGGTCAGTCTCGATTGATTTTAAGAAACTCATAAAATTATATTTGAAAAAGCAGGCACAACTAATCCCCGCAAAACTCCGGAAAAATAAAAGGGAATGGAGGGGCTACAGTTTAATCCTTCCGCTCTCTTTTACTTGCTTATGATTAGATAAAACTACGATGCCAAATATTTTAACGCGCGGATATGGCGCTGTGCGAAACCGGGGACGAATGCGCCTGTTCCCCATGCAGTACGCCGTAGTGTTCAGTAAACAACTCGGTAACTGCGTCCATCATCAATCGAACCGCTGGCGATTTACGCATATCTTTATGCACCAGTAGATACAAGGTGGCGCCATCATCGGGAACCAGGTCCAATCGCTGTAATCGCGGCTCGGCATCGCCGACAAAACACGGTAATACACTCAGACCTGTACCGCGCAAAACAGCGTCTAGCAGCACCACACCATTATTGCTACGTATGATGGGTTGACGTTTTCCCAGTTTCCCGCGTAACCATTTCTGTCCAAAAAATCGCACATGCTCATCATCATATCCTACCCAATCACAATGTTGATATCGCCGTTCTGAAAGCGCATCTGGATTTCTCTCGACATAGGCGTTGGAGCCATAGATAGCACTGTGATAATGACCCAATTTTTTCCCGATAACGTCAGGTATATCCGGAAGGCATTCGCGAATGATTAAATCCGCCTCCCGTCGGGACAGGTTGGCCGCGCCGTGGGCGATGAATAGTTCAATTTCTATCTCGGGGCATCGTTGCCGCAAGGCAGGAAGATACTGCATAAAAAATTGTGCAATTTGCTCGTACATTGATATTCGTACGGTGCCCTGGACTTCGTCAGAGAAACTCGCCTGGTGCCGATGCACCGCGTTCGCGGCCTGTTCCATATTTTGTGCCAGGGGTATCAATTGCTCGCCATAGGTCGTAAGAGCCAGGCCATCGGGCAATCGATCAAACAAAGGGGTACCGAGACTGTTCTCTAATGATTTAAGGCGCCGCCCCACCGTTGGCTGGCTAACGTTCAGCACCCGTGAAGCGGCCGAAAGATTACCTGTTTCGCTAATGCTTAAAAAAACACGTAAATCGTCCCAATCAAGTTTCATCGCTACAATGCCTTTACAAATATGTATAGGTAGTATGCGTATTTTATGATAGCGATTCAAATATATTAATAATAGACTGCCCATTCGAGCTTAACTGGCAGAAAAACCTTCCA
Organism: uncultured bacterium; assembly: GCA_965370015.1. GTDB lineage: Bacteria > Pseudomonadota > Gammaproteobacteria. The sequence goes on along the minus strand of CBDUSZ010000014.1, from coordinate 1,863 downwards.
TGTATTTCAATCAAAAATTGTGGTCGCTTACCGAAGGAGTGCGTTTGCGAATCGCCGCATCCGTCGGCATGGGACTCGGTGGTTCAATTCTTGGTATGTCGCGTTTACTGATGATGGGATGGTTGATTGGACAGGTGCTTAATGGCGCTGGATTGCAGGATGTCTGGCTGGCCGCATTGACGACCCTGGTGTTAATGGTGATTTATGCAGCCTGGGACTATCACCGTTTAATGCTGGCGCACAATACCGCGGCTATCGTCCAGCATAAAATTCGCACCCGATTATTTGATCAATTCGTAGCACTGGGGCCTTCAACCTTTGCCCATCGCCGAAGTGGTGAAGTGAGTTCAGCAGCGGTTGAAGGGGTAGAACAGCTGGAAATCTACTTTGGTCAATTTTTACCCCAGTTATTCGTTGCCTTGCTGACGCCTTTCGTCATTTTCTCTGTCGTCGCAATGCTGGATGTCCCAGTCGCATTTGTACTGCTAATTGCTGCCTTGTTCACCTTGTTGGCACCAGGATTATTTCATCGCTGGGACACGGCAAATTCAATGCGCCGCGCCCGCGCTTACCGCAGTTTTGCATCGGAGTTCCTGGATGCATTGCAGGGCCTGGTCACGCTAAAGGTATTTGGCCAGAGCAAAGCGCGGGAATCCAGACTTGCCAGGCATGCGCATGAGCTTTTTCAAAGCACCATGTGGGTGTTGGCGACGAATTCCCTGTCCCGTGGCATTACTGACATCGGTATCGCGCTGGGTGCCGCCGCCGCGCTGGCTTTGTCTGCATACCGGGTCAGCCAGGGGCTGATGGAGTTTGAAAGCCTGATCATGGTATTGCTGCTCGGTGTCGAAATCTTTCGTCCGCTACGAGAGCTGCGTGCACTCTTGCATGACGGCATGCTGGCCGAGTCGGCGGCAAAACAGGTATTTTCAGTTTTAGAGTCAGAGCCACTAATCGAGGACAGAGCCAAAATTTGCGCTGATAAATTGGAAGCCAGCCTGTCATTTGACCAGGTAGAATTTGCCTATCCCGACCCGGACACTAGCAGCAAGCCAGCGCGTGCGATAGTTCACAGGGGTTTGAGCTTTGACATTATGGCCGGGGAACGTATCGGCGTTGTCGGAAGCAGTGGCAGCGGTAAATCGACTATCGTCCGACTGCTGTTAAGATTTTACGATCCGCAAGCGGGGGTAATTCGTATCGGTGGAAAGGACATACGCGAGTTACCGCTGCAGCAGCTTCGCCAGCAATTCGCAGTAGTGAGCCAGGACACGCACCTGTTCCACGGTACGGTGCGAGATAATTTGTTGCTGGGCGACCCTGATGCCAGCGAAAAATCACTGGTACAGGCAGCGAAATCAGCCAATGCCGATGAGTTTATCCGCGCACTCCCTGAAGCTTACGATACAGTCATTGGCGAGCGCGGCATTCGATTATCGGGCGGGCAAAGACAGCGCCTGGCCATCGCCAGGGCGATTTTACGCGACGCACCCGTGCTCATACTCGACGAGGCCTTGTCATCCGTCGACGCCCAGAACGAGGCTGAAATTCAGATTGCGCTCGATCGATTAATGGCAGGTCGTACGACCTTGATTCTGGCTCACAGGCTATCCAGTATCATAGCCTGCGATCGAATACTGGTACTGGATCGAGGTCATGTCGTCGAGCAGGGAAATCATGATGAGTTGATGCGGCGGCAAGCTGTTTATGCCAATTTGATGAAGACCCAGGCAGCCGAATGGCAAGCCGCGGATGAACACTCGACCATTGTCTCCGCGTTCCCCCGTACGAGTAATAATGATGAGGTCTCTACCGGCCCTGAATCGCAACTGACGAATGAGCCCGCGAATCGCCCAACCGATT
>CBDUSZ010000013.1:0-28121 GCA_965370015.1 uncultured bacterium | reverse complement strand
ATGTTACAGGCTAACATTATCGGCACTTCGGTGAATCAACGTGGGCGCCCTTTTGCGAGCGAAGAGTTGCTCCAGCTTTTTAGTGACTAAAACTTTTATCTCAGTTAATTTCTGAACCTGGTCGGCCAGTAGAGTGCAAATCTGTGCTAATTAATGGTGCCTGCAATTATGCCGTCTCGATGCATCTCAACATAGTGATTGCATGATCAGCGTGGGATTGAGAAAATGGTTGTTTCTGCTCAAGGGTAAATCATGGGATTTTTAACCGCTAAAAAAGCACTTGTAGTTGGTATTGCCAGCAATCGTTCAATCGCTTACGGAATCGCACAGGCGATGCATCGGGAAGGCGCCGAGCTTGCATTTAGTTATGCTAACGAAAGACTCAGACCCAGGGTGGAAAAATTCGCTGCCGAATTTGGTTCCGACATAGTTATTCCCTGCGATGTATCAATCGATAGTGAGATTACCGGTCTGTTTGATACATTGGCTCAACACTGGGATTCACTCGATGTGCTGGTCCATTCAGTCGCATTTGCGCCGCGCGAGGCCCTGGCTGGTGACTACCTGAATAATCTGGACCGGGAGGGGTTTCGTATCGCACACGACATCAGTTCCTACAGTCTCGCTGCATTAGCCAGGGCGGGACGATCAATGATGCAAAATACTAACGGCGCTATCATCACTATGACCTATCTGGGGTCGGAGCGAGCCTTACCTAATTACAATATAATGGGTGTAGCCAAAGCCAGCCTGGAAGCTAATGTGCGATACCTGGCCGCGGCACTGGGCCCGGAAGGAATTCGTGTCAATTCCATTTCTGCGGGTCCTATTAAAACACTGGCTTCTGCCGGCATAGGTAGTTTCAAAAAAATACTCGATGAAGTTGCGCATAATGCACCGCTAAGGCGTAACGTCACGATCCAGGAAGTGGGTAATACGGGAGCTTTTTTATGTTCTGATCTGGCTTCTGGTATCACCGGAGAAAATATATACGTCGACTCGGGTTATAACATTATCAGTATGGGAGTGCTCGATTCGTGATTGACTGGGGCAGATTTTGGTTGCAGTGTCTGGGCTGACGTTTCATATTAGAAACGACTGCTAACAAAATTAGAACAAGGCTGAACATGTCGAGACTTACTGCAGCTGGCTTAGCGGTGTTCGCACAACCTCGGCTCTGCTGGAAAGAACCTTTAATATTATTTCATAGTCCGCCGTCGCTGAGGCAGAATTCAAAGCTTCAACCCGCTGGCTGTCGATATTGGAATCATTAGATAGCACCGCGGATAATTCGATAAGTGAATAATCCCCGTTAGCGTGGGTTAAACCGTCAAATACCAGTCCATTAATCGGCTTTTTCATTCTGAATACCCGTCTTGTTAAATTTGTATCCACTTCAGTGTTATCTCTAGCGATAAATCCGCTATCGACAATTTCGGCACTCCATGCAGTGGCTATTTCATCCAGATTTTTACTGCCTTTCAACGCATCAAGGGCTTGATTGCCGACGCGTTTATTTTCCTCTCGCCCTTTTTGCTGCTTTAAAACCTCGATTATGGCATTTGATACTTCATCGAGCGTCTTCTGGGCGGCTGGTTTGCGCTCATTTAATCGGATAAAAACGATACGATTATCGCTTAGTTCAATCGCTTCGCTATTAATCGCCTGATTCAATACATCGTCTGAAAAAGCTATATTGCGGATCCGGGATTCGAGCGCAATTCCCGTCCCAGAGTACCGATCAAACCATTCCGAGGTTTGCAGTTCCAGCCCTAACTGCTCGGCAGCCGGTAACAATGAGTCTGATTGCTCGTATGTCAGATTCGCCAGGTTTTCTACCATATCGTAAATCTGGTTTTCAGCAAAATCGCTTCGAATCTGGTCTTCGACATCTGCTCTGACCTTATCAAAGGGGCTGGTTCCACCACCACTAACTTGCTCCAGTTTTATCAAATGCCAACCAAAAGCCGTTTTTATCGGCTCGCTCACCTCCCCTACTTGCAAGGCATATAACGCGGTCTCAAAAGGCTGCACCATCATGCCTTTTTCAATTTCGCCGAGATTTCCGCCATCGGCTGCTGATCCTGGATCTTGCGAATATTCCCTTGCCAGGGTGGCAAAATCTTCTCCCGCAGTTATTTTCATTCTGAGTTCTAACAAACGATCCCGAACCTGCCCGCTTTCTTCTTCCGATATACCATCTTCCATGGTGAACAATATGTGACTTGCGGCACGATATTCTACACGTGTGTAAGACTCAACTGTTTCCTGATAACGCTCGAGCAATTGTTCCTCCGATACTTCAACCAGGGATTTTACCTTCTCAAGACTAACTTCCAGAAAATTTATTTTTATCTGCTCGGCCGTCATATATTGGCTTGCATTAGCCTGATAATAGTCTTCGATATCCTGCGAACTGACTGAATAGGCCTGGCTATTGACCTGACGCGTCAACACACGGATCTTACGCGTTTGACTCGATAAACTGACAAATTGATCTTTCTTTGCGGGCAGGGTAAAGGCAGTGGCATTAATTGCAGTCTGCAATTGTTCTATTGACAGGGTACGTCGCAGTTCCTGTTCAAATCCAGCCGGGGAGTATCCCTGTGAACTCAGCTGAGCCTGGTAAATAGAGCCATCAAACTGGCTATCGGACTGAAAAACATCCATCGAGCGTATCATTTTGTTGAGCGCTTCATCGCCGATTCGATAACGCTGCTGATCCGCATATTGACGCAGTGCGTAATTTTCGATCAACTCCGTCAAAACCTGTTCTTTAAGGACGCTTTCATCACCCAATCCAGCGGGAATAGTGCCACCGAAGAGTGATTCCAGTCGCTGCCGATAACTGGCATAGGCAGTATCGAGATCCCGCGATGTAATTTCCTCGCCATTCACCGTGGCAGCGGGTAGCGCTTCGCCACCACCGAGGTAGGAATTTACACCCCATAATGCAAACGGGATGCTAATCAGCAATATCACGGCATATAGTATCCAGCCTGTTACTTTATCTCTTATCGCTTGCAACATAGTCGATTATCACTACTTGGGTGGATTCGTTTTGAGGTAAGCGCTCGTCACAAGCGCTTTTACAACTGGCGGAGTGGACGGGACTCGAACCCGCGACCCCCGGCGTGACAGGCCGGTATTCTAACCAACTGAACTACCACTCCTGATTTGTAAAATGGTGGGTGCTGAGGGGATCGAACCCCCGACCCTCGCCTTGTAAGGGCGATGCTCTCCCAGCTGAGCTAAGCACCCGGTCTCGCTGAAGGCGCGCTAGTTTACAGCGTCCTTTAGGGCTTTGCCAGCCTTAAATGCGGGAACATTTGATGCCTTGATCTGGATAGTTTCACCAGTACGAGGATTGCGTCCAGCACGCGCTTCACGATGGCGCACGAGGAACGTGCCAAAGCCGACTACAGTGACTTGATCGCCTGATTTTAACGCCTGTGTTATAGCTCCAATCACACCGTCAACGGCACGTGCGGCATCAGATTTGTTTAATTCAGTCGTGTTAGAAACAGCATCAATAAGTTCTGATTTATTCATTAGTTTTTATCCATTGGTTTTGGTTATAGAATTCCGATCCGTTTTGCGGATTGGCAAGAGTTGTAATTTTTGTTGTATTTTAATTGCAACAGACAACTCTCTGCATCAATTCAGATCGACCCCCCAGAGCATCGAATTAAACCAACAGCAGGCTTTAGGGTCAACCTAAATTAAGCAAAAAACGAAAAATTACCCAATATATTTTTGTAATTGATTAATGCGCCCGAACCGAGGACGATTTTTTCTCCTTGTCCTTCGCTTTTCGCGCTTCCGGTATTACTTCCGGCACCTCGGGTAGAGGTGTAGGTTGATGCACAAGTGCCACATTGAGTACCTCATCGATCCAGCGAACCGGAATAATTTTTAATTTAGCCTTGATGTTGTCTGGAATCTCGACAAGGTCCTTTTCGTTTTCCTGGGGAATTAATACCACGCTAATGCCTCCACGACGAGCCGCGAGAAGTTTTTCTTTTAGTCCGCCAATGGGCAGCACTTCACCCCGCAGAGTAATTTCTCCGGTCATTGCCACTTCTGCCTTAACCGGAATACCGGTTAAAGCCGAAACTAGTGCGGTACACATGCCGACACCGGCGCTGGGTCCATCTTTTGGAGTTGCACCTTCTGGTACGTGAATATGAATATCTTTATTCTCATTAAATTCTGGATTAATTCCAAGAACAGAAGCCCGACTGCGTACCACTGTCAGGGCAGCCTGGATTGACTCCTTCATCACGTCTCCAAGTTGCCCAGTTTGCACGAACTTACCTTTGCCGGCTACTACAGCCGACTCGATGGTAAGCAATTCGCCACCAACCTCGGTCCAGGCAAGGCCGGTAACCTGACCAACCTGATCTTTTTCTTCAGCCGATCCAAAGCGGAATCGTTTAACACCGAGAAATTTCTCAATATTTTTAGCAGTTACGCTTATCTTTTTAGTCGCGGGTTCAAGCAGCATGCTTTTTACCGCCTTACGACAAATTTTGGATATTTCGCGCTCCAGATTTCGTACTCCGGCTTCCCGTGTATAGCGTTGTATTATTTCCAGCACCGCAGTTTTACTAATGGCAATCTCGTTAGCTTTTAAACCATTATCCTTGATCTGTTTGGGTAGCAAATATTTGAGTGCAATATTTAATTTTTCATCTTCGGTGTAACCAGGTATGCGGATAACTTCCATGCGATCCAGCAACGGCCCGGGAATGTTCATACTATTCGAAGTCGCCACAAACATGACGTCTGACAAATCGAAGTCAACTTCCATATAGTGATCGGAAAAGGTGTGATTTTGCTCCGGATCGAGCACTTCGAGCAGTGCGGAAGCCGGATCACCTCGAAAATCCATTGCCATCTTGTCAATTTCATCGAGTAAAAATAACGGATTCCGGACTTTCACTCTCGACAAATTCTGAATAATTTTACCGGGCATTGAACCGATATAGGTACGCCTGTGACCGCGTATTTCGGATTCGTCGCGAACCCCACCCAGAGACATTCTCGAAAACTTGCGGTTTGTGGCACGCGCAATGGATCGTCCAAGCGACGTCTTGCCAACCCCCGGGGGGCCTACCAGGCAGAGAATCGGGCCTTTCAGTTTTTTTACACGTTGTTGTACCGCAAGATATTCAAGAATCCTCTCCTTGACTTTATCCAGGCCATAATGATCTTCTTCTAGAACCTGTTCAGCCTCGGTTAAATCGCGTCTGATTTTCGACTTTTTCTTCCACGGAACACTCACCAGCCAATCGATATAGTTTCGAACTACGGTGGCCTCTGCGGACATCGGTGACATCATTTTGAGTTTGTTAAGCTCCGAATCGGCCTTTTCGCGCGCCTCTTTGGACATTCCGGATTTTTCGATCTTATTTTGAAGATCTTCCAGCTCATTCGTTGTATCTTCCATATCACCCAGTTCTTTTTGAATGGCTTTCATCTGTTCATTCAAATAATACTCGCGCTGACTCTTTTCCATTTGCTGTTTTACGCGCCCGCGGATCCTTTTCTCAATTTGCATTAAATCGATTTCACCCTCGATTTTGCTCATGATGTGTTCGATGCGTTCACGCGGGTTCTGGATTTCGAGTATTTCCTGTTTTTCATCGAGCTTTAACGACATGTGCGCAGCAATGGTATCGGCCAGTCGGCTCGGGTCATCTATACCCGACAACGAGGTCAATATTTCAGGCGGGACTTTTTTGTTAAGCTTGACATATTGGTCGAACAGATTGAGCACCGAGCGCAGCAGAACTTCCGCTTCACGATCATCGACCAGCACCGCTTTTTCCAACATCTGAGTTGATGCGGAAAAATATTCATTGGTTTCCAGGATGCTATCTACCTGTACCCGCTCACCACCTTCAACCAGTACCTTGATGGTTCCATCGGGTAATTTAAGCATTTGCAATATGGTGGACAAGGTGCCTATCTGGTACAGGTCTTTTTGCGCCGGGTCATCGACTTCAGCATTTTTTTGCGCCAGTAGCAAAATCTTTTTATTATCGGCCATCGCTGCTTCCAGCGCGAGAATCGACTTTTCTCGACCGACAAATAAGGGGATGACCATGTGCGGATAAACCACCACGTCGCGCAACGGCAGGACGGGGATGAGTTGCCTGTTAGGGGTTTCCGCGAGCGGTAAATTCTCGGTATCTGACATAAACGCCTCGATTACTTAGTGTCAGGTTTATATGGGTCTATTATCTCCCATTTCAACCTGTAAATCGGGTGGATATACACCACTACTAATCGTCGGATGCCACTCGCTGCATTTCACCGCCCTCGTAGATCACGTAAGGCTGTGCTTTACCTTCTATCACGGCAGCATCTACGACTACTTTGCTGACATTTTCCATTGTCGGCAAATCATACATGATATCGAGTAACGTATTTTCCAGTATCGTACGTAAGCCCCGCGCACCAGTCTTTCTATCCATCGCTTTTATCGCTACTGCATTCAACGAGTCGGGACGAAATTCGATCTCACATCCTTCGATTTCAAACATTTTCTGATATTGCTTGGTAATTGCATTTTTGGGTTCCGTGAGGATTCTCACCAACGCGTCCTCATCGAGTTCTTCTAGCGTTGCCACCACTGGCAAGCGCCCGACAAACTCCGGGATCAAGCCATACTTGATTAAATCCTCCGGCTCAACCTTATTGATAACTTCGCCAAACAAACTATCCTTATCTTTAGATTTTAAACTGGCCCCAAAACCGATGCCGCCTTTTTCCGAGCGGTCCAGAATTACCTTGTCGAGCCCGGCAAACGCCCCGCCACAGACAAACAGTATCTTGCTTGTATCTACCTGTAAAAACTCTTGCTGCGGATGTTTACGGCCTCCCTGTGGCGGCACGGAGGCAATCGTACCTTCGATCAGTTTTAATAAGGCCTGTTGAACACCTTCACCGGACACATCACGTGTGATTGAAGGGTTGTCAGATTTCCGTGAAATCTTGTCTATTTCATCGATGTAAACTATCCCGGTTTGCGCCTTTTCGACATCGTAATCACATTTTTGGAGCAATTTCTGGATGATATTTTCAACATCTTCACCGACGTAACCAGCTTCGGTTAAGGTAGTCGCGTCGGCAATCGCAAATGGTACGTTCAATAGGCGTGCCAGGGTTTCGGCGAGCAGGGTCTTACCCGATCCGGTAGGGCCAATTAACAGGATATTGCTCTTGGAAAGCTCGATGTCGTCCTTAATATGGCCAACTTCAAGGCGCTTATAGTGATTGTATACTGCAACCGATAAGACTTTCTTGGCACGGTACTGACCGATCACATACTCGTCCAGAACATTGTTTATTTCGTGCGGAGTGGGTAATTTGCTTTCCGCATCCTCGCCTTTTTCATTGATCTCCTCCCTGATGATATCGTTGCAAAGATCAACACATTCATCGCAAATAAACACCGAGGGTCCGGCGATCAGTTTCCTTACCTCATGCTGGCTTTTACCACAAAAAGAGCAGTATAAAAGTTTCTCGTCCTTACTATTTGACTTGTCGTCACTCATTTCTATTACCGATGTCTAGTGCCGCATCACGGTGCTGAATTAATGATATTAGACCAAATCCGTAAGCACAACCGAAAAATCACTTTTTAGGCTTTTCTTCAGTGTCGGCGCGTGAAGTCAAAACTTGATCAATTAATCCATATTCGACCGATTCCTCCGCGCTCATGAAATTATCGCGCTCGGTATCCTTTTCTATAACGGACTCTTTCTTGCCCGTATGATGAGCTAATAACTTGTTGAGACGCGAACGTACCGCCAAAATTTCCCTCGCATGGATCTCGAAATCGGAAGCCTGGCCCTGAAAACCACCCAGAGGCTGGTGGATCATGATGCGAGAGTGCGGCAATCCGAAACGTTTACCGGCAGCGCCACCGGCGAGTAAAATCGCCCCCATGCTGGCCGCCTGACCGGTACAAAGGGTGCTGATATCAGGTTGTATAAATTGCATCGTGTCATAGATCGCCAGACCTGCTGAAATCGCTCCTCCGGGACTATTAATATAGAGCGAGATATCCTTGTCTGGATTTTCAGACTCAAGGTATAGTAGCTGTGCGACAATCAAATTCGCCATCTGGTCTTCTATCGGGCCTACCACAAAGACCACTCGCTCTTTCAACAACCGTGAGTAGATATCATAAGCCCGTTCACCGCGGGCCGATTGTTCGACTACCATCGGCACCAGATTGGCCTGTAGATCGTCGCGAAGCTGGTAGCTCTGGGCTATCCTGCCGCTGTTGTTAAATTCGCTCATACGGATTCCTGGTAGTTAGTTTGAATGATTCGTCATTTCTTCGAAGCTACATTGCTTTTCGGTAACCTTTGCCTTATCCAATATGTGATTGACTACCTGTTCTTCAAGTACCATACCTTCCAGGCCTGCGCGAGCTTCCTGGTTCCGACGATAGTATTCCCTCACCTGATCCGGTTGCTCGTATGAAGCAATCATTTCAGTCAGGGTCGATTCGACCAGGCTTTTGTCCAGTTCTATATTTTCTCTCTTAATCACTTCTCCGACCAGTAGGCCAAGCCGAACCCGTTTACTCGCTTCCTCTTCGAACATATCATCGGGTAGATTGCTGCTATCAAAAGTTGCTGGGTCCTGCCCCATACGTTGAGCCGCCTGTAGCTTCAACGATTTAACTTCTTCAGCTACCAGAGCCGCTGGCGCAATAATTTTATTTTCCTCGAGTAAACCGGCCATCACCGCATTTTTTATACTCGCCTTTAGTTTATGACTCACCTCCTTATCCATATTGGCTCGAACATCGCTCCGAAATTTTTCCAGATCTCCGTTTTCGACGCCGAATGCCTTGATAAATTTTTCATCAATATCAGGTAATATCGGCTCGCTAACCTTGCTTGCCTTAAGGGTAAATTCGGCGGTTTTGCCAGCCACGTCCTTACCGTGGTAATCGTCAGGGAAGTTAACCGTAACTACCTTCTCTGCGCCACTGCTGATACCTTCGAGACCTGCTTCGAATTCAGGCAGCATCTGCCCGGCACCGATCTCTACAGCCATATCTTTGCCAGTACCCCCGTCAAATATTTCACCGTCAATCCGGCCTTCAAAATCGACCATCACCTGATCGCCCGTGGCTGCCGCGCGGTTAACCTCCGACCAATCCTTGCGTTGCTCTCGCAATTTCTGAATCATCGCCTCTAAATCTTCATCGCTAACTTCGACAACAGACTTTTCAACCTTGATCGTATCAAGTTTGATCTCTTCAATTTCAGGATAGATTTCAAAAACCGCAGTATAAGAAACATCCTCTTTTTCTTCGGAATGGATCGACTCGATACTCGGCATACCAGCGGGCCGCACCTTTTCCTGGATTATGGCTTCCTGATAAGACGACTCGATAACGTCGCCGATGACCTCCTGACGCACATGACTGCCAAATTTCTGTTGTACTACCTTGAGCGGCACCTTGCCGGGCCGGAAACCATCGATTCTTACCGTTTTTCTTAAATCGTTGAGTTTTTTCTCGACCGCCAGCGTGACCGTGTCAGATGGAACCTGTACAGTCATTCGACGTTCCAGGCCCTCAAGGGTTTCTATTGATACTTGCATGATGAAATCTCGTGATTTTCGCTAAAAGGAGTTTTATTCCGTAGGGTGATAGACTAAATTTAGACTAAATCGATTAATATATCAGATTAAAATGGTGCGAAAGGAGAGACTCGAACTCTCACATCTAAGATACCAGAACCTAAATCTGGCGCGTCTACCAATTCCGCCACTTTCGCACATAAGCTGTCAATTATATTGGCTAACAAAGGATTAACCGGTATTTTTACCAGTAATGCCCATTCAAATATTGTTGGCACCCGCTTGCGCGCGGGCGCCAGGAAAATGGGGTGGACGATGGGGATCGAACCCACGACAACAAGAATCACAATCTTGCACTCTACCAACTGAGCTACGCCCACCATAAATAATGGCACGCCCGGCAGGATTCGAACCTGCTACCCTCGGCTTAGAAGGCCGATGCTCTATCCAAATGAGCTACGGGCGCTCAGGATACCTTAATTAGGACATATTTTATGCGATTGCCGCGTTGACAGTGTGCCGAAGCGTCGGCCCGGTCGATCCTCATGTATATTTGAATACAATCCGGTTCTGCGCGCGCTGCCGCCTTGCACTCACCTTAAATATGCCCTAATTAAGACATCCTGTGAACCACGAATGGCTCAGGGTCACCACCGAGACTAAAATTTAATACCAAACTTCATTAATAATTGGTCGGGGTGGAGAGATTCGAACTCCCGACCCACTGCTCCCAAAGCAGTTGCGCTACCAGGCTGCGCTACACCCCGAAATCTGCCTATTGGCAAGGCGCGGAATCATACGCTGATCAAAAATAATCGTCAATTGAACATTGATGATTTTATTAATTATCCGCCGAGGGTTTATTCACTGTGTATATTAGCGTAATTTTTATATCCGATAGAATTTCCCGGTTAAACAGGATTTCGCACACTTTCTCAATTTCAACTACGAAGTAACCAAAGTTGTTGTGTGCGAAACAATACAATGAAAGAAGCGCAAAATACTCAAGATCTCCGCCACCGCGTCCCGCCAGCCCCATCTTCAATGCTGATACCAGCATTGACAAGTTCATCGCGAATACGGTCAGCCTCTCCCCAATCTTTGTTTTTCCGAGCATCGAGCCGCTGTTGTATCATTGTCTCGATCACCTCGTCAGGCAGCCCTTTAGCCCCACTCACCTGCGATTTAAGATATCCCTCGGCATCATCTTGCAACAGGCCGATGATGCCGGCGAGATATTTCAACAGGCTGGCCAGTGAATCAACATTAGCTGGATTCTCGGTTTTTTCACGATTGATATCGCGCGCCAGATCAAACAATACCGCCATTGCGTTTGCGGTATTAAAATCGTCGCATAGCGCCTGCTCGAATTGCTCCTGGTATTTTGTACCCTTGGGCACATCGCCTACTCCTGTGTCAAGCAGCGCGCCGTACAGGCGTTGCAGGCCACTGCGCGCATTGTTTAATTGCTCTTCGGAGTAATTGAGCTGGCTGCGATAATGACTGCCGATAATAAAGTATCTAATCTCTTCCGCTTTATAATCCTTCATCACCTCGCGCAGGGTGAAAAAGTTTCCCAGCGACTTCGACATTTTTTCTTCATTAACCCGTACAAAACCATTGTGCATCCAGTAATTAACAAATTTCTCACCGGTACAGCTTTCAGTTTGCGCAATCTCGTTCTCGTGATGTGGGAATTGCAAATCCTGTCCCCCACCGTGAATGTCGAAATGATTACCTAGCATTTCCGTAGACATCGCCGAACATTCGATATGCCAGCCGGGGCGTCCGTCACCATAGGGTGAAGACCAACTAGGTTCGCCGGGTTTGGCCGATTTCCATAACACGAAATCAAGTGGGTCTTTTTTACCGGGATCGACATCGACGCGTTCACCAGCACGTAGTTCATCTATTTTTTTGCCCGAAAGCTGGCCATAAGATTTAAATTTGGCAACCGCAAAATAAACGTCTCCATTCTCCGCCTGATAAGCAGAGCCTTTATCGAGAAGACCATCGATCATCGTGATGATCGATTCGATATGATCGGTGGCTCTTGGCTCGGAGTCCGGTCTTAATATGCCAAGCGCATCAGCGTCTTCGTTCATGGCATCGATAAAGCGTTGCGTCAGCGCGTTGAAATCTTCATTATTTTCGTTTGCGCGGTTAATAATCTTATCGTCTATGTCGGTAATATTACGTACATAGTTGACCTCGAAACCGAGATGCTGGAGAAACCGAAAGACCACATCGAATACCACTAGTACCCGCGCGTGCCCGATATGGCAATAGTCGTATACCGTCATACCACAGACGTACATGCCGACCTTTCCAGCAACGATTGGGGTGAAGGGTTCTTTGCGGTTGGTTAAGCTATTGTAAATAGTAAGCATTTAATGCGGTAGTCCCAGTTGGGTAGCCAGTCGATAAAAGCCGTAGAGTTTAAGATATAGTGCTGGGCAGTGGAATCATAATTATTGTTTGTGCGCTAATTTCTTTTTCCGTCTAGCCATCCCTGGCCTTCCATCTACGCCGACTAATCAGTAGAATCCACGTATCGCTTAACCACCGGAATGCTGATGAAAAAAAATTTACTGCCCTTTGCGGTCGTGCTTGCAGCGATTCTGTCCCTGGTTTTATTTCCTACTCTCAAAGGTGCCAGCTCTATGAACGACGAAACTACAAGCAATCCACAAGTGCTACTCGAAACAACGATGGGTAACATTACCATCGAACTAGACGCTCAAAAGGCACCCAATACCGTCTCTAATTTTCTCGCTTACGTCGATGACGGTTATTTTGTCGATACCATCTTTCACCGTGTGATACCGAATTTTATGATTCAGGGCGGCGGCATTACCGCTGACATGCAGGACAAACCTAGCAAGCATAAGCCGATTCAAAACGAAGCCAACAATGGTTTGAAAAATGACCGTGGAACATTGGCGATGGCGCGTACCGGAGACCCACACTCGGCTACTTCCCAGTTTTTTATCAATCATAATGATAATGCGTTTTTAAATTTTAGCAGCGAAACCCCTCAGGGCTGGGGTTACGCGGTATTCGGCAAGGTCATCGATGGCATGGACGTAGTCGATGCCATGGCAAAAGTACAAACCGGCAATAGCGGCGGTCATCAGGATGTCCCCGTCGAGACCATCACCATGACCGGGGCAAGTCGCCTCTAACAATAAATTAGATGACCGACGAATATCTATTTATTTCGGATTGTCATCTCGATACGTCGAAGCCAGAAATCACCACAAACCTGCTGGACTTTATCAAAAACCGGGCATCAACTGTCCGGTTTTTGTATATCCTCGGCGATTTGTTTGAAGTCTGGCTTGGCGATGACGACCCGGCATCCGGCTTTGGCGAAATCATCGCAAGCTTGAGCCATTTATCGGAAACCACAGATATTTATTTTATTGCCGGCAACCGAGATTTTTTGCTTGGCGACAGGTTGGCCAGGCGTGCCGGATTTAAACTCATGCACGAACCCGTGAAGCTGATTCTCGGCGGTAAACGTGTCGTATTACTGCACGGTGATATACTGTGCACCGACGATCGTGACTACCAGGCCTTTCGTTTGCAGGTACGTGATCCCGGCTGGCAATCGCAGTTTTTGCAAAAACCACTGCTCGAACGTCAGAAAATTGTGGCCGCTTTACGCGGTGACAGTATCGCTGCAAAGCTCGAAAAAACCGTAGAAATCATGGATGTAAACCTGGCCGCGGTGGAATCCTGTTTTGATGCACACAATGCCGACGTGTTAATCCACGGTCATACCCACCGACCAGGTGTTCATCAATACCACCAGTCTCGTACCCGCTACGTACTCGGAGACTGGAACCCACAACCCAGTTATCTCAGCTGGAGTAGTTCAAACGGATTCGAGTTGCACGATTCCAGGCTGCCAGTCCGGCAATAGAGAAATATTACCGCGCTATCTCCTGCTCCATGGCTTTTAATTCGGCTGCTTCAAAGCCAGCTTCGAGCCTGGCTGGCCAGTTAAACGGTCCACGCAAACCCCCTTTCAGGTAGAAATCGACCAACCCGTGGAAGGTATCGGTTAGATTTATTCCGCGTTGCTCGCACAAATATCGAAACCAGTGATTACCGATCCGCACATGCCCAATTTCGTCAGCATAGATCACCTGTAATATTTCCACCGCCCGCTGATCACCGATATTGGAAAATCGCTTTATCATGCCGGGGGTAACGTCCAGACCACGAGCCTCCATCACGCGCGGCACCAGAGCCATCCGGTGCAATACATCATCACGGGTTTTACACACCATATCCCACAGGCCGTTGTGCGCATCCAGCTCCCCATAAAAGGACCCCTGGTCGCATAAATGCTGCCTTAGCAAACTAAAATGTTTTGCCTCTTCACTGGCGACCAACAACCAGTCGCTGATAAATTGATCAGGCATTTGCCGGAATCGATAAGCGGCATCGAGCGCGATATTAATCGCATTAAACTCGATATGGGTGAGTGCATGTAACAGGCTGATTCGACCCGCATGATTAGATGTCGTACGTCGGCTGAGCTTGCGCGGATCAACCAGTCGGGGTAAGTCGGGTTTGCCAGGAATTTCGATGGGTAGAACTGGGAAATTAATATCTCGAACCAGCTCTCCATTGCTCCAACCTTCAAACAAATCTGCCGTGGCCTGGCACTTGCGCACTGGGTTGGGATCCAGTAATGCGTCCCGAATCGTTTGATACAGACCCTGCATCATTATTAATCAGCTATCCAGGCTCCGCTCAATATCGGCAATTATATCGTCTATTGACTCCAATCCGACAGCGATACGAATTAAGCCTTCGCCGATACCGGTTAGCGCCTTTATCTCGTCGCTGACCCTGCCATGGGTCGTCGTCGCTGGATGCGTGATGGTAGTTTTAACATCGCCAAGATTCGCGGTAATCGACACCATACTGGTGTTGTCTATTACCCGCCACGCTTTTTCGCGGCCGCCTTTGACGACAAAAGAGACGATTCCGCCGCTTCCGCTTTGCTGCTTTTTAGCCAGTTCATACTGCGGATGCGACGGCAATCCGAGATGATATACCTGCTCCACCGCAGCGTGATCCGACAGGTAACGGGCTAATTCAAGGGCATTTTCTGAATGCGCCTTCATACGCAACGACAGGGTTTCAAGACCCTTGGTCGCCACCCAGGCATTAAACGGACTCATGGTTGGCCCGGTGGTTCGGATAGCGGCAAAGATGTCTTCGCCAACGTGCTTTTTATCCCCTACCACCGCCCCACCGACTATCCGCCCCTGTCCATCGAGATACTTGGTCGCCGAGTGCACGATCAAATCAGCGCCCAGTTGCAACGGCTTCTGTAGAGCAGGTGTGCAAAAGCAGTTATCCACTACCAGCAAACAACCGTGCTCATGCGCGAGATTCGCCAGCTCGGCAATATCGGCAACCTCGGTCAAAGGGTTCGACGGTGTTTCAATAAACAGTATTCTGGTATTAGATTTAATAGCCGCCTTCCAGGCGTCGATATTGGTCATATCGACCATGCTGGTTTCGATTCCAAAGCGTGGTAAATAGCGATCAAACAATATCGTCGTGGTACCAAAAATCGAGCGCGACGAAACCAGGTGGTCTCCTGCTTCGAGTAAGCCGACGCATATCGCCATGATTGCAGCCATGCCCGAAGCGGTGGCAACACAACTCTCGCCGCCTTCTAGCGCGGCCAGTCGCCGCTCAAAGTTTTGTACGCTTGGATTAGTGAAACGAGCGTAAATATTACCGGGTTCGTCTCCGCTAAATCGAGCAGCCGCCTGCGCGGCATTGTCAAATACGAAGCTTGAAGTGGTAAATATTGGTTCGCAGTGTTCGTTTTCGCCGGTACGCCGATGCCCGGTGCGCACAGCAAGAGTGTCGAACTGGTATGAATTAATAGTCAAGATTTAACTCCCAATAAAGCTCGGGAGAGGGATGAAAATACCGAATAATGTTTCGACCACCCTCTTTAGCACATTTATTTTCAGATTCTGCCTGGGCAAAACCGTCAGCGCTTGCAAGCCGAGAAACAAATCAGCGCTGTGAGTCGGACATTAAGGCCATGACTGGTTTATGTCAAGATGGGATTTTTATTGTTTTTGGCTGTTCAGGACAATTAGGGGTTACTTTTAGTAAAATCTGCCTCTCGCAGAGGCCCAGGGCTCGCAAAGTTTTTTTAGCTGATTCACAAACCTGACGACTGATATAATAAATCAATAGGGTCAGTATCGATTGATACCATATTACTAACCCTATCAACAAATAAGATATACCTAATTTATTGAATTATAACAATATCATTGACCAGCACCTCGTCAAACAGTTCGACCACATCTGCATTTTTCATGCGGATACAACCGTGGGATACCGGTTGACCGATTCGCTTTTCGTCCGAGGTTCCATGGATATAGATATAACGCGAATAGCTGTCGTGCACGCCGCCGTTATTAAAACCCTGCTCCAGTCCATCCAGCCAGAGGATTCGTGAGCTGATTTCGTCCTCTTCGCGATTATCGGTTTTATTGCTCACTCGCCCGGTAGGTTGGCGGGCGCTAAACACCATACCGAGAGGCTCATCACCACCGATTTTTTGTTTTATGCGATGTATTCCGGTGGGTGTTTGAAGGCTATCGACACGATTACCGAGGCCGTTGGCCGCAGTTGAAACTGCATAGGTTCTGTTTTCTGCTTCGTCAATATCGACCCAGTGCAATAGCTGATTGCGAGCATCGATGAAAATAATCGGTCGCTGGTCGCTCAGCACCGAATTGCGCGGGAGTTTATCGAGTACCTGGCTGGATAAATCCGACCAAATCATTAGACGTTATTGTGCAAGTCCATGCCAACAACGTTGAGTTGTTGTTCACCATTGTCCTTCGCCGAATCGCTGCGATTATTGCTGACTTTGTCGAGATAGTCCCTGTCTATGGTTTTCGTCACATACTTGCCGTTAAAACAGGAGCAATCAAATTCGGTGATGGCGCGATTGCCTTTTTGTACCGCGTCGATCAAATCATCGAGATCCTGATATATCAGCCAGTCGGCGCCGATTATTTTAGCAATTTCGGCTTCACTGCGGTCATGCGCGATGAGCTCCTCCACTGCGGGCATATCGATGCCATAAACATTGGGGTAGCGCACTGGCGGTGCTGCCGATGCGAGATATACCTTGTTGGCACCCGCGTCACGGGCCATTTGTATAATTTGCTGCGACGTCGTACCTCGCACAATCGAGTCATCTACGAGTAAAACATTCTTACCCTTGAACTCGAGATCGATCGGGTTGAGTTTGCGGCGTACCGATTTTTTGCGCATTTCCTGACCCGGCATCATAAAGGTTCGGCCAATGTAGCGATTCTTGATAAAACCTTCGCGATATTTAACCCCCAGGTGGTAGGCCAGTTCCATCGCCGAGGGCCGGCTGGTATCCGGAATTGGGATGACCACGTCGATATCGTGTTGTGGCATTTCGCGTAATATTTTACGCCCCAGCTTTACACCCATGCGCAGGCGGGCTTTATAAACATAGATGTCATCGATGATTGAATCGGGTCTTGCCAGGTAAACATGCTCAAATATGCAGGGATTTAAACTGGTCGACTGAGCACACTGTTTTAAGTTGATATTGCCTTCAACATCGATATAAATTGCCTCCCCAGGTTTCAGGTCTGCAATCAAATCGAATCCCGAGGTCTGTAGCGCGACACTTTCTGAGGCTATCATATAATCGGTACCCTCATCGGTTTCGCGCTTTCCGTAGACGATCGGACGTATTCCGCAGGGATCACGAAACCCCAATATTCCCTTGCCGGTCAACATCGCAACCACCGCATAGGCGCCCTCGATACGCGCATGGGTTTCACTCACCGCGGTAAAAATCTCTTCCGCGGTAAGATTCAGCGTACCCGATATGTGCAGTTCATGCGCCAGCACGTTCAACAGCACTTCGGAATCTGACTCGGTGTTAATGTGGCGTAAATCCGATTGATAGAGGCCTCGTTTAAGCTCATCTACATTGTTTAGATTGCCATTATGCGCAAGTGTTATGCCGTAAGGCGAATTGACATAAAATGGCTGTGCCTCAGCAGAGGACGAGCAGCCAGCAGTTGGGTAACGAACGTGCCCTATACCCATATTGCCGACCAGGTCACGCATATGCCTTGTATGGAATACATCGCTGACCTGTCCATTGCCCTTACGTAAATTTAACTTATTTTCGTCGCAGACTACGATACCCGCAGAGTCCTGACCTCTGTGCTGCAACACCAGCAGGCCATCGTAGATGACCTGGGCAACGGGCTTTCGACTGACGATTCCAATAATTCCACACATGTTAGAGGCTTCTCAATTCATTCATCGGTCGGTTACTATAACGAAAATCGGCTTGCCACATCCTTTGGCAGTACGTCTTTAATCCAGTTAGCCATACCTGAAAAATATTCGATCATGGCTGAATCATTCCACCAGGGCTCGGTAGGCATTGGGGTCAACCCCGCGAGCAATACAAGCATGGTTACGATGAGTACACCACGAGCGCCACCAAACACCACGCCAAGGCTCTTGTCAGTACCGGTAAGACCGGTTTTTGTCACCAGTTGACTGGCCATAAAATTGATAATCGCACCAACAATCAGGCTACTGACGAACAATATCGCAAAACCGCTACCGGTTCGAATAGTGGGTGATTCGATATAGGGCTCGAGCAGGTCGGCCATAGGTGTGAAATAGCGCAGTGCGATAAAACCCGCGAGGATCCAGCTCGCCAGAGAAAGGGATTCCTTGACAAAACCGCGTACCAGGCTGATCAACGCCGATATTATTATTACCGCTATTATTATCAGGTCAACCCAGCTCACGATAGTCTCCGCAACATTCGAATTTCATTCCTCATTTATTATATTTCATGATCAACCCATCAATATCATACTTCGCCTTTATTTTGTTGAGGGCGATCTTGGACTGATCACGATCTAAAAAAGGACCCAGGCGAACGCGATATATCGGTTGGTTGTTGATATTAAATTTCTCAATAAATACCGCGGCAATATTGGATTTACGCACCTTGTCGCGCTGGGTCAATGCCTTTCCGCGGTCTTTAAAGCTACCGACTTGCAAAACCCATGTATCACCACCAACTGGCTGGACTCTTGCCTCAGGCGGTGCTGTTTTCTCACTAGCGGGTTGACTCTGCACAGTGACGGTGTCTTTTTTAGTATTTAGTTCAGCGTCTGCTTCGATTTCACGCTCTATTTTATTTTCATTATCGCTCGAACGTTCATCGACAAATTGTGATTCCAGGCTCGGCAATTCTTTAACCCTGGCGCTTAACTCGACAATTTTCTGTTCGAATTCAGGATTAAATTTCACCACTGGCTGCGGTGGTATAATGACTTCCAGGGTGTTTTTTCGTACGCCCGAACCATCGAGTATCATCGGCAGAAATATCACCGCAAGCGCAAAAATAACGGTTATTCCAACCAGGCGTTGTTTAGTATTTTGATCCACGTTGATATGCTTGCGTTAGTTTGATGGTAAGTTCGCGAGAGCTTGAAGAAATAGTTCGACTGTTACAAAAGATCCAGTAACCAGTATTATATCCTGATTAGTTAAAGATGACAGCGCATGATTGAGCGCCATCTCAGCACTCGGAAATTTGCGCCCTGGTTTTACCGGGTCAATGCGCTTCTCCAGGGCATCAGCACTGAGGCCTCGATCACAGTCGAGCGATAGCAACCACCAGTCATCGACAACTCCGTCAAACTCGGCTACAAATTTAGCTGCTTCCTTATCTTCCAGCATACC
This sequence comes from uncultured bacterium, assembly GCA_965370015.1. Classification (GTDB taxonomy): domain Bacteria; phylum Pseudomonadota; class Gammaproteobacteria. Next base: position 8,681 of record CBDUSZ010000013.1, on the reverse strand, counting down.
CAGTAAAACCACGATTTGGCCGGAACGCCGTTTTAGCGCTAACAAGTTGACTGCCAGCGCTTTTGCTGCGTCGTGATTGTGGCCGACATCGATATAAACCGTGGCCTCTAGCCTGGTCTGTAATCGCTCGAATCGGCCCGCGAGTTCGGTACCAGCAAAATTATCTGCAACGGCAGATGGCTCATACTGTTCCAGGGGTAATAACAATCCGAGTCCAGCGACGACACCAGCCAGATTCTGTAACTGGTGAATTCCGTCTAAAGGCGGTATCAGGCTAAAATTTAAATCGGCACCGGACCAATCGTATCTGCCTTCCTGGTCAGATTTTTTTATGCTGAAATCGCGCTGAAATTGTAAACACTGACAGCCCAGACGCTCGATTTCATCCAACACTGATTGCGGTGGCTGGCTATCGTTACACACCACTGGCACACCTGCTCTTAAAACCCCGGCCTTTTCAAATCCGATTTTTTCACGGCTATCACCTAACCATCCCTGGTGGTCAATGCCGATACTGGTTAAGTGCACCAGGTCCGCGTCGATGATATTAACAGCGTCTAGACGACCGCCGAGGCCAACTTCAAGAATGGCGTAATCGGGTGCATGTTTTTGAATCAACCAAAGTGCGGCGAGAGTACCATACTCAAAATAAGTCAACGCGGTGTTTCGCCTGGCTACATCGACCGCTGCAAAGGCTTCACACAGACTAGCGTCTTCAACCATCACCAGATCCAGCTTGATGCGTTCGTTGTAACACAGTAAATGTGGCGATGTGTAGCTGGCAACCGAAAACCCGGCTCTATTTAACCAGGTTTCGTAACAGGCAACGGTCGAACCCTTACCGTTAGTCCCTGCCACGGTGATCACTTTTCTCGCGATAGTTCCGATATGCAGGCGATGGGCAACCTCGGAAACCCGTTCCAGTCCCAGGTCTATTGATTTATTATGTAACTGCAGCTGCCAATCCAGCCACTCGTCGAGTGTTTCAAAGCGCATTATTGATGGTCAAATAATTACGCACAAATCCTGCTGCCTGGATAACAGCAAGGTGGAGTAATTCATTGAAGATCCCCCAATTCAGCGGCTAACATGAAAAAGCCTCAGGCGAGTGCAGAACAAGATAAATATAGGCTCAGACGGGTTTTGCATCGTTACATGGATGTAACTTATTAGAGCGGTGCAGAAGCAACTGCCGGGGAGCATAAACTGCCTGAACCAATATTTAACACCGTTATGTAGCGCATGGGGGTTTTTCAACTGCTTGCTAGGGCGTCGCCTGTCCCATCATCATCGTACAAAGCGAGCTGATCTTGTCACGTAGTTGGCGTCTATCCACAATCATATCTATCGCACCATGCTCGAGTAGAAACTCGCTGCGTTGAAATCCCTCCGGCAAGGTTTCACGTACGGTTTGCTCGATAACTCGCGGACCCGCAAATCCTATCAGTGCATTGGGTTCTGCGATATGGATGTCGCCCAACATGGCAAAACTGGCTGAAACGCCGCCCATTGTCGGGTCGGTTAACACACAGATATAGGGAATCCCGCGCCTCGACAGGCGCGTCAGCACGGCACTGGTTTTAGCCATTTGTAGCAGGGAAAATAAGCCTTCCTGCATACGTGCACCACCGCTTGCGGTAAAACATACCAGTGGAATATTGTGTTCGATGCTGGTATTCGCCGCACGCACAAATTTTTCGCCGACTACTGATCCCATCGAACCACCCATGAATTTAAATTCGAAGGCAGCAACCACCATGGCTATCCCCTTCACCTTGCCCTGCATTACAATCAGAGCGTCTTTTTCGCCGGTCGCCTTTTGTGCCTGAGTCAGCCTGTCGCGATATTTTTTATCGTCGCGAAATTTGAGTATATCCAGGGACTCGATATTTTCTGCAATTTCCACCCGCCCTTCTTCGTCGAGGAATTGCTGCAAACGACGCCTGGCTGGAATCCTCATGTGATAATCACACTTGGTGCAAACTTCCTGATTTCGCTCCAGTTCGGCGCGGTAAATAATCGCATCGCAAGCGCTGCACTTGGCCCACAGGCCTTCAGGCACGTTTTTCTTGTCGCTTATTCCCGAGGTGCGGATTTTCGAAGGCAGGAGGTTTTCGAACCAGCTCATGCCGCATACTCGCTGTTACTGTCCATCATTAATCGCATCTCACGTAAAACCGCGCTAACCCCGGTCTTGATTTGCTGCCGATCATGCTCCGACATGGCTATCTGATTTACCAATGCCGAGCCGACCACTACTGCATCGGCAACCCTGGAGACTGCCTGTGCGGTCACACCATCTTTAATGCCAAACCCAACACCTACCGGCAGATCGGATATTGTCTTTATCTCTGCCACTTTTTGCGCCACGGCATCCACGTCCAGGGTGCTTGCACCGGTCACGCCCTTGAGGGAAACGTAATACAAATAGCCCGAAGCTTTATCGCTGATTAACTTGATTCGCTCCTTATCCGTCGTTGGAGAGATCAAATAAATTGAATCGATATGCCGGGATTTGAGCATCGGCGCAAGTTCATCGGCTTCTTCGGGTGGCATGTCGACCAGCAGGACGCCATCAACACCGACTTCGGCGGCGCGTTGCGCGAAACGAGTATATCCCATCATTTCCACTGGATTTAAATATCCCATCAATACCACCGGGGTGCAGGTATCTTGTTGCCGAAATTGGGCCACCATCGACAATACATCTTGCAGACTGACATGATGCCTCAGGGCTCGCTCATCAGCCGCCTGAATCACCGGGCCATCGGCCATTGGATCGGAAAACGGCACACCGAGCTCAATTATATCAGCCCCAGCCACAACCAGTTCATGCATCAGTTCAACGGTAAAATCCGGGTGTGGATCACCAGCCGTGATAAACGGGATCAAGGCCTTTTTGTTTAGTCCTGCAAGTTGCTCAAAGCAGGCTTTTAATTGGCTCATACTGTCATCCCCTCCAGTGCGGCGACAGTATGCATATCCTTGTCTCCACGACCAGACAGGTTTACCACGATTATTTTGTCCTCATCCATCCCGCGAGCGAGTTTCTGTGCGTAAGCAACCGCATGAGCCGATTCGAGGGCAGGAATGATACCCTCTACACGGGTTAATTCGTGGAAAGCCGCGACTGCCTCTCTATCGGTAATCGTTTTATATTGGACCCTGCCAGTCTCTTTTAACCAGGCGTGTTCCGGACCGACGCCGGGATAATCGAGTCCCGCGGAGATACAAAAAGGTTCGATGATCTGTCCTGCCGCGTCCGACATCAGGAAAGTGCGATTGCCATGCAGTACCCCCGGTGAGCCCGCGGTGAGCGGTGCGGCATGGCGGCCGGTGTCGATACCGTCACCGGCTCCTTCGACCCCGTAAATCATAATTTGCTGATCATTCAGAAAATCGTGAAACAGTCCGATTGCATTGGAACCTCCACCGACACAGGCGACCAGTGCGTCGGGCAACCTGCCTGCCTGCTCGAGTATCTGCGCACGGCACTCCCGGCCTATGATGGTCTGGAAGTCGCGTACCATTGCCGGATAGGGGTGCGGGCCTGCGACTGTTCCTATAATGTAATAGGTAGTGTCGATATTGGTTACCCAATCGCGCATCGCCTCGTTAAGCGCATCTTTCAAAGTTTTCGACCCTGAATGTACGGCGACGACTTTCGCTCCCAGTAAGCGCATCCGATAGACGTTTGCTTCCTGTCTCTTGATATCTTCATCGCCCATGTAGACGATACATTCGAGACCGAGTCGCGCGGCAACTGTCGCCGATGCGACACCATGCATTCCGGCCCCGGTCTCGGCGATGATACGGGTTTTACCCATACGCTTTGCCAGCAGGGCCTGGCCAATCGCGTTGTTAATCTTGTGCGCACCGGTGTGATTCAAATCCTCGCGCTTCAGCCAGATCTGTGCACCGCCATTTTTCCGGGTTAACCTGGTAGCGAAAAATAAAGGACTGGGGCGGCCGACGAAGTGCTTCAGGTCGTAATCATATTCGGTCCAGAAATCGGGGTCTTTGCTACATTTTTCATAGGCCTCGCGTAATTCACGCAGTGGCCCCATCAGGGTTTCGGCTACAAATATTCCCCCGAACCGACCAAAGTGACCTTTACTGTCAGGGTATTGATTGTAGTCATCTATCGATTCTTTCATTAACGTCGACACGTTTAACCTCTTTAAATAATTGATCAATCAATTCGGCATCCTTGATGCCCTTTGATTGCTCCACACCACTGCTCACATCAACTCCCCAGGGTTTAACCCGGGTAATCGCAGCCGCCACGTTCGATGGATTAAGCCCACCGGCCAGTACCAGCGGAAAGTCAAAAGTTGAAGGTATTTTTGACCAGTCAAATGTATCACCCGAGCCACCCTGACGTCCAGCAACATTACTATCCAGCAGGAAGCCCTGTGCCTGCGGAAATTGCTGTGCATAGCGATTGGCGTCTTTCACGCTACCCATTGGGATCGCCTTTATGAACGGCCTCGACCATTGCCGGCAAAACTCCGGCGTTTCTTCACCATGAAACTGCATACAATCGGGATTAACCGTTTCCAGTACCTGTCTGATCCACGCCTCATCTTCGTCCATGAACAATGCGCTGACTGTGACAAAAGGAGGCATCGCCAGGCGAATCTGTACAGCGCTATCAAGCGCAATCGTGCGTGGGCTTTGTGTATGAAATACAAGACCTATCGCATCACCACCCAGTGCTGCTACCTGCTGTGCATCGCACAGTCGGGTAATGCCGCATATTTTGATTCGAGTTCTACTAACCATGCGTGGCGCTCTTAAGGAGTACTATAATAATACGGGTTTTTTGCCTTCGATGGGCAGCTTAAATTGATCGGCATAGTAAGCGCGTAGAAAGTATAAACCGGCAGCTGATGCGGTAACATCTGCGCGCTTGCGATCTTTGCCCATGAACACCTCGGCAAACCATTCGTGGGACTGATCTCCCCTACCCACAGCGATCAAACTACCCGCTATATTTCGCACCATGTGGTACAAAAACGCATTCGCCTTAATATCCAGATAAATAAGATCACCCTGACGGCTTAAGCTAATTTGATGAATGTTCCGAGAGGATGATTTAGCCTGACAGCCAGCTGCGCGAAAAGCACTAAAATCGTGTTCACCGACTAAAATTTGCGCCGCCTGGTGCATTCTTTCAGCATCAAGCGATCTGAGTTCCCAACTCACCTTGCCATGCAACAAGGCGCTTGGTACGTCACTATTGAGAATGATATAGCGATAGCTTCGTGCCAGGGCGCTGAAACGGGCATGAAACTCATCCTCTACCGGCGTCACCCATTTAAGTCGAATATCGCGCGGTAATCGACAATTTGAACCCAATAACCAGGCTCGATTATCGCGTTGTGCCGCAGTTTCAAAATGGGCTACCTGTTCAATTGCATGTACGCCAGCATCGGTTCTTCCAGCACAAACCAGCTGTACCGGATGGTTTGCTACGAATCCGATAGCGCTTTCCAGGTGTTGCTGTACCGACGAAGCGTGATCCTGTTTTTGCCAACCACTATAAGCAGTACCGGCGTACTCGATACCTACTGCATACCTAATCAATTAAATTTACCCGATTATTTGTAAACAGCAACAATTGCCCCTTGTGTTAATGGCCGGAATATTCTGCATTAAAGTAACAGGGCCATCATAAACCTGCACAACTAACGCCACCAGATTTTTTCTGAATGACAGTATTTTAACATTTTCAGGTCAAAAAAAAGCCCACTATGCACGATAGCAGGCATAACCAATATCAACCTGTTTTAAGGAGCTGATGAATTATTCCGCCTTAGAATTCGCAAAGAACAAATAACGAAAAATCTGGTTTTCCTGTGCCCGATAAAATCATTGCCCAGGTAGCGTTACAACGGATAGCACCTGGTCTATGTGAATAGCCATTGCCTCTCTGGGCAGACCCTGCGAGGAATGCAATTTTTACATCACAGCAGGGACGACGTTATACAGATCATATATTGCTGAGTTTATATGTGTTTAATTATATCCGTAGCTTCCGCTATCTGCTCTTCATTGCCTTCAGCCAGAACTTCATCGAGACTACTGCGAGCGCCTTCGGTATCGCCCATGTCGATAAATGCGCGTGCCAGATCGAGCTTGGTACCAACTTCGTCAACATCATCCGGTAACATCAAATCATCGAAATCGTCGATATCGATACCTTCAATATTGGTTTCGTCTGCGATCAGTTCTTCGGGATCATCAAAATCGCCCGGTGCAAATGTATCTGTTTTTGGCGGCTTGCTGTCGATGTCAATATCCACTGCGGCAGCATCACCCAGATCAAGCGAGAAATCTTCGCCGCCATCGACGACATCTTCGTCGACAGCACTGGTGAATGCGGTGTTTTCAAAATTGTCGTCAGCATTATCGTCCAGGGATGTGTCATCCATACCCAGGTCGATGTCACCGGATGCCTGCTCGGCATCATCGCTGATATCGAGATCAAATGCAGTGCCATCATTGAATTCGTCGACCATGCCTATCAGTGCAGTGGCCTCGATATTCTCTTCTTTCTGGTCTGCCTGGTCTGCTAGATTACCTTCGTCAAAGCCAAACGTTTCTTCCATATCGAAATCCATCGATACATCGTCAGATACGGCTACAGTATCATCCGCGCCTAAATCCAAATCCCCGGGTAATTCGAAATCCTCGGGTAATTCGAAATCTATCGCACCATCATCTTTCGTCTCTGCTCCGTCTTCCCCATCAATGTCGAGCTCGACTTCGCCCAAATCCTCAAGGTCTGGTAATTCCTCGGCTACTCCAGGATCAGGTCCTTCTCGTACCACGGTTTCGACAAAATTCTGTGTATCGGTGAAATCTGCTGACTCTTCACCCAGATTGAAATCAGTTGTAGAAAAATTGGTATTGTCCTCGCTGGCGCCAAGATCAAAATCAGCCGCTTCGGGTTTGGATACTCCGATATTAACAGTGCTAATGTCACTGTCCTTACCCCCGGAGAACAGCGCGTTGTCAGGCGCTATTTCATAACCCATAGCCTGCACTCGAACCCAATAGGGATCCGCAGCCGCTCCCATAGATTTCAGCGTTTCGGCCTGTTCCGAGAATTTCGCCACATCCTTGGTAGCAAAATAAGTATCCAGTAACTTGGATCGGTAATCGGCACGCTCTGGACTGGCTTCAAGGCTTTGTTTCAACAAATCCTCTGCATTATCGTATAAGCCGTAAGCCAGATAAACATCGACCTCGTTTAATGTGTCATCCTGTTCTGTAGATGCAGCTTCTTGCGCAATTTCTCCAGCAACCTCGACCTGGGGAATAATGGCAGTAGGCGCTACATCAACTGTGGCGTCACTCGCGGCATCTTTCAGATCGTCCGCACCCGGCACATTGATATCGGTTTCACCATCGGCAAATTCTGATGCCAGATGTATAGGTGTAAACTCTTCCTCGTTAACGAATAGATCGTCGTCGGAAGCGCCAGTGACAATTTCAGCATCATCATCGGCGTCACTGCTTTTTCGGCGTTTATACCATACCAGTACCAGCAGCAATACGACGATGCCGCCCAGCCCACCAAGCATAATTGGATCACCCAGGATGCTAACCATCGTTGGCAACAGATCCAGAACCCCGCTAAGCATATCAAGCATTTCTGGTGAAATAATGCCATCCAGTATCGAATCCGATTCTTGCATTGGTTCGGTAATTATGACCGGCGCTGGTGGCGTAACACTGGCTTGTTCATCGGTGGTTTCTTTAGTCGAGTCGTCTTCCGCTAATAGCTGATCGAGTAGAGCCTCGTCTTCGCTTAAGGTTTCAGCAGCCGTGGCAGCTTCTTCTTCAGCTAGTTTTGTGGCTTCCAATGCCTGATCGAGAATCGCTTGCTGCTCTGCTGCCGCCTGCTGTTCTGCCGCTGCCTGTTCTTCTGCTGCCGCCTGCTCTTGCAATGCTTCTGCCGCCTGGCTAGCCTGCAACTGAGCGAGACTATCGTCTTCGATCTCTACCATCTTCTGCAATTCCTGAACCTTACTCAGAGTTGCTTCCAGTTCAGCGATTCGAGACTCCAGTTCGACGTTCTGGACCTGCGATGCTTCAAGCTCTTCCTCGGCAAGCGCTAATTGCCTGCTGAGCGCATTAGCGTCTTCACCATCACCCTGTAAGCCGGCCGCATCGGAATCACCATCACCGGGTGCGAGCAGGCTGAGGTCACTGGAGTCGTCGTCGACAGTGTCGCTTTCGCCGCTAGCACTGCTTTCACCACCATCACTGGCGATAGAAACGGGTGTCGAGCCCGTGATACGCGCGACGTAATCATCCCACAGACCATTTTGTTCGAGCACCTCGACATGCGCCTCGCGCTTGCTTAATCGATCCAGCTGCTCACTGTCGGGAACTCTTAACACCGCACCGGCTTTCATTTTATTAATATTGCTATCACTGAAAGCACCAGGGTTCATGCGTTGCATTGCTAGCATCACCTGATCGATACTATGCTCAGAATCCTTTAACTGCGATGCGAGGCTCCACAAAGTATCCCCTTTTACAACCTGCAAATCGCCGATAACCACTGGTTCTGATTCGTCGGCGATGATGGTCTGTATCTCTACAATTTCGGCATCAATATCGGGTTCCCCCGAAAGCGCGATTGGCTCCTCCGAAAGCGCGATTGG
>CBDUSZ010000012.1:0-28289 GCA_965370015.1 uncultured bacterium | reverse complement strand
ACCGGGATACAGCTTCTGAACACGTCATTTAACACATCCATGCGCATATTTTTAATAGCCTCGGCGATATTGTCAGCTTGCAATAAGTCATCACGTTGCTGATAAATGACTTTTCGCTGGTCGTTGGCAACATCATCGTATTGTAAAAGCTGTTTACGAATATCGAAATTATGTGCTTCAACTTTGCGTTGGGCGTTTTCGATGGCCTTGCTTACCCAGGGGTGTTCGATAGCCTCACCCTCTTCCATTCCCAATTTTTGCATCAACCCGGCTACTTTTTCCGAGGCAAATATGCGCATCAAACTATCTTCCATGGACAGATAGAAACGAGTCGACCCCGGATCACCCTGTCGACCCGAACGACCCCGTAGTTGATTGTCGATTCGACGCGATTCGTGTCTTTCGGTGCCAATAATATGTAATCCACCAGCCGCAATTACCAGCTTATGACGATCCTTCCACTTGGCTTTTATCTGTTCTCGTTTTGTGACGTCATCCCCTGGAACTTCGCTTAATTCCACTTCGAGGTTACCTCCAAGCACGATATCGGTTCCCCGGCCTGCCATGTTGGTGGCGATGGTCACCGTGCCTGAGATACCAGCGTCGGCAATAATTTTAGCTTCGCGTTCATGTTGCTTGGCGTTCAATATTTGATGTTTAATCTTTTTCTTGTCGAGGAATCCAGACAATAATTCCGAGGCTTCAACCGAGGTGGTGCCTACCAGTATCGGTTGACCTTTTTTTACACATTCCTGGATGTCCTGTATAATTGCATCGTGTTTTTCGCGTACCGTGAGGTAAATCAGATCACCCATATCTTCACGTATCATCGGCATGTTGGTAGGAACAACAACCACTTCCAGACCATAAATTTGCTGAAATTCAAACGCTTCGGTATCGGCGGTACCCGTCATGCCCGACAGCTTGTTGTACAGGCGGAAATAGTTCTGAAACGTAATTGAAGCGATTGTCTGATTCTCGCTCTGAATACTGACCTTCTCTTTGGCTTCAATCGCCTGATGCAATCCGTCTGACCAGCGCCTGCCCGACATCGTGCGACCAGTAAATTCATCGACGATTACGATTTGTCCATCCTGTATAATATAATCGACGTCGCGGTGAAAAATTGCGTGCGCTCTTAACCCAGCATTGAGATGGTGCACCAACGTTATATTAGCTGCATCATAAAGACTCTCGCCATCATTCAGCAGGCCAGTTTCTATCATCAGGTTTTCGGCCGTTTCGTGCCCTTGCTCGGTAAGGTAAGCCTGTTTGGACTTTTCATCTACAGTGTAATCGCCTGCCTCGTCCTCGGTTTCAGCCCGGATCAGTTTAGGAATAATTTGATTGATTCGGGTATAGAGGTCGGAGCTATCACTGGCCTGCCCTGATATGATCAAAGGCGTACGGGCTTCGTCGATCAGAATCGAATCCACCTCATCGACAATTGCAAAGTTGAGTCCACGTTGCACTCGCTCTGCGAGTGTGAAGCTCAGATTGTCATGCATATAATCGAAGCCAAACTGATTATTAGTTCCGTAGGTAATATCGGCCTTGTAAGCTTCACGCTTGGCATCATAGTCCAGGGTACTTAATACGACGCCAACACTCAGCCCGAGAAATTTATACAGCTGCCCCATCCAGATGGCGTCACGTTCTGCCAGATAATCATTGACGGTCACTATATGGACGCCCTTGCCACTCAATGCATTCAAATAAGCAGCCAGGGTTGCCACCAGGGTTTTACCTTCACCAGTACGCATTTCGGTGATCTGGTTATTATTTAATATCATCGCGCCGACTAGCTGTACATCATAATGACGCATACCCAACATACGTACAGATGCTTCGCGACAAACTGCGAAAGCCTCGTCGAGTAGCTGTTCGAGGGTCTCTCCGGCTTCGAAGCGTTGCTTTAATTCGGTGGTCTTGTGTTTAAGCTGTTCGTCATCCAAGCCCTGCATACCGGCTTCGAGCGCATTGATACTAACAATGCGTTGACTCAGGTTTTTGATGATTCGGTCATTACGACTACCGAATATTTTTTTAGTTATTTTTGACAGCATCGGGCGTACGGCACAGGTAGTCGGTGGGATTAATTAGGTGGAGACTATTTTATAAATAGCAAACTTGGTACTCAGAATATCAGTGTTGCCGATCAATTCGATGCGCGTATAAATGGTACCGGATCGATCTGACGACCATTTTTCAGCACTTCAAAATGTACATGTGGCCCAGTCGAACGGCCACTAGATCCAATTTCTGCGATCTGGAACCCTTTTTCGACCGTGTCACCGACCGATACAAGCAACTTTGAATTATGCGCATAGCGTGTGGTGTAACCATTGCCATGCGCTATATCGATTACTTGGCCGAAGCCATAGCGCTTGCCTGAAAAAGTAATAACACCCTTGGCGACTGCTATCACTTCGCCACCCATTTTGCCGGCAAAATCGATGCCCTTATGCAGTTCCCGGCGACCACTGATCGGGTGAGTGCGCATGCCATAATACGAAGATAGCCATCCCTTTAGCAACGGTCGACCGCTTGGTTGCACTTCCTTTCGCAGATTTTCTTTCAATACGATGTCTTCGAGCACGCTCAGTTGATCTTCACGACTTTCAAGATCTAGTCTTAGTTGCTCGATCGCCAGTGATAGCTCGGGCGACTGTAATGCTCTCTGCGAGCCTGTTTCAGGGCCACCCAGCGCCGGTGTGCTATCAAAATTAAATTCGCTTTTGTCAATATTGGCCATATAAATCAATTTCTGGCCGAGGGCATCAAGACGCATAACATGTGCTTGCAGTAGACCCAGACGAGACGACAATGCGTCTATATCTGCATCTGCTTCTTGCTTGATATTTTTAAGGCTTACCTGCTGCTGGCGAATATCAACTCGCCATTCGTCGATTAACGCCAGATTGTCATTGGGTGGATTGATCGTATAGCCTACGTAAGTAGCACCAGCACCGAACCCGCCTAACATCACCACGAGTAGCAAAAAATGCAGTGGCCTGGCCAGATTCAGGCTACATAACTTACCTTTGTTAGATGACAAAAAAAGGATATTCACGCGATATGACCCTATAAGGCCTCCACCGGTTGTGCGTATGAAATCGGAGCGGTAGAAGCATCTTCAAATGTCACTTCTTCCCAGGCTTCTTTGTCCTCCATCAAGGTGCGTAACAGCCGATTGTTTAACGCATGACCTGATTTGTAGCCCGAGAAGGCACCAATCAAGCTGTGACCGAGCAGGTACAGGTCACCGATAGAATCGAGAATTTTGTGTTTTACAAACTCATTGTCGTAGCGCAGTCCGTCTTCATTCAGTACCCGGTAGTCATCTAGCACGATCGCATTGTCCTGGCTGCCACCTAGCGCCAAATTATTAGATCGCAGATGTTCTATGTCTTTCTGAAAACCGAATGTTCGTGCCCGGCTCACTTCCTTGACGAAAGAGGTAGTGGAAAAATTGATATCGCAAGACTGCGTCTCATGGGTGAACAACGGATGATCGAAATCAATTTGAAAGCTTACTTTAAAACCATTGAACGGTGTGAATTCTACCCATTTATCGCCTTCTTCAACCCGTATCGTTTTCTTGATCCGGATAAACTTTTTCGCCGCATTCTGTTCGACAATACCAGCAGACTGGATCAGAAACACGAAGGGTCCGGCGCTACCGTCCATAATCGGAACTTCGTCAGCACTCAGGTCAATGAACGCATTATCGATACCCAAACCTGCAATTGCCGACAACAGGTGTTCGACCGTCGAGATACGTACACCGTTCTCGACCAATGTGGTTGAAAGATTCGTATCTCCGACTTTTTCCGGGCGAGCCAGTATCTCGACAGGCTCGTCGAGATCAACTCGCCTGAATCTGATGCCGGAATCTACGGGTGCGGAGCGCAATGTTAAATAGACTTTTTTCCCTGTATGCAATCCAACGCCCATGGCGCGGATCACATTCTTCAAAGTGCGCTGCTTTATCAAGGTTTTTTCCTAAAATTAAATATACAAAAATTGGGTTTTGGCGACTGAATTGAGCGTTTCACCAAATAGCCGATAATAATGGGTCAATTTATTCAAAAAATCAATCTCTATTATGAGCGAATGTTAAAAATTCACCTAAATAACAACAGGTTTTGACCGCTAATCGCTAACGACAATACCATGCGCTCGATAACATCGACCGCGTCAACTTAATAACCATTATTTACATTATTATTGTAGAACAGATATTAAAATTTGCTGACCTTTATTGATAGCCCCCCAAATGCCATAATTAGTCGATTTCGAACTCAGGGTTGGACAATGATGGCTAGATCAAGGGCTCGCGACAAAGACGAGTTTATCGACCTGATTAACCAGGCCCTGGATGATGTTGACGATTTGCGTGCCGCAATAGAGTACGACGAAGAGTTTATGGGAAATGCAGCAATGTTAGTCGAGCCAATTTCAGTGGAACTTAACAAGCTGCAGGTTGCGATACAAAATGATGAATACCTGACAGGAGATGACGGCTGGCTCGATTTTGTTGCAGCTTTGCAAAACACCGATCACCGTGCTGTACCCTTCTGGCCGTTATTAAAACTGATTCTGGAAACTCACCAACGGGGATATCTACAACGAAACAGTTAAGCTTCCTACGCGCTACCTGATACCGCGCAAACTGGCAGTACTAAAGTTTAAACAAATGTTTCCGATAGTGCTTTAGTTCATCGATAGACTCGATAACATCATCGAGCGCCAAATGGGCCGCCTTTTTGACAAATCCATCCATGGCTTCTGGTTTCCAGCGACTCGCCAGTTCTTTTAGCGTACTCACATCCAGGTTCCGATAATGGAAAAAGGCCTCCAGTCCGGGCATGAGTCGCGCCATGAATCGACGATCCTGGCAGATACTGTTACCACACATCGGTGAGCAATCCTGTTTTACATGCTGGCGCAGGAAATTTAAGGTTTCGATTTCGGCGTCAGCCAGGCTATACCGGCTAGCAGCAACTCTTTCACTTAAACCAGAATCACCATGGTGTCGTGTATTCCACTCGTCCATCGAATCCATCACCGCTACAGGCTGATGAATCGCTATTACCGGCCCCTGCGCCAGAATGTCGAGGTGGTTATTAGTCACTATAGTAGCAATCTCGATGATTTGATCCTGTTGCGGATCAAGACCGGTCATTTCCAGATCAATCCAGATTAAATTTTTGTCATCAACGCCCATTCAGGCACCCCGTTAAATTCAGTTTTATGGAGGATAAATGTTGTGGTTCTAAATACGTTCTGTGCTTCTAATTAGCACGATTGCAGCCTTCTTAATCTATAGTAATACCCGCGACTTGAGTTAAACTATAGCAAGTTTTAATCCAATTGGTCGATCCATGCATAGTTTTACGTTGCTATTCCTGTTTTTCTTAATCGCATCGGTAGCGGTACGTCTCTGGTTATCCCAGCGTCAGATGAACCACATTAAGGCACATAAAAATCAGGTGCCGGAGGCGTTTGCTGACAAAATCAAGCTGCACGAGCATCAAAAAGCAGCAGAATATTCCTGCACCAGGCTGCGCATTGGTCGCATATCGCTGGCCTGGGAAACCTCGTGGTTATTACTCTGGACTCTCGGTGGCGGCCTCAGCGCAATTGATATCTGGTGGTCACATTATACGCTTTCGCCTTTGCTCAACGGCATTGCTGTGATCGCTTCGCTGCTTATTTTGGCCTCTATTCTAGATCTGCCGTTTTCGCTGTATAACACTTTTGTAGTCGAACAAAAATTCGGCTTTAATCAAACCACATGGCAAACCTGGGTGCTGGATTTATTTAAGGCCACCCTTTTAATGCTGATCCTCGGATTACCATTAATCGCGACGATTCTGTGGCTAATGAACCAGGCCGGGCAGTACTGGTGGCTCCAGGCCTGGCTCGTATGGACTGGCTTTTCACTGTTGATGATCTGGGCCTGGCCAACTTTTATCGCACCACTTTTTAACAAGTTCAGCGCGCTCGACGATGCCTCGCTGAAAGCCCGAATCGATAATCTCCTGCAGCGCTGCGGATTTCACAGTCAGGGAGTTTTTGTCATCGATGGATCAAAAAGATCGGCCCATGGCAACGCTTATTTCACCGGCTTTGGTAAAAACAAGCGGATCGTATTTTACGATACGCTGCTCGAAACACTGTCGGAAGATGAAGTCGAAGCAGTACTCGCCCATGAGCTGGGGCATTTCAAACGTCACCACATCAAAAAATCGCTGGCCTTATCGATGCTAATAACCGTGCTGGGATTTGCGCTACTCGCCTGGCTAATGCAATCGCCCTGGTTCTATACTGCCCTCGGCGTTGAAAATGCGTCAACTCACATGGCACTGCTGCTGTTCATTTTGGTGATGCCGGTATTTACTTATTTCGTCAGCCCATTGTTTTCCGCCCTGTCGCGCAAACATGAGTTCGAGGCCGATGAATTCGCCAAATCTAACAGCGATTATCGCGCGCTGATATCGGCCCTGGTCAATATGTATCGTGATAATGCCAGCACTCTGACTCCCGATCCGCTGCATTCAATGTTTTACGATTCCCATCCGCCCGCCTCGATTCGTATCAACCATTTAAAATCAGTCGCCGACGAGGCGAGATAGACCACCGGATCAATCCTTCACGCAGGCAGATAAATGAATGATTTAGTCAACAGGCAGTGTCATAACGACCCCAAATTAGCACCGAAACTGGACAGTAGAAAATGCGCGGATTTGATCTCTGCTATCGATGGAGAGTGGAATCTGGATCTTCCTGCTGCGACCCTGTCTCGCCGATTCGAATTCAAAAATTATTATCAAACAATTGCCTTCGCTAATTCGGTAGCATGGATTGCGCATCGTCAGGATCATCATCCAGATATGGAGATTAGCTATAAATCTTGTAACGTCAGTTACACAACGCATTCGGTCGATGGCCTGTCAATCAACGACTTTATCTGCGCCGCCCGAATTGACGCATTGATATGATAATTTTGAAACACGGAACCTGTGATCAATGAAGGCGTCAGAGTACCCCGGGTGAGCAGAAACAAGGTGCAACCTGCAGGATATGGCAGACTCTTTTCAGTGGCAGGGATTGAGCCATTGGCGGTAAGGCGTTTCGCGGGACTAGCCGTCTCCTGTTGTCTCACCGAATCCATTATTTCTGACTTGAAAAACCTCTAGCATGGCCAGGCGCAAACTCAGTCAGCACCAGAAAAAACGCATCCAGGGCGCCCAGGATGCGATTTCACCCGGCGACGATGAGCATATAGAGGCTCTCGTTATCTCCCACCACGGTGGTAAGATTATCGTCGAAGGCCCTGACGAGAATTTGATCGAGTGTAGCGTTAAATCCAATCTCGGCACCATTGTCTGCGGCGACCAGGTGGTTTGTAAAACTATGAACAACGCAGAATTTTGCGTAGTAGCGGTATTACCACGCCAGAATTTGCTGCAACGAACGGATGGATTTGGTGCGTTGAAATCAGTCGCCGCAAATCTAACTCAAATTTTGATTTGCCTGTCGGTAAAGCCGGAACCCAATCTGTATTTGCTCGATCAGTTTTTAATCTCAGCCGAACAACAGGGCATCAACCCGGTCATCATACTTAACAAAATAGATTTACTGCCTGGGGATCTAAAAGATCCATTTCAACTCAAGTCGATCTACCAACCACTGGATTACAAGGTTTTGTTTACCAGCGTCAAGACCGGACAGGGCATGGACGCGCTAGTATCATTATTTAATTGTCACACGACGGTATTAAGCGGTGTTTCAGGAGTCGGTAAATCATCGATTACACAAGCTTTACTACCGCAAGCGAAAATCAAGATTAGGGACATTTCTGCAGCCAATGAAGAAGGCAGGCACACTACGCGAACCAGTCGACTATACCATTTGCAAAAAGGAGGCGATTTAATCGATACCCCGGGGATACGGGGATTCAATCCAGTGCTTAATCCATTCTCCTCGATCAGCGCCGGTTTCCGCGAAATATCTGATTTTAGCGCCAACTGCCGATTTGCCAACTGCAAGCACGTTAAGGAACCAAAATGCGCGGTTATCGAGGCATTGTCACGTGGCGATATCGCTGATACACGGTACCAACATTACCTGAAGATGCTCAATCAGGCACAGCCCTAGCTCGCATATTAGCCGAAGGCGGCAGGTCATAGACTCTTTAATTTTTAACATCAGTAGATTACAGAGATAATTGGCGAGATTGGAACCATACGCATATAGCTGACCGGTTTACTGCGGACATCCTGTCCTCCGCCTACAGGTCGGCAAAGCTGTTCAAAATCGCTCCTGAGTGACTCAACCGTGGGCAACCCGTTCACCGGGGAAAAGATCCACGGGATATTTTCCTTTAGCCGATTCACCCATAGCTATAACTATGCTTCTAGAGGCGATCGTGCAAACGGTTTTTTCCGCTTTCCCCTAACTCCGACCCCTTCATGCAATATGCGGGCTAGCCGCCCAGCCCTCGCAGTTGCTTACCGCCAATCAGATGCATGTGCATATGGAATACCACCTGACAACCATGCCGATTACAATTGATCACCAACCGATAGCCATCCTCTGCTATACCTTCCTGGCTGGCTATTTTTTGGGCTGTCAAAACCATATTCCCAATTAATTCTGCCTGCTCTGGCTGGATATCGTTAACCGTTGCAATTTCCATCTTGGGAATGATTAATACATGTACCGGAGCCTGTGGATTGATGTCTCGGAAAGCCAAAATCTGATCATCCTCATAAACAATGTCAGCTGGTATTTCGTGGCTAATGATTTTCGAAAATATAGTGCCTGACATAACTTTCTCCCGCTATTTTAATCGTATTTTTGGCGACCCGACAACGCCCGTGACAGAGTGCCACTATCAACGTATTCAAGTTCTCCGCCCAGTGGAATACCTCGTGCTAATCGGCTTGTATGAATGGTAAATTTACGCGCGATATCGGCCACAAACTGGGCTGTAATGTCTCCTTCTACAGTAGCGCTAGTAGCAAGAATGATTTCCTTTACGACACCCCGCTTTAAATTATTTTCAAGAATTTCGAGACCCAGTTGGTCAGGCCCGATACCATCGAGTGGGGATAAGCGGCCAAGTAATACATAGTATAAACCCTGGAACGCCCCGGAAGCCTCGATGGCGAGAACATCGGCGGGGGTTTCAACTATACACAGGGTAGCTGCATCGCGTTTATGACTACTACAGATTTCACATAAATCGGTGTCAGAAAAGTTTCTACATTGTAGGCAATGCTGCACTTTTTCCAGGGCAACTAATGTGGCATTTGCGATTCTTTTAGCACCGATCTGATCGCGTTCAATTAAATACAACGCCATTCGTTGAGCAGATTTCTGACCGACTCCGGGCAGGCACTGCAAGGCATTGACTAATTCTACCAGCGATGGCGAAGACGACATGATTTGCCCCGCACTAAAACGGCAGCTTAAAACCGGGCGGCAGGTTCAGACCTGAAGTCATTTCCTGCATCACTTCCTCATTCGTCTTCTTTACTTTATGCACCGCATCGTTAATCGCTGCAGCCACCAGGTCTTCCAGCATATCCTTATCTTCGCCGACTAGCGAAGGATCAATCTTGACACGATTCACTTCGTGAGTGCCTCGCATAACAACCCTGACCAGGCCACCACCGGATTCTCCGGTGACTTCTTTATTTGCCAGTTCCTTTTGCGCATTTTGCATATTTTCCTGCATTTGCTGCGCTTTTTTCATCATCTCACCAAGTGCGCCTTTCATCTTTTTTCCTCTGCGTATTTGTCATTTCAGGGCGGTTCTAAATAATTTAAACGCCCCCCAGAATTAATTCTGGTCTGTTTTAATCCCGCGTGACTAGGTATCAATTTTTCTGACACTGGATTCGATTAATTCTGCACCGAATGCGTTGCTCAATTTTTGCACCGTATCATCTTGACGTATTGCCTCAATCGTCGCCTGCTTTTGATCCTTTAGCACCCGCTGTTTAAACTGCTGCGGTGTTTCCACCTCCAGTTCATCCTGTGCCAGTAATTCCAGTTTTAATGATACTCCAAGTTTGATTTCAATCGCCTGTCTAATTTCATCCTCGATAGTTGGATTAACCAACTCGAGCAATTCGTTAGTTAAATTCAGACATAGATAGTCTTGTTGCAGCGATTCAAGAGTAGAGTTCAAAGCGATCTCCTGCGCCAATCCCTCAAGTCCGAGCTCAGCGGCAAAACTCGACCAGTGGATCGATTCATCATTTTGCGCTTCAGGCTCGGGGTGAATCTTTTCCCCGACTGGCTGTTTATCTGCTTCTGATCCCTCATCTTGATCCAGTGCTATATTGCTAGTACTAGTATCCACCGCATGATCGGTGCTAATAACCGGTGGCGTAGGTATGAGGTGTTGTTGCACGCCAGGATCATCCTGAATGCCTTCATTCAACACCTGGGTATTAGTCCTTTCAGCCTGAAAACTTGTGGTCTCAGGGGTTAATTCCTCCTGAATTACAGGCTTTTTTTTTCCGCTGACATATGCTTTTTTAAGCCGTTGTCGGGAGAAAAGGCTAACAGTCTGAGCATCAGCATTTCAAACCCAGCCGCTTCATCGGGGCTGATATTCAGATCGTGACGCCCCTGCAATATGATTTGATAATAGAGTTGGATTTCTTCACTGGACAAACGAGCGCTTAAATTGCCGATTTGCTCGTCAGGCATATCATCCGCTGAATCTATGTCGACACCACTTTGCAGCAGCGCCATTTGTTGCAGTACAGAAATCATTTCGGCGCAGACGCGCTGATAGTCTGGATTATGCGAAATAATATTTCTCGCTTCGCGCATGATTGCTACCGCGTCTTGCTGCAATAAAGCATCGAATAATTTAAACAGATACTCACGCGATATCGATCCCAGCATAGTCTCAACAGTATGCTGTAACACTGAGCCCCCACCATAAGCGATAGCCTGGTCAAGCAAGCTGAGTGCATCGCGCATACTGCCATCGGCCGCACTTGCTAATAGTACTAATGCTGTAGCCTCGTTTTCGATTTTTTCTTCTTCAAGCAGGTATTCCAGGTGTGATTTAATCTGCTGCTTCGACATACGCTTCAAATTGAATTGCAGGCACCTGGACAAGACCGTCACCGGTAATTTTTGTGGATCGGTGGTCGCGAGTAGGAATTTGATATGCGGCGGTGGTTCTTCGAGGGTTTTCAGCAACGCATTGAAGCTGTGCTTAGACAGCATATGCACTTCGTCTATCAGATATATCTTGAACCTGCCACGGGTCGGTACGTACTGGGTGTTGTCGAGTAGCTCGCGCATATCTTCGACGCCGGTGCGCGAGGCTGCATCGATCTCGATCAAGTCAACACTCCGTCCTTCATCTATTTCAAGGCAGGAAGAGCAGCTGCCACAGGGTTTCGAAGTGATGCCCTTATCACAGTTCAGGGACTTGGCAAATATACGCGCTACCGTGGTTTTACCAACCCCACGCGTACCGGTAAACAAATAAGCATGATGTAAACGTTCACTATCGAGTGCGTTGACTAAAGCCTGTAGAACATGCTCCTGCCCCACCATTTGCGCAAAGTTGGCGGGGCGCCATTTTCGCGCCAGAACCTGGTAACTCATGAATTCAGTGTCTTCATGAAGACAGGGATTTTTCGCTGGAAGAGTAAGAGAACTTTGGCGTTCAAATCGATCATTCGTCACTGTATAGAAAAATGGAGGCGACCTGAATCAGTACACCCACGCACCCAATGTCCCTGCTACCGTTGCTCCCTTCCGGGTCTGGCGGGATTTACAGATAATCGTCACGGAGGGACCGAAACAGGTCACCATTGCAAGGGCGAGATAATATAGCGAGTCGCATCAAATTGAAAGCGGGGAACCGTCGAACTATTCTCAGCAGGATCGCCAACTTTCAGCGCGGTTCGAAATTAACACGCGGCTTCACAGGCGCGCAACAGCCGTGCAACAAGCCCGCCCAGGGACCAGGGTCTATACTGCCCCGCAGGTGAAGCAATTGCTTTGTATCTCGACTTCGACATGCGCCTCACCTGAAGCCTCTGGTTTTGGTGCCTCTACTGGCATCCGGACGCGCAGAGACGCGATTGAAAATGTTCCGTGGTTTCATAGTTTTTGCTTGTCATTACAGGAGTTTAAAACGAGAATAGTCGCCCTCTCTGACAGCTAGGTAGAATGTGCTCGCACATGGCGAAAAAGAAAAAAACATCGAGCACTAATACCATTGCGACGAATCGTATAGTGCGTCACGACTATGCGATCGAGGACGATCTAGAAGTCGGTATCGTGCTAGAAGGCTGGGAAGTAAAGAGTTTACGCAACAAAAACCTGCAACTCAAGGAAAGCTATGTGATGGCCAAAAATGGTGAACTCTGGCTCATTGGTGCGCATATCAGCCCGTTAAATACGGCCTCCACACATATCAACCCCGATGCCAGACGTACTCGAAAATTACTAGCGCATCAAACCGAGATCGACCGATTAATGGGCCTGGTGGATCGAAAAGGCTATACCCTGGTTGCGCTATCGGCTTACTGGAGTCGCGGCCGTGCAAAGCTCAAAATTGGTCTTGGCAAGGGTAAAAAACATCACGACAAAAGGGCAACGCTGAAGGATCGCGACTGGCAACGAGACAAGGCCAGAATTATGAAGCATGCGTAAACAGACAAGTCCATGGCAAACGCCCTAGCGCCATACTGACTCCCCACACTGCTCTTTTATATACTCGAGATAATTTTTATGCGCCCGTTCGGATTCTTCGTTCCCTGTCCAAATCGGTAAGGCTCCATTGCGAATAATGGGCTGGCGCGACGATGATTTATCTACAGCATTGACGTTCATGTCGGAGTCATCAAGACCCAACGCAGTTTGCCCACCGGTCATTACCAGATAGACATCAGCCAGAATTTGCGCATCCAGCAAAGCACCGTGCAGGTTGCGTTTGCTGTTGTCAATTTCATAACGCCTGCACAACGCGTCCAGATTGTTTTTTTGACCCGGGTGTTTTTGGCGCGCCATCACCAGCGTATCTAGCACGGTGCAGAATTCACCAATAGTGCGGGATTCCTTATCGAGCTTGCTCAACTCATGATCGAGAAAACCGACGTCAAATGGTGCGTTATGAATTACCAGTTCTGCACCATCGATATAGTCTAAAAAGTCCTGCGCAATTTCGCTAAAGCGCGGCTTGTCCTGTAGGAACTCATTACTAATCCCATGAACTTCAAAAGCACCAGCGTCAATCTCTCGATGCGGGTTAATGTAACGATGCCAGGAGTTGTCGGTAATACGGCGGTCGATCAATTCAATGCAGCCTATCTCGATGATACGATGATTCTGGCTGGTTTCGAGTCCGGTGGTTTCAGTGTCGAGTACTATTTGCCGCATCATTTGCCTATTGCCTGATCGATCGCTTGATTCGCCAGCGCATCGGCCATTTCATTGCCCTCGATGCCAGCGTGCCCTTTAACCCAGTGCCAATTAACCCTGTGAGTTTTATTCTGCTCATGCAGTAACTGCCATAGATCGGCATTTTTAACTGGTTTTTTTGCTGCCGTTTTCCATCCATTAGACTTCCAGTTTTCGATCCATTCATTGATGCCCTGAATAACGTATTTGGAGTCTGTATATAAATCGATATCGCAGACCCGGCTGAGTGCCCGAAGGCCCTCAATCGCTGCGGTCAATTCCATCCGATTGTTGGTTGTCTCAGGGTCAAATCCGTTTAACGCTTTATTCTGCTTACGGTATCTTAGAATAGCACCCCAACCGCCCGGACCCGGATTGCCGCGACAGGCACCATCGGTATACATGACAACTTTATCTGCCATATTTCATGCCGTGGCCAACGCTAGGGCGAGCGATCTTTGCGGTCAATAATTTGCGCGTCACCCAACGATGACGTATCGGGGTCATCGGCGAAATATTCTTCTCAAACACGAGTATATTGAGCGCGCCGGAAAAACTGAACCAGTTTTTCAAGCCTTTTTCCAGCCATGAAAGTCTGCGAATTGCTGGCCCACGATGAATCGGCGGCATATAACCAGCTCTATAATGCCTTTGCTGATCAAACCCAAGCAATTGCATCCAGTCGGTGAGGCGTCTGGCAGTATAATAGTGCCCCCCCCATGGAGCCTGTTCTAACCAGGACTGGAAAAAGTGGCGCACACCCCACAGTGACAGTGGGTTAAAATCGATGATGATCAATTTCCCCTCGGGGATCAAAACCCGGGAAGCCTCGCGCAATATTGCATGAGGCTCGATCGTATTTGACAAGTAATGCATTAATACCATCAGATCAATACTATCGGTGGCAATTGGCAAAAGCGATGGATAAGCCTGCAGATCGACATCGTTATTTACGCTGCCTAAACTAAAGTGACGCTTCACACGGCAAGATTCGAGTAATCGATTAGCGTGACTGGTGCAGCCTATTTGTAGCGAATGATAACCGAATGTGGTGGCTAACACCGGATCTAGCTGGGTTTTCAAATCATCAAAAAGTTGCTGGCCCAGTGGTGTCTGGTACCAATCATTGATGTTTTCAGAGCGCTTATCAGCACCACGATGTTGAAAAATTCGCATATAATTCTTGTTTATTGAACTGTACAATGCCGCATTTTAGCGGTTAAGAAGCTTCCATACTAATGATTATAAACGGCTTGACCAATTTTAGGCGTCATAACCGACTAGTTATGTTACTGACATTATCGGTCATTCTCGGTGCCTGCAATACCATACAACCAGATATCAGCGCACAAACTGAGAAAGTCCCGGTGCAGATAATTTCTACCGAATTAGCACCTCGGCAACCAGTAAAAGCACAGCCTATAAATTATTTCGGCATTTTTACTCCTTATGTAGAACTCTCAATCGAAAAGCCTCCCCAACTCCCTGTCGATACCGAGAGTACAGTCAGTGGCCAAAGTAACCCTGAGAGTTTTCTAGCGGAAACGACTCCGCAAGATATCGAAGTAAGATCGGCTGGTCCGAGTCCGGTCTTAAAAATGGCACAATCGGCTAAAGAGTTTGTGACACTGCAGCAAGAGGTGATTGAAGCGCAGGAAATCGAAGCCAACGCCTGGTATCGGCTGCAACGGGGTATGTCACTGCCTGATGTTTATAATGAACGTGTAACTACCCAGTTAAACTGGTACCTGAAAAATAGAGACTACCTGAAACGGGTGATGCGGCGAGCCGAGCCTATACTGCCTTTCGTTCTCGACGAACTGGAAAAAAACAATCTACCCAGTGAACTGGCGTTATTACCTGTCGTGGAAAGTGCCTACCAAACTTTTGCCTATTCGCCTGGCAGGGCTTCCGGGCTATGGCAAATTATACCTTCTACCGGGCGTTTTTTAGGCCTGAAGCAAAATTGGTGGTACGACGGACGCCGCGATATCATCGAATCGACCCGCGCTGCGATTCGCTATCTGCGAGGCCTCGCCAAAGAATTTGATGGTGACTGGGAACTGGCGCTCGCTTCTTACAATGCCGGTCCGGGTAAAATACGATCGGCGGTACGTTATAACAAGAATAAAAGTCGACCCACTGATTTCTGGAATCTCACACGCCTGCGCAAGGAAACCAAGGATTATGTGCCGAAACTATACGCGCTCAAGGAATTATTCGGTAATCCCGAGCTATATAGCCTCGAATTGTTACCGCTCAGCAACGAGCTGTCCTATGAGATAATCGAACTTGACGGCCAGATTGACCTGGCGCTCGCCGCCGATCTTGCTGGTATTACAATCAACCAGTTATATCAACTGAATCCAGCATTTAATCGCTGGGCAACGGCGCCCAATGGGCCGCATCGTTTACTGTTACCGAAGCATAAAAGTGAGCAGTTTAAATTGGCGCTACTGGAAGTCCCCCCGGGGAAACGCATCAATTGGGTGCGCCATCAGATCAAACCCGGTGAAACTCTGAGCCAGATATCACGCCGCTATCGAACCTCTATCGCATTGATCCAAAAGGTCAACAAAATTCGTGGCACCCGGATTCGCGCGGGGAAATATTTGACCATCCCAACTGCGACAAAGTCACTCAGCGCTTACAAGTTGAGTGAGAGTGCTCGTAAAAGCAAAATTCAGAACACGCCTCGTTCGGGCAATAAGCATGTCCATTTAGTACGCTCCGGCCAAAGTCTGTGGAGCATTTCACGGACCTATGGGGTCAGTACCACCGCGCTGGCGAAATGGAACGGAATCGCACCAATCGATACGCTTAGCATCGGTCAGGAACTGGTTATCTGGACCAAAAAGGCAGTTGAGGCACAACGTGTGAGCTATATCGAATCTAGCCCCGTTGAAAATTTATATGCACTGCGATACACAATAAGAAAAGGCGATTCTTTGTCGCGTATTGCGGATCGATTCAATATCCGCGTATCCGACATCAGGCGCTGGAACAAAATCGGCAAGTACCTGCAACCGGGTCAAAAGATAAAATTGTACGTAGACATCACCCGGCAGTCCGGATAATTCCGCATTTATAGACATAATTACGCGGATACTTGTGAGAACCGGTTCGCACCCTGAAGGCGCATGAGTTGATTTATCTGCTACCAACAGCCAAAATAAGCGTCATTTGATAGCCAATTGCAATAAATATCCCAAATAGAACATGCCACCTAAAATTGATCCCAGTCAGATAAAAGCACTTTCGCCAATTAACTCATTGAATCCTGAAAATGTACAGGAGCTGATATCGAAGATATCTGCTGTACAGGTCGAATCAGGTCATTATATTTTCAAGAAAGGGGACACCGATAAAAACCATATATATGTTTTACAGGGTGAAATTGAGCTGGTTCAGGATAAAGTAGTCGTCAAGCTTATTAAAAGTGGCACACCCGAGGGATTGCTACCCATCGCCCAGAGTTTTCCACGCCCGTTCTCAGCTCGCGCCAAAGGAACAGCCATCGTCACCAGAATAAACAGCGACATGCTCGACATTATGCTGACCTGGGATCAAACAGGGAGCTACATGGTAGAGACCATGGAAGAAGAAGATGACGAAACTGACTGGATGTCCAGGATTTTGCATACCCGTGCATTTCATCGAATTCCGCCAGCCAATATTCAGGCCATGTTTATGCGCATGGAGTCGGTCAAATATAAGCCGGGTGACAAAGTGGTCGAGCAGGACCAGGAAGGAGATTATTTCTATATCATCAAGGAAGGTAGATGTCTGGTTACGCGATCCACGCCAGCCAATCCTAGTGGCGTTAAACTCGCAACCCTGTCCGTAGGAGACAGTTTCGGTGAGGAAGCCCTGATATCGGATACCACTCGCAATGCTACGGTTACGATGCTATCGGCTGGTCATTTAATGCGCCTCAAAAAAGAAGACTTTAATTCGCTGTTGAACGAGCCCCTGTTAAACTGGGTCGACTATGAAGAGGCCAAAAAGATTATCGATGGCGGTGGAATCTGGCTCGATGTCCGGTTGCCGGACGAGCACAAGGCGAAAAATATCAAGAGCTGCATAAATATTCCGCTTATTTTCCTACGTATGAAGGCCAATTCGCTGGATAAAAATAAAAAATACGTCATTTACTGCGATACCGGGCGCAGAAGTTCGGCAGCATCGTTCCTGTTAAATGAGAAGGAGATCGAAACTTATGTACTCACCGATGGGGTCGATTCAGTGGCAGCCGAAGATTTGGCTTCCTGATTGCTAATTTACCCTAGTTCAGATAGCCCGGGATAGCGTTAACATCGATTTCGTCGATTTGATCGGGCTCCAAAAACTCTTCGGCATAATCAAGAAAAATCCTGTTTTTGATAAAAATATCAAAAATATCTGGGTCAATGTGTTGATTTTTTTTCATATTACCCATTATTTCCAGACATTCAGATAGTTTCTTACCACTCTTGTAAGGTCTATCCCTCGCCGTCAGCGCCTCAAAAATATCGGCAATCGCCATAATTCTTGCCTGCACCGACATTTCGTCTCTTCGCAGACCTTTAGGAAAGCCTGAGCCATCCATTTTTTCATGATGTCCGCCAGCATATTCTGGTACATTTTGCAGATCTTTGGGGAAGGGCAAAGACTCGAGCATTTTTATCGTTGCTACCATATGATTATTGATGATTTCGCGTTCTTCATTATTCAGAGTACCGCTTTGAATACTCAGGTTTTTGAATTCGTCTGCGCTCATCAAAGGCTCGACATTACCATCTAGGTCAGCCCAGCTAAATTTTGCCAATTCACCCAGATGGGCGATATCGTCGTGCGTCATGAACTCCCCACCAATATTTGCCTTGCGCATAAAAATCAGGGCTGCACGATATTTCTGACACTGTGCGTCATAACTAGTTTTAAGCCTGGAAAGCGCATCTGCCGAACCATCGGATTCAAGATTCGCGCGCAGATAGGCAATTTCGGCATCGCGCAGTAAAATTTCTATTTTTAATTCCATGCAATGGATACGATCATAGATAGTCTCGAGCTTGGTTGACTTGTCCATCACATACTCTGGGACTGTTACCTTGCCACAATCGTGTAACCAGGCGGCTGTTTCCAGTTCGTAGCGATCTTTCTCCGTAATGTGAAATTTCTTCAGAGGGCCACTATCTTCGTTATGTACAGCCTCGGCCAGCATCATGGTTAAAACAGGTATACGTCGACAATGACCGCCGGTATAAGGTGATTTATCATCAATGACACCCGCAATCATTTTAATAAATGATTCAAAAAGAAATCGTAGTTCTGATATCAGGCGGCGCTGGGTCAGTGCTACGGCCGCCTGAGATGCCAGTGACTCAGCAAGTTGCTGGTCGATCGGGCTAAAGGTGATTGTTTCGCCAGTTTTTGGATCCTTGGCGTTGATTAGCTGTAATACGCCAATAATTTCCTTTTCATGATCCTTTAATGGAAAGGTCAGTATAGATTTAGTTCGATAACCGGTTTTACGATCAAATTTTCGGGTTCCGTTAAAGTCGAAACCATCTTCATGATAGGCATCCGCGATATTAATCGTGTCGCCAGATATCACGCAGTGGGAAACTATATTGCTATGGTTTTCTTTCCCATCACTGATTAGCGGAATTGGCGCAAAGGTGATTTCATCACCCGAGGTACCCCCCATCTGGATACCAAGTGAGTCATTAGAAATTATCTCGAATGTCAGCAAACCATCTTTGAAAAAATACAATGAGCCACCGTCAGCACGCGTTAACGACTTGGCACCCATCATGATTAATTCGAGTAACTTCGGTGTATCACTCTCTACCGAGAGCGCGATTCCTATTTCATTAAGGCGGTCTATTCTTTTGAGTAGTTCAGTCATTCACTAATATCTGTTCCAGCGGGCTCATATTACAGGCATAATTTCGGCAGTTTGACACCAAAATTATGGAATGATACGGAACTATGTAACTTATTTGCCCTTATCACTGGTAAAAATGAACTCACAACCTTATAGTTAAATCGTGGTTGTAATAGCCATAATGGGAAAAAAGCTATACTAACCAGTACCAATGTCTAATTTCGTGACAGAGGTCTATATAGTTCTATTTTTGTTATCGTATCCTGCTTGATGCTTTAAGTAATACGGATAACATAAATTGCGAGATTGAATCTGTTAGAGAAGGCGGTAAAAATAAATATTTGTCGGCCTGTCTCAGTAAACCATTGATTTTGATATTAATAAATGCATACCTGGATCATCGCTGCCTGGTACATGATCGATGTTTTATGCAGAGCGTTTTAGGCATTAAGTTATAATATTGGAGACGGTATGAAACCCCGTTTTTGGAGCAGCGACTGGTTCGCAGGTCTAATCATTACAATTGTCGTTGTCATATTCTCAGGATCCGCTACTTTACAGAGCCTGGAACGTACAGCGTATGACTGGGGTGTAAGATCCACCGTCAAACAGCCTTCAGACAAGATCGCAGTTATTGCAATTGACAACGAAAGTATCGACAATATTGGGCGTTGGCCCTGGCCGCGTGACCTGCATGCGGATCTAGTAAGGAAACTTTACCACGGTGGCGCAAAAACAATAGCGCTGACAGTATTTTTCCTCGAACCGCAAATAGATCCCGGAACACAACACATTCGCGACCTGGTGGATTTTTATTCAAATGCCAGTTTTAATCAGGTAACCTCAGATGTCGATACACTCGGCGCGATTCTAGGGCGCGAAACGGGTAATGAGGCTGTCATCGAGATTCTCGAGTTTTATCAAAAATCGAGCATAAACACCCGACTTAAGCAGGACATAGAAACGCTAAAATCCCGGCTTATTGAAGCCGAACAATCACTCAATACCGATTCAAAACTGGCAGAAAGTTTCGCATTGGCAAAAAATGTCATATTGGCGATGCCTTTTATTCTAGGTGTGCCACGCGGCAACCCCGATCAGGAGATGCCCAACTATGTGATGAAAAATGCGATTAACCAGATACATGATCGAGTATCGGCGCAAAGTCGGGGGCTTTTCCCCATTAGTTCGGTGAACGCTATCCCACCTATCGACGAAATCGGTTCAGTAGTGGCTGCTATCGGTCATTTAAATTCAGTATTGGACATAGATGGCGGCATAAGAACAGAACCGTTGGTAATAAAGCACTACGACCGATTTTATCCTTCGGTTTCACTGCAAATCGCTGCCAGGAGCTTAAATCTCGACAATAATGACATACGCGTTAACCTCGCCGAAAGTATTGAACTCGATAATTTGGTAATCAAAACAGACTCGCTGCTGCAAATGAATACTTTCTTTTATACCGATAAAGATGGTTTTCCGGCATTTCAGGCCGACTCGTTTTATGACGTATTTAGCGGCAAAATTCCAGCTGAGAAATACAGGGACAAAATAGTGCTGATCGGCCCCACCGCGATCGGCCTCGGCAGCCCCCAGGTGACGCCTATCGATGCTGCCATGCCACCTGTGCTAACCCTCGCCCACTCTGTATCCAGTATTCTTAACGAGGATTTTTTTATCGTACCGGAATGGAGTATATGGGCCAGGATCGGGGTATTTGTTTTTATCGGTCTATATTTAATGTTTGCTATTCCGCACCTGAAGGCCGGGGTAGCAGCGTCTATTACACTGGTTTTACTGATGGCTCTAATTGTGACCCATTACCTATTGATGACTTCCCATGCCATATGGATTCAATTGATGAGCCCCGCCACACTACTGGTTGCAGGGCATCTGTTAATCACGACCCGGCGCTTTCTCATTACTGAGCGCGGCAAAGCTAAATCAGATGAAGAGTCATCAGAAAGCAATCGCATGCTCGGAATTGCATTTCAGAGTCAGGGTCAGCTGGATATGGCTTTTGAAAAATTTCGCAAATGCCTGATGAGTGAAGCGGTAATGGGGACAATGTACAACCTGGCCCTGGATTTTGAACGCAAGCGACAATTCAACAAGGCGAATGCTGTTTATCAGGACATGTCTAAACACAACAAGCAGTTTCGGGATATCGAGTCTCGCATGAAGCGAGCCCAGGCGATGGAAGAAACCGTAATGCTGGGTAATAGGAGCCACGCTGGCGGCACTTTAATACTCGGAGATGCGGGAATAGAAAAACCAAAGTTGGGGCGTTATGAGGTAGAAAAAGAACTTGGCAAGGGCACCATGGGCGTTGTATATCTGGGTAAAGACCCGAAGATCGGTCGAGTCGTTGCAATCAAAACATTGGCCCTGGCGCAGGAATTTGAAGAAGACGAACTAGAAGAAGTTAAACAGCGGTTTTTTCGTGAGGCAGAGATTGCCGGTCGCTTGAGCCACCCTTACATCGTCACTATTTTCGATGCCGGGGAAGAACACGATCTGGCTTATATTGCGATGGAATTTCTAAAAGGACATGATCTGGGGCACTACGTCAAACCTGCTAAATTGCTCGACATTGGTACTGTACTTAGCATTGTCCAGCGTGCGGCGGAGGCTCTGGCTTATGCGCACAAGCAAAATGTGGTGCATCGTGATATTAAACCGACCAATATCATGTATGAACCCGGATCCGATTCAATTAAAATAACCGATTTTGGAATTGCCCGTATTACTGACTCTAGCAAAACCAAAACTGGTATGGTGCTTGGCACTCCTTCTTATATGTCTCCCGAGCAGTTGGCTGGCAAGAGGATAGATGGGCGCTCTGATTTGTTTTCACTTGGTGTTATGTTGTTTCAGTTACTGAGCGGAACTCTACCCTTTAAGGCAGATTCGATGGCAAGCCTAATGTTTAAAATAACCAATGAAGAAGCGCCTAATATCAAAACAGTGCGAGCTGATATACCGGATGCAATCGCTTCGGTAATCCAGAAATTACTGATAAAAAATATAGAACAACGCTATCAGTCAGGCACCGATCTGGCTAATCATCTAAAAATTATACTGGCCTCCCAGAGTTGGACCAACACATGAATCTGAAGGACAGAATCACCATCGCGGCTAAAACCGATACCGGCCTGGTTCGGAGAAAGAACGAGGACGCCATAGGCTACGATATTGAGCTAGGAGTGGCGGTACTGGCCGATGGTATGGGCGGACATCGTGGTGGCGAAATAGCCAGCAGCATGACGGTAGAGACAATATTAGATTTGCTGCGCCAGCAATTACCGCACCTAAAGCCAGGCCAGTCCGATTCAAAGTCGGGATATTCACTCGAATCAATTTGTATCCAGGAAGCGGTCGAATCTGCCAACGACCTGGTTTATAAGGCCGGGGATGCAAATCCCAAGCATAGCGGTATGGGAACCACTATCATCGTATTGCTATTCTACAATAATGCTTTATCACTGGTTCATATCGGTGATTCACGTTGTTATCGCTTGCGAACCGATACATTCGAGCAGCTCAGCAAAGACCATTCACTGTTACAGGAGCTCGTCGACCGTGGGTTTTACACCCGCGCGGAAGCCCGAAATTCAGCGAATAAAAACCTGGTAACAAGAGCCCTGGGCATAGACCCACTGGTGACAGCGGATATACAGGAAGATATTGTGTTAAAAAATGATATTTATTTACTTTGCTCTGATGGATTAACCGATTATGTTGAAGACGAATATATATACTTAACTATTAAGAGATTTAGTGATAATCTAGAAGAAGCTGCCAAGCAGTTGATTACAAAGGCAAACCAGAATGGCGGAAAGGACAACATATCGGTGATGTTATGTCGCATTGATGATGACTTCTCGGGTAATCAGAGTTGGTTAGACAAATTAGTTGCACGGTTCGATTAATGGATTATGCCCAGTAAAATAAATATCTTTTAGAGGCTGGATAAAAAATGGTTGCAAAATTAGTCACCACGTCAAGCACCGGCGAGAAAAATGAGTACCTTCTAACCAGCGAGACGGTAACGATTGGCCGCAAACCGAGCAATGATATTCCTATCGATAATTTATCGGTGAGTGGCAGACACGCTCAGGTCATCACTATACTCGATGATTCTTTTCTGGAAGACCTGGGTAGCACTAATGGCACCTACGTAAACGGCAAGCTGGTGAAAAAGCATGCCCTGGAAGACGGTGATAATATTACCCTCGGTAAGTACCAGATAACCTACCACAGCGGCGCAAACAGTAGCGCACAAGATTTTGAACAAACCATGATTATTCGCCCCGGCGAAGTGGGTATGCCTGAGGAAGCTGGAGGCAAGGAAATCGACAAGTCGATGCGAAAAATATCCGCCGCAATCGCTTCTGAAGCAGCAAGCACAGCGGTATCGCCATTGGCTAATAAGGAAGCTTGCCTTCAATTACTCAGTGGCGCCAATGCCGGTAAAGAACTAATACTGACTAAAGCCTTGACCACCATTGGTCAGCCCGGTGTTCAGGTCGCCGCAATTACCCGTAGGCCACAGGGATTTTTTTTGATTCATGTTGACGGTGGCCCCAGTAATTCGGTGCCTAAAGTCGGTGGCTCACCGATAGGCTCAAATGCGCACGAGCTCAAGAGTCACGACATCCTCGAAGTTGCGGGCGTAAAGATGGAATTTTACCTGCGATAAGTTCTACCAGGGTACTTGATCACTATAAAATCAGTCAGGCCCATGCCATCACTTCGGTCGATTTAATCCAGGACCTTTTCAAAAATATTCAAGATACCAACCTGGGGGGCAATAAATGCAATTCCAACGCATTTTAAGATTTGGACTCAGCGCCCTGATTCTACTTGCTCTCCTGATCAACGCCTCGGGAGTCTATAGATATTCCTTCCTTAAGCAACTGGAAAACTGGACTTACGACGCCCGACTCAATTTCTCTCGTCCAGATTCTATCGATGATCGTATCATCATTGTCGATATCGACGAAAACTCACTCGCAAAGGTTGGGCGCTGGCCCTGGGGTCGCGACAAACTCGCGACTATTGTCGACAATCTCTTTGATTACTATCAGGCTGATGTCGTCGGTTTTGATATCGTATTCGCCGAAAAAGATCAAAGTTCCGGTTTAGAAACCTTTGAAGAGCTGGCGAGGGGGGAATTAAGTCAAGACTCGACTTACCTAACCGCACTCGAAAAAATTAGACCCGGCCTGCAATACGATCGAATATTTGCGCAAAGCCTGCTTGAGAGAAATGCGGTTATGGGATACTACTTTAAAACCGGTGATTCGGCGGATGATAGCGAAAGTACTGGTTTATTACCGTCTGCGATTTTCAAAATGGATGCGGAGTGGAGTCAGCGCTTGCCGATTGTGAAAGCAACAGGTTACGGCGGCAATCTGGAAATATTACAGGCCGCTGCCGGATCTGGTGGTTATTTCGATAATCCGTTAGTAAGCCCCGATGGTGTTTTTCGTCGCATCCCTCTGGTACAAGCCTACGATGGATATCTTTACTCCTCATTTGCCCTGGCAATTACCAGGGCTCATCTCGGCAACCCTAAAATCGAATTAATTGTCGAGACTGACGGAAATAAGAGTGAGCAGGATTATTATGCACTCGAGGGAATTAATCTCGGCGTGCACCGTATTCCGGTAGACAATAATGGTGCAGTGTATGTTCCCTACCGCGGACTTGCGGGCAGTTATCCATATTTACCGGTGCACCAGATATTAAACAGAGAAATTGACCCAGGAATTATAAAAGACAAGATAGTACTGATAGGAGCATCGGCACCGGGACTACTGGATATGCGTTCTACACCCGTACAGAATATCTATCCGGGAGTTGAGGTACACGCAAATATCATTTCCGGGATACTCGATGGCACAGTCAACCACAAACCAGCATGGACCATAGGTTATGAATTCGTCCTGCTTATTCTGCTAGCCGTAAGTATGGCGCTGTTGTTACCAATGGTGTCTCCATTAATTGCTGCGGCGGGAACTATCGGCATTGCTTTGCTGACCATTGCTGGAACAGTCTTCGCCTGGAATAGTCATTTAATATTGCCGTTAGCAAGCCCGTTATCACTCATTTGCCTGATTTTTGTCCTCCATATGACCTATGGCTTTTTTATTGAATCGCGCGGCAAACGACAACTTGCTCATCTGTTCGGACACTATATCCCACCTGAACTGGTAGACGAAATGAGTGAGTCCCCAACCGATTTTTCGCTCGATGGTGAAAATCGCGAAATGACCGTATTGTTTTCGGACGTGCGTGGATTCACCACTATTTCCGAAGGCATGGATCCAAAGCAATTGACTCAGTTAATGAATGCGCTGCTTACGCCATTGACGCGCGTGATACATAAAAATCGTGGCACTATTGATAAATATATGGGTGACGCCATCATGTCATTTTGGGGTGCGCCACTAAAGGATTCAGAACACGCTCGACATGCACTCTATGCGGCTCTTGAAATGATGGACGAATTAAAGATCATGCAGGCGGAATTCAAAGCCCGTGGCTGGCCAGAAGTGAATATGGGCATTGGGCTCAATACCGGTAACATGAGCGTCGGCAACATGGGTTCCGAATTTCGTATGGCTTATACGATTTTAGGCGATGCAGTCAATCTAGGTTCGCGCCTGGAAGGCTTGACCAAGTACTATGGCGTCAACATAATCGTCAGTGAAACCACCAAAAACAGCATACCGGAATATATATTCCGTGAACTCGACCTGGTAGTTGTAAAAGGCAAAAACGAGCCGGTTACTATATTTGAACCGGTTGGGCACATCAATGATCTTGCTAAATCTGTTACCGCGGAGTTAACGACCTACAAACAAGCTTTAAGGGGCTTTCGTTCACAAAATTGGGACAAGGCCGAATTGGATTTTTTTAATTTGAACCGATCCTATCCTGATCGACTACTTTATCAGGTTTACCTGGGTCGAATCACACATTACCGTAAGGAGCCACCCGGCGATGACTGGGATGGCGCATTTACGCATACGACTAAATAACCGATTTTTTGCTTTTATAGTGATGCAAAATCGCCATACCGTACATCCTGTACATCGCCGATTTTTGCTCCTGCAAAATCGCCATACCGTACATCCTGTACATAATACAGGATTACGCCCAGCAGCTTTTTAGCTCGCGTGCGAGAATTTCTACACCTTTTATCAAATCTTTTTCACTCTGCACATAATTCATGCGAATACAACTTTCGGCATGTTGCGATGCTCTTTCCTGTCCTGGAAAAAAATACTTACCCGGCACCACGAGTAAACCCTTTTGCTTTAAGCGCTGATAAAGTTCGCTGGTACTGATGGACAGATCCTCGAACCACAGCCATAAAAATAAAGCCCCCTCGATTTTATGGATATGCAACCGACTATCGTCAATTTTTTGTCGAATTAATTTTATCGCCAGTTGAGCGCGTTTCTGATAAAAGGGTAAAATTACATCATGACACAGCGGCAATAATAAATTTTCCTCCATCATCTGCCCGACGATCGCAGGGCCTATACCACCAGGTGCCAGGCTGGTGATAGCCGTTATATTGGTAAATTGTCGAATGATCTCCCTGTTTGCGATCACGATACCTGTTCTGGCGCCAGGCAACCCGAGTTTAGACAGGCTCATACAAACAATTGTATTGTCGTTCCAGAATGGTTTTACCTGATTAAATATAATATTCGGAAACGGTGTACCGTAGGCATTATCTATCAACAATGGCACATTATTTTTTTGCGCTATATTGTCCAGATTTCGGCATTCAGCATCGGTTAATACGTTGCCACTCGGGTTGGTCGGGCGCGATACACAAATCAATCCAGTACAGCTATCGACTTCAAGACGATCAAAATCAACCTGATATTTAAAAAACCCGTCATCCAGGCGCATAATTTTGGCCTGTTGGCTGGTAATTAGCGACTCTTCTATGCCAAGATCGTTATAGCCAATATATTCCGGTACCAGTGGAATCAGAATTTTTTGTTGGTTGCCCTTCGATCTACCGGCAAAAGAATTGAATAAAATAAAAAACGCACTCTGACTGCCATGAGTCAAGGCTATATTGCGCCTGTCGATATCCCAACCATATTGTTGTCGGAAAAATCCAACCAGGGTTTCTAAAAAAGCATCTTTGCCCTGAGGACCATCATAATTCACCAGTGCTTTAAGTAAACCGCCTGACGCCTGTAATTTATCGATGATACTTTCGAAGACTTTCATCACGGCAGGAATCGCGGCTGGATTGCCACCGCCCATCATCACCACATCATCCTGCAACAACCCCTCATTCAAATCATCCATCAGGTGAGTGATTCCAGAATATCCAGCAAACCGATGTCCAAAATCTGAAAAATTCATGCGCTCAATTCAATCAACTTGGGAAGCACAAGCATAGCCTAATTCGACCGTTTCGAAGCAATTAATATCTTCTATCGACAACCCTATACCCGGCCGTTATTTGCTAAACTGTATTTTTATGATAATCCTGCCTATGAAATATACCCACCGCCTCAAATTTAAAGTGCGAGACTACGAATGCGATATGCAGGGGGTAGTCAACAATGGTGTATATCAAAACTACCTGGAGCACGCCCGGCATGATTTCCTCCTAAGCAAGGGTATCAATTTCGCGGAAATGACCTCTAGTGGTATCCATTTAGTGGTCGTGCGTGCAGAGCTGGATTATCGACAGTCACTGCAAAGCAATGACGAATTTGTCGTTTGCAGTAATATTCAACGAGTCTCTAAACTACGCTTCGCTTTCCTACAGGATATTTTTCGCTGTTCTGATCAAAAATTGATGTTACAGGCGCGTATAATAGGCACCTGTCTGAATCAACGTGGCAGGCCCTTCCTCGCCAAAGAATTATCCCAGTTTTTCAATGCCAGTCCCTAAGCGGTCGAACCTGGCAAAATT
>CBDUSZ010000011.1:0-28676 GCA_965370015.1 uncultured bacterium | reverse complement strand
TGAGCAGGTATTGGATAAAACCGATGGGCATTTATACGGCCTATTTAATAACGGTGCTTATGGCCAACCGGGCGCCTGTGAAGACCTCAGTCGCGAAGCTATACGCCAACAATTTGAAACCAATGTATTTGGCTGGATGGAGCTTACCAATCACATCATTCCGGTTATGCGAGCACAAGGTTACGGGCGCATTATTCAAAACAGCTCAATACTCGGGTTTACTGCCATGCCGATGCGTGGTGCTTACAACGCCAGCAAATTTGCCATCGAAGGATTCAGCGACACCATGCGGCTGGAGCTTGCCGGTACCGGCATCCACGTCAGTTTGATTGAACCCGGTCCGATAGAGAGTCAATTTCGAGCAAATGCTTATCGTGCATTTCAACAACATATCGTGATTGATAACAGTGTTCATCATGAACGCTACAAAAAAATGATCCAGCGTTTTGAAGCCAGTGGAAATGTGCAACCATTTACGCTGCCACCGGAGGCCGTACTCAAACGTGTGGTGCACGCGCTGGAAAGCAAGCGGCCAAAGATACGCTACCCAGTCACTTTTCCGACCTACCTGTTCGCCTGGTTAAAGCGTCTGATGAGTGACCGGATGATGGATCGAATACTGAGGCGAGTTGGTTAACAAACTAGAGATTTGCATTGCAAACTCAGGGAGTGTTAATACTTAATTAGGATTGGTGTTACCAGGATTACGCTATTGTTTTGTAGCGCTTACCCATAGGCCGCGATGTAACGTCGCCATGCTTACAGTTTCAAATCATGTCTCTAAACGCTACTATGGACCGGTGCGTGTTAACAATGCGACAAGCAGGAAAGGAGTATGGCATATTTTAACTATGACGAAAAAGGTGCCAGCGGGGCCGAGAAGGAGCGAATAACTGTTCTCGAAGGTCTGTCGGAAGACGAGTGGCAGATGATTATCCGCAACGCGCAAAACATCGCTTTTACCGACGGCGATATCCTGCTGAAAGAAGGCGAGGTAGATGATGCGGTTTATATTGTCGTCTCCGGTAAGGTCGAAGTAATCAGCAGCCGTGCCTTTGGTAGAGTAAAACGTATCGCTACTATCGACGAGGGTTCGGTATTTGGCGAGGTTGCGTTTTTCGATGCCAACCCGCGTAGCGCGAGCGTACGCGCGATTGGAGTCGGCAGCGTACTACGCCTGTCGCGTAAAGGATTCGAGCAGATTTCCGCCTGGAATCCGAGCCTTGCCCAACAATTTCTGTTTGACCTCGGTAGCATTCTCGCATTTCGATTCCGTAGCGAGTTCCCTTACAAGATTTAAGCTATGCAAAAGGAGGCCTTTCCGAATTACACTCAGCTGACCCCGGTAGTGCCCGGGGTAATTTGGTGGATTCTGCGGGGCCTTACGCTGGGCCTGACCCTATTCGTAATCTTCCTGCTGTTTGTCGCCCCTGAGACCGGGCTGGTTCTGATCTGGCAATTATTGATTCCGCTGCTGCCGTTAAGCTTTGCGGTAATCCCGGGGTTATGGCGCAATATCTGCCCGATGGCGATGCTGAATCAGTTGCCGCGACAATTCGGGCTAAGCCGGGAACACACGCTATCCCCTACCTGGCGCAAGATCGCGCTTTATGTATCGGTGATCGTATTCATCGGCTTTATCCTGTTTCGACATCCATTACTCAACCATAGCGGCATGGTTCTGGGCGCAATATTAATCGCAGCACTGTTACTGGCACTGCTCGGAGGTTTCGTGTTCAAGGGCCGCAGCGGATGGTGCGGTACTTTTTGCCCCCTCGCACCATTGCAGAAAGCCTATGGGCATGCTCCTCTGATTCTGGTCAGAAACGGCTATTGCGAGACCTGCCTGGGCTGCCAGAAGAATTGTTACGATTTTAATCCGCGCGCAGCCTTCTTCAGCGATATTGAC
This sequence comes from uncultured bacterium, assembly GCA_965370015.1. Classification (GTDB taxonomy): domain Bacteria; phylum Pseudomonadota; class Gammaproteobacteria. The sequence goes on along the minus strand of CBDUSZ010000011.1, from coordinate 26,767 downwards.
GATTCTGAGCCTGAATGGAGCGAGCAACGCAAATTCTTTATCGCCTTCTTGCCGGGTCTTATCGTCGCATTTTTCAATTCCAGCTTTTCGTCGCAGACAGGAATTGTCGATTACTTGCAGCAGATGCTGTTGCCACCGATGGTAACGGTCGGTGCTTTTTACCTGCTGCACAATCTACTGCATATCAATTTTTTCAGGCTGGCGTCGATCTTCGCGATGACAGCCCTCGGTATTTTTTACTGGTACGGGATTCCGGTAGTGAATGTTGGGCTGGGCAAGTTATTCGCTTTTACGCTTGATGCAGCAGTTGTTGAGCTCCTGCAGTATTCGATTCCAGCGACAGGCTTGCTGGTAGGGGCGCGCAGTCTGATTTCGGAGCGGCATTACCGCCAGTCCAGGCAAGCCACGTCGCGGGCATCGCTCGGTAAAGGTGTCGAGGTACTGAAGTCGGCGCTGTCGCAAACCAGTAGCATGGCCTCGGTGCTGGAGCGTTCCAGTGGGAAGCAATTTCTGGTGCCTTCCGGACAATCGTTGCTCGACGCGTTGGACGCGAACGAGATACCCATCATGTCGGGTTGTCGCATGGGCATGTGTGGGAGTGATCCGGTAGTGGTTGTTGAAGGTCATGAAAATCTTGACCCGCCTGATGAAAATGAGCTCAATACCCTGCGCCGGCTGGGACTAGAAGGCAAGGCGCGTCTTGCCTGCTGTTGTCGCCCGAAGGCCGCTATCACCATAGACCTGGACACCAATCCTACCGAGTCCACTGTTCTCGAAGAAACGCAGAAAGAAGTCGATGTTCTCGAGTCCGGCAAGCCGCGAATAGTCATCGTCGGTAACGGCATTGCAGGCATCAGCACAGCGGAACATATACGCGAGCAGCAAAGCGATTATGAAGTGATTATGATCAGCAACGAACCCTATCCTTTCTACAACCGCATGGGCCTCGAATCGGTGGTTTACGGCCGCACCGCCATGCAGAGTTTGTTTCTGATCAAGGAAGACTGGTACCAGTCGAATCGTATCAACACCTGGCTTAACACGCAGGTCAGTGCGGTTGATGCGCAAGCTCACCGAATCAGCCTTGGCACCGGTGAAGAAATCGATTACGACAAGCTCGTGCTGGCCACCGGCGCGCGGGCCTTCGTTCCAGACCAGGCCTGTTTTCGCTTGCCCGGGGTATTTACCCTGCGCTCCGCCGAGGATGCGCTGACGATCCGGCGCTGGGTGCAGCAGAGCGATAGCAAGCGCGCCATTGTGCTCGGCGGGGGTGTGCTTGGTGTCGAGGCTGCCGAAGCCCTGCTGCAGGTCGGCATGAAAGTAACCATCGTGCACCATGCGGAGTTCCTGATGAATCGTCAGCTCGATATGCACGCAGCGGTAATTCTGAAAACCTTTCTCGGCAATAAGGGGGTTCGGGTAGTAACTGGCACCGGTATCGAAACGATTACGGAGTCGGGAGATATGAAACAGGTTTTTCTCGAAGACGGTCGAGTACTGGCCACCGACATCGTATTGCTGTGTATCGGCGTCAGGCCAAACGTAGACCTGGCTAAATCGGCCGGTTTGGAAACAAACCGTGGGATCGTGGTCGATCAGCAAATGCGCACATCGAACCCCGATATATTTTGCGTCGGTGACGCCGCGGAATTACCGGGTGCGCTGGGCGGTCTGTGGTCGGTGGGGAGCGAGCAGGGGAAAATCGCTGCCAATGCAATTTTTGACGGTGAACGCAGCTACCAAACACAGGCGTTGCCGCCGGTGCAGCTCAAAGTCAGCGGCATCGACCTGAAAAGCTTCGGCAATCTCGATAACGGTGAAACCAGTGAGTCATATACCGAGGGAGATCTTGCAAAACATACCTGGAAACATCTTTGTATCGACAATGGTAGACCGGTGGGCGGTGTTTTCGTCAACTCGCCAGTGGCTGCGGCAGCCGCGATTAATGCCTCCAGGAAATCCGGCATTACGCTGTCCGCACAGGATATCCAGGATATCCTGCATAAATGATGGTTACACCCGGTGTCGTGTCTACATTCCTGGCAATACTCGTATGGCAGGTAGGCCTGGTTATTTCTCTCATTTTAGGAATCAATCGATACTGACCCTATTGATCTCAGCGGAAACGACTGAGGTGTCAGCTTTGGTTCGATATTTGCGTTTGTTCTCAAAATAACTACAATTGTAGCGATATTGAGAACAAGCGGTATTCCCATTGAAAAAACAACCCATCGATTTCTTATTCAGTCGCTACCGGCGCCAGGTATTGGCGTTGCTTTTCCTGCGCCCGGACGAGAAATTTCATGTGCGTGAACTCGAACGTCTGACCGGGATATCGGCGGGTTCGCTGCACCGTGAATTGAAAGCCATGGCGCAGGCCGGGTTGCTGATTCGTGACCGGCAGGGTAACCAGGTTTTGTACCGGGCAGATCGCTCCTGTTCGATATTCGAGGAACTAGCGTCTATCTTCCGTAAAACAGTGGGCCTGGCCTCTTTACTCAAAGATGCGCTGGCACCGATCTCCTCAAGGATACGGGTGGCATTCGTGTTTGGCTCGGTGGCGGCAGGTAAGCAACATGCGCACAGCGATCTGGATATTTGCGTTCTCGGAGAGCTTGAGTTGCTGGATGTGGTCAAGGCTCTGGGATCGTTACAGGACAGCCTGCAACGCGAGATTAATCCGGTCGTGATGAGTGCTAACCGGTTTATTGATCAACTGGCTCATCATGAGCGTTTTGCCGAACGTCTGTGCGACGAGCCAAAAATATTCATAATTGGGGACGAAGATGAGTTTGGAAAACTTATTGAAGATTGGGCAGCTTGAACGGCATAAATCCGATGCTGCGCAGATTGGCCGGTTGCTGGATTCCTCTGTTCGGTGTCTTGCCGACGCCCGTCAGGATTCGATCACACCGGAAACGCGACTCGAAGCCGGTTATCGCGCCATCATGCAACTCAGTATGCTAGCGCTATGGGCTAACGGTTACAGGCCTACCTCTGCCCCCGGTCATCACCTGACGATGATCCAGTCCCTGGTACATTCGATCGGGCTTGACCCGGATCAGGTGAGGTTGCTGGATACCTTTCGAGTCAAGCGAAACACGATTAATTACACCGGCGAGGATATGGATATTGTCAGTGTCGAAGCCTGCATCACAGCGGGCGAAGCATTAATGCTACATATCCGTAACTGGCTTGTCGAAAACCATCCTGAGCTGGCACAATGAATGCCAAGAAACGGACAAGCCGAGTTAGAGAGCAATATCCTCTAATATTAGAAACAATTATTCTCTGACCCGGTTATTTCCTGCCATAACGACAGGCCGTAGCTGAACGCTACGTGTAGCTCCCAGCCCTGCTCGCCCACATAGGAGACACGAAAAGCCTCAACCGGGATGCCTTTAGCAGCTTCTTAAATTGATTTTAATATATGTTGACATGTCATCAATAAAATGACAGGATTTGCTGGTGAAAACCACAGTGACAACACGGGGCCGCCCGAAAACCTCCCCGCTGACTCGGGCAGAACAACTCCGCGCAGCCAAGCGGGCGCAACGCCAGCGGGAGCGTCGCGCGGGCCTGAGCGCGGTTGAACTCCGCTTGCCGACGGAGCAGGCCGATCGCCTACGCACGGCCATCAAGGCTCCCGGGTTCAAACCGGCCCTGGACCAGTTCCTCGAAAATATGGTGCTCGACATCGACCAGTGGCCGGGCTTGCGGGAGTTGGCCTGGAATCGTACCGATCGCTGGATTCCGTCCGAAGAAGCCCTGTCGATCTACGAACGCAATTGGCGCTTTGTCGACCCGCAGCAGCTTTCACAGGATGAACTGGCATTAATCGATCGCCTGAAGCAACAATTTGGCGGAGGGTTGCTGCATGTCTGAGGCAAGCTTTACGCGCCCCGCCCACCGGCAGGTGCATGCGATGCTTTCTCGGCTGGATAGCAAGTTCCTGGCGCGGGCACGATGCTTCTTCGGCGGTGGCACACGCATCGTCCTCGAACTCGGCGAGTATCGGGAATCCCGCGACGTGGACTTTCTCTGCTCGGATCTCGAAGGTTATCGGCTTTTACGCGAAGGCGTATCCGAGACTTCCCTGGGATCTATTCAGGCTTCGGATCTTTCGCTTGCCCGCGAAGTGCGTGCCGACCAATATGGAATACGTACTTTCATCGAGCTCGATGGGATTAAGCTCAAGTTTGAGATTGTCAGGGAAGCTCGGATTGAACTCGATGGTGAGACAGTAGGCGGTATACCCGTCGCCAGTCTCACTCGACGCCATTGTTTCGCCGAGAAATTCCTTGCGAACGCGGATCGCGGCCTCGATACATCGACGCTTTCACGCGACATCGTAGACCTGGCGTTCATGATCGAGGGCTGGTCGAAAGAAGACGCGATCGCCGGCATGGCTATGGCAAGGACGGCATATGGCGACGCTATTTCACGCTCGCTCGCAGTGGTAACCCGAAAAATGCGCGAAGACAAAACCTACAGAAAAAGGTGTGTCGACGGTCTTGACATAGCCGAGCCCAAAATCCTGGGCGCTGGCATTAAGGCGCTCGCGCACCTCGTGTAGGGCGTAAACACCGGCCGCCTATTTCATTGTAATCAACTCCGCGGCAACTTATTTTCCGGATCATACAACGGCTTGTAGCCCACCGACTCCAGCTTCATTGGAAATTGTTCACCGAGATATTCCGTAATGAACTCGCGACCTTCCTGACAATATTCATGGGGCAGGTAGGCCAGGCCGATATTTTTGCCGATGCTCGGGCCGTAGGCGATGCTAGTGAGATAAGAGCGACGACCTTTCGAATCGATTGGCACTTCGCCGGTTTCAGGATCCATCAGCGGGCAATTACCGACCGGGAAACGCGCTATGCCCTGTGAATCTACATTGTCGGTCATTGACAGCGTGCACAGGTAGGCGACCTGATGTTCGAGCTCACGCTGTTCGAGGTAGGGTGCCTTGCCGTGGAAATCTGCTTGTTTGACCACAGGGCGCGCCAGGCCAGCCTCGTACAGGTTGTACTCGGTGAGCAGGTCGGCGTTTTGCAGGCGCAGGCTTTTTTCCATACGTCGACTGTTGGCGTAGGTTTCGATCCCGACTGGCGTCGCGCCCTGCTCGTAGACCAGATCCCATAACGACAGGCCGTAGCTGAACGCTACGTGTAGCTCCCAGCCCTGCTCGCCGACATAGGAGATACGGAAAGCCTCAACCGGAATGCCCTTCAGTGTCAGGTTGCGAGTCGCGGCAAACGGGAAGTTTTCGTCTTCCCAGGCGGCGGGATCGTCGGCAAGCGCCTGAATAGTCTTACGCGCATTCGGTCCCCAGACTCCCAGGCAAGCCATGTGATCGGAGCGGTCGTCGATGTAGACATGCCAGCCATTGTCTTCGGCCATGCGCTTGAGCCAGATATAGTCACGGTGACCTGCGTCTGCACCGTCAATAACGCGGTAACGGTCTTTCCCCTGACGAATCACCGTGAGGTCTGCACGCACACCACCACGTTTGTCGAGGAAGTGTGTGTAAACGCCTTTGCCGATGGGGGTATCACCACCGACCTTGGCGGTACAGGCGTATTCCATTAAGGCCTCGGCGTCAGGGCCGATAACATCGTACACCGCGAAATGCGACAGATTGATCATGCCGACGTTTTCCGACATCGCCAGTTGTTCGGCGTTGGAGACACGCCAGAAGTGGCGGTTGTCCCACTCGTGCTCGCGTACCGGCACTTTGTCGCCGTATTTTTCCAGCAAGTGTTCATTGGAGGCGTAACCGTGTGCGCGCTCCCAGCCCGATATCTCCATGAAGTAGCCGCCTAGCTCTTGCTCACGTGACCAGAAAGGACTGCGTCGCAAACCGCGACCCTTGGAATAGGGTTCACGATTGTGCACTGCCGGATTGTAAATTTTGAACGCGGATTCGTAGCAGCGATCGTGAATATAAGTTGGGGTTTTCTGAATCGGGTAGTGGCGCGCCGTGTCGATACCGAAGAAGTCCATCTCGGCGACGCCGTCGGTCATCCAGTCCACCAGTACTTTGGCGATTCCGGGGCCATCTTTGATCCATACCGCGACCGCGTACCAGAGCCCGCGGGTTTGCGACGATTCGCCGACCGAAGGACCACCGTCAGTGGTTACCTGTAGCAGGCCATTAAACGAGTGTTTCTCGTTGTAACCAATTTCACCGAGGATGGGTGTCAGTTCCATTGCACGCTCCAGTGGTTCCATGATCTGCTCGAGTTCGAGATCACGCTGCGAGGGTGACCAGTGAGTCTCACCTTTTTCGGGCAGGTCACGCGGGTGTAGCAGGCGGGGTTCTTTCTCTTCGTAATAGCCCCACTCGATCTGGCCACCTTCCGGCGATTTCGGGTCGCCGGTATCGCGCATATAGGCCGAGTTGCCCTGGTCGCGTAGCAGCGGCCAGCCGATGTGCTTGCCGGTGCCTTCGAATTCAGTGTATGGCCCGAAAAAGGTTAAGGGGTGATCGACCGGCATGACCGGGAGGTCTTCACCAGCCATTTCGGCGATGCTACGACCCCATAGTCCTGCGCATACGATGACGTGCCTGGCAGCAATGTAACCGCGACTGGTTTCGACACCGACGATGCGGCCGTCCTGAATGTCGAGACCAGTGGCTGTGGTATTGGCAAAGGATTGTGCTTTGCCGGTTTTGACCGCGTTATCGACCAGGATACCGCAGACTGTCTGCGAGCGAGGAATTACCAGGCCAGCGTCGGGATCCCACATTGCACCCTGAATCACGTCCTCTTCGAGCAGTGGAAAAAGTTCTTTGGCTTCGGCCGCGCTGATCATTTTCACGTTGGTGCCGAAGGCCTTGCCGGATGCTACCTTACGTTTGAGCTCCATCATGCGGTCGTCGTCGCCCTTGCGCGCCACTTCGAGCCCGCCGACGCGGGCGTAATGGCCCATCTTGTCAAAGAACTCGATGCTGTAGTGTGTGGTGTAGGTGGTGAATTTGCTGTGATCGGTGGCGTAGCAGAAATCGGATGCATGCGAGGTCGAACCGATGTCGGTCGGAACCGAGGTTTTGTCGATGCCGACAATATTATCCCAGCCGCGCTCGACCAGGTGATGCATTACTGAGGCGCCGACAATGCCGCCGAGGCCGATAATGACGACGTCGGCTTTATCTGGAAACTGTGCCATAACTATTCTCCGGCTGGTGGTCGACAGACGCCGACCCTGCTAAAAGTGTTTTCGAAATTTGATTCGCGGAAGTATAAACTCCCAATTTTAACTCCTCCAACAATTTTAGATAAGGAAGTCGCGGTGCAGTCCAATTGTGTCGCATCTGAAATTGATCTATGGCTGTTTGAACGTTCAAAATAGATTTCCGGGCAGGCGAATCCAGCCACTGAATTCGGGCGTGGAGTTCGATATCAATGCCTTCGATATTGGCGCGCTGAATTGTTCGCGGCTGGACAAATGCTATCGCTTGATTCCGCGTGAAATGTCGATAGAATGTTGCGCCTCCAAGTCGGGAAGACAGGTCCCTGGTACTGGGTCTGGTCGATACTGAACTGCACGAAATAGGTACCGGGTTAGAAATCGAAATACCCGGAGAATTGTTCAAAGCTACTGTGATCGGAGAATCTCCTCACGATCCCCAAAATGAGAAGTTAAGAGCATAATGAAAATACTGATATGTGTGAAACGCGTACTTGATCCTCAGGTCAAGGCACGTGTAAAAGCGGACGGTTCTGGTGTCGATCTGGCGAATGCCAAGATGACGATGAATCCTTTTGATGAAAATGCACTCGAAGAAGCGCTGCGTTTACGCGAAGCGGGAGCGGCCGATGAGCTAATCGTGGTATCCATCGGCGGGGGTAAAACTGACGAAACGCTGCGTCATGGCCTGGCCATGGGTGCCGATCGTGCGATTCAGGTTGTTACCGATGAAGTGCTCGAGCCATTGGCGATTGCCAAGGTGCTGAAAGCGATTGTCGACCAGGAATCACCGGGTCTGGTACTCACTGGCAAGCAGGCCATCGATGATGATTCCAATCAAACAGCACAAATGCTATCGGCACTATTGGGTTGGGCGCAAAGTACTTTCATCTCTGATTTCAAGCTAGATGGTGATAGCGCTACCACGATACGTGAAGTGGATGCCGGTCTGGAGACGATTACGGTCAAAATGCCCGCGGTTATCAGCGTTGATCTGCGTCTCAATGAGCCGCGTTATGTCAAATTACCCGACGTCATGAAAGCCAAGCGCAAGCCTATGGACAAGATCGAGCTGGATAGCCTGGGTCTTGATACTGCCAACCGCCTGACTACCCTCCAGGTCGATGAACCCGAGGGCCGTGCCGCCGGTGTGATTGTCAGCAGTGTGGCTGAACTTGTGGATAAATTACGCAACGAAGCGAAGGTGATATAAAAATGAGTAATTTAGTGATAGTCGAACATGACAACAATGAAATCGCTGCCGCTACCTTGCACACGATTACTGCAGCTCAGCAAATTGGTGGTGATATTGATCTGCTAATCGCGGGTGAAAATTGTGCGGCAGTCGCCGACTCCGCAGCCCAAATCGCCGGTATTGCGACGGTTAAGCTTGCCGATAACAAGATGTTTGCACATCACCAGGCCGAAAACCTGGCGACGTTAATTGTCGAAATGGCGAAAGCTTATAGCCATGTGTTAACAGCAGCGACTACCTTTGGCAAAAATGTATTGCCTCGAGCCGCGGCTTTACTGGACATGGCACAGATCTCTGAAATCGTTGAGGTTAAATCAGCCGATACTTTTGTACGCCCGATTTACGCCGGAAACGCGCTCGCAACCGTGCAATCTTCGGATGCGATCAAATTGATTACGGTCCGCGTGATCAGTTTCGAAGCAGCCGCTGCAAGCGGTGGTTCAGCCACTATCGAAGCGATTAGTGGCGGCGTTGATACTGGTCTTTCGAGTTGGGTTTCGCAGGCGGTATCGTCGAGCGATCGTGTTGAGCTGACCTCGGCCAAAATTGTTATTTCCGGCGGTCGTGGTATGCAAAATGGTGAGAATTTCGCCATGTTGCAGGCAGTGGCTGACAAGCTCGGTGCGGCCGTGGGTGCCTCGCGTGCTGCGGTAGACTCGGGCTTTGTGCCTAACGATTTCCAGGTCGGTCAAACTGGTAAGGTAATCGCTCCCGATTTGTACATCGCGGTCGGTATATCTGGCGCAATTCAGCATCTCGCGGGTATGAAGGAAAGCAAGGTCATCGTAGCGATCAACAATGATAGCGAAGCGCCGATCTTCCAGGTCGCCGACTACGGTCTGGTAGCAGACCTGTTCGAAGCGATACCCGAGTTCGAAGCAGCCTTGTAATATTTATACCTGGTCAGCCCCTTACTGATACAACCATATTAAAACCCGCCGCTTAAACCATTAATGCGGCGGGTTTTTTTGTGCTCTGGTTTAGATCTACGCAGAAGCATCCAGTGCCTGGTCTATATCAGCGATAATGTCTACAATATTTTCGATGCCGATGGACAGGCGAACCAGGTCACTCGAAACACCCGAAGCGGCGAGTTCGCTGTCGTCCAATTGACGATGTGTGGTCGATGCCGGGTGGCAGGCCAGTGACTTGGCGTCACCGATGTTCACCAGACGTGTGATCAATTGCAAGGCGTCGATAAATTTCGTGCCTGCTTCGATACCGCCTTTAATGCCAAAGCTCAGGATGCCGGAGCCGCGACCACCCATGTATTTGTCCAGCAATGCCTTGTGCGGACTGCTGTCGAGCCCGGCGTATCGGACCCACTCGACATTGCTTTGACCCTCGAGGTGTTTGGCAACGGCCAGGGTATTATCACAAATGCGATCCATTCGTAACGGCAGGGTTTCAACGCCCTGTATCGCGAGGAAGGTATTCATCGGTGCCAGGGCCGCACCCAAATTACGCAACGGCACCACGCGAGCACGCAAAATATAAGGCGGTAATCCGGTTTCGGTATATACCACGCCATGATAGGAAGCATCCGGTTCGTTGAGCCGTTTGAAGCGGTCCTTATTGGCAACCCAGTCGAAGTTGTTTGAATCGACGATCATGCCACCGATGATAGTGCCGTGCCCGCCAATATATTTGGTCAGTGAATGTACCACAATGTCAGCGCCCCACTTGATCGGGTTGCAGAGGTAGGGTGATGCGACAGTATTATCGACGATCACCGGGATGCCATGCGCGTGCGCGATTTGCACGGCTTTTTCGATATCGATTACATTGCCGGCGGGATTACCGATAGATTCGCAGTACACCGCCTTGGTTTTATCGTCGATCAGCGCGGCCATTGAGTCCAGGTTTTCAGGGTCTATGAAACGCGCCTCAATGCCCATCTGCGGCATCGTGTGCGCAAACAGGTTATAGGTGCCGCCATATAGAGTCGACATGGCGATAAAATTGTCACCGGCTTCGGCGATTGTCTGTAGCGAGTAAACGGTTGCCGCCTGACCAGAAGCCAATGCCAATCCTGCGACACCACCTTCCATGTCGGCGATACGTTGCTCGAGTACATCGTTGGTGGGGTTCATAATACGCGAATAAATATTGCCAAGTACCTTCAGGTCGAAAAGATCGGCACCGTGCTGTGTATTGTCAAACGCGTAGGCAGTGGTTTGATAAATCGGTACAGCAACCGCTTTGGTCGTGGGGTCGGGGCTGTAACCTGAATGAACTGCTTTAGTTTCTATTTCCATTTGGTCCTCATTATTGTTTTAGTTAATTGGAATATTCTTGCCATCTACAGTGTAAACCCTGACAGACAGTAGCCGCAACTCGAAGCGCCAATGCAAATGTGACCCAACTATTAGGGCTGGACTATTGAGCACTCTGTTTTGACTGCGAGCCGGTAATTGATTTTCTCCAAATGCGCCACTGGTTTATCAATAGTCGACCAGTGTATCAAAAGACTGTTGAGATCGCTTTACGCACTATTGGCAGGCTTGATATGCTACGCACCAGGCGCAAATCGGGGTGGTTTTCCGATACTCAATTTTTTGGTGGAGCAAGCAGTAAATATGAGTAAATATTCGATATTTTCACTCGCACGAAATGCACTGAGTTATCACCAGAACTGGGAGAAAGCCTGGCGTAGCCCCGAGCCTAAAAAGCAGTACGATGTCATCATTATCGGCGGCGGCGGTCACGGTCTTGCAACAGCTTATTATCTTGCCAAAGACCACGGCATAAAAAATATAGCTGTACTCGAAAAGGGCTGGATCGGCGGTGGTAATACCGGTCGCAACACCACCATCGTTCGTTCTAACTATCTCTGGGACGAATCGGCACACCTGTATGAAAAGTCGATGAAGCTGTGGGAGGGTCTGAGCCAGGACTTGAACTACAACGTCATGTTCAGCCAGCGCGGGGTCTATAACCTCGGTCATAATTTACAGGACATGCGTGACATACATCGCCGTGTCAATGCTAATCGTCTGAACGGCATCGATGGTTATGTAATTGGTGCGCAAGAACTCAAGCGCGCAATTCCTATACTCAACATCGACGAGGGTTGTCGTTATCCAGTGCTCGGCGCATCGTTTCAGCCGCGTGCGGGCGTTGCACGCCATGATGCAGTGGCCTGGGGCTTTGCCCGTGGTGCTGACTTGCGCGGTGTGGATATCATCCAGAATTGCGAAGTTACCGCTATCAGGCAGGCGCATGGTGCGGTAACCGGGGTTGAGACTAGTCGTGGTGCTATTTCCGCGAACAAGGTCGGGGTTGTCGTTGCGGGGCATTGTTCGGTACTTGCAGATATGGCTGGATTTCGCATGCCAATCGAGAGCCATCCCTTACAGGCGTTAGTGTCTGAACCGATTAAACCGGTGCTCGATACAGTTGTCATGTCAAATGCGGTGCATGGTTATATCAGTCAGTCGGATAAGGGCGACCTGGTCATCGGCGCCGGAATCGACCATTACAATGGCTACGCCCAGCGTGGCAGCTTCTCCGGAATCGAACATACCCTGGCAGCCATCGTCGAATTGTTTCCGATCTTCAGTCGCGTGCGCATGAACCGGCAATGGGGCGGTATCGTCGATACCACGCCTGATGCCTGCCCGATAATTGGCAATACACCGGTCAGGGGTTTGTATTTCAACTGTGGTTGGGGTACTGGCGGGTTCAAGGCGACGCCGGGATCTGGCTGGGTGTTCGCGCAAAATGTGGCGAAAGGCGAACCGCACGAACTGAATAAGGCGTTTGCACTCGACCGCTTTGTTAGTGGTCATTTAATCGATGAACACGGCGCTGCCGGCGTCGCACACTAAGAGCCTGTTAGGAGACAACTACCATGTTATTAATAGAATGTCCCTGGTGCGGGCACCGCGATGAAAGCGAATTCTCTTACGCTGGCGAAGCGCATATTGCGCGCCCGCTGGAAACCGAAAACCTAAGCGACGAAGCCTGGGCAGATTATCTGTTCATGCGTAAAAACCCGAAAGGTCTACACCGGGAACAATGGTTACACGCGGCGGGCTGTCGGCGTTATTTTAATCTGGAGCGCGATACCGCGACTTACCGGATTAGCGGTTCGTACAAAATAGGCGAACAACCACCTTCTGGGAGTGAGGCATGAGTCAGCGATATCGTACTGCGGAAGGTGGTCGTATCGACCGTGATCGTGCGATCAACTTCAGTTTCAATGGCAAGTCATATACCGGGCAGGCTGGCGATACACTCGCATCGGCGTTACTCGCAAATGGCGTACATATGGTCGGCCGTAGCTGGAAATACCACCGTCCGCGCGGCATCATGAGTGCCGGAGCGGAAGAGCCAAATGCAATCTTTCAGCTGGAGAAGGGTGAATACACAATTCCTAATGCGCGCGCTACTCAGGTAGAGCTTTATGAAGGACTGGACGCCAGCAGCGTTAATTGCTGGCCAAGTCTCGACTTTGACCTGTTATCCATCAACGGCAAATTCTCTCGTATGATGCCCTCCGGGTTTTATTACAAAACCTTCATGTGGCCCAAATTTATGTGGATGAAATACGAACATATCATCCGCAAGGCGAGTGGTCTGGGTAAGTCTCCTGAATTACCCGATCCGGATCGTTATGAACATACTCACGCGCATTGTGATTTGCTGGTGGTCGGCGGTGGCGTCGCCGGTCTTACTGCTGCATTGGCAGCCGGACGCGCCGGTGCGAGGGTAATTCTGGCGGACGAGCAATCTGAGTTCGGAGGTTTGATACTGGCGAGCCATGCCAAAATTGGTCGCAAATCAGCCGATGACTGGATCGAGTCAACGCTTGCCGAATTAGGCGCTATGCGCGAAGTGACATTGCTGCCACGCAGTACTGTATTTGGATATCACGATCAGAATTTTTTGACGATTAACCAGCGTCTCACCGATCACCTGCCACTTAACCAACGTAGCGGTGGTCGCGAGAAACTCTGGGAGATTCGTGCGCATCAGGTGGTTCTGGCAACTGGTGCCACGGAGCGTCCGCTGATATTCGCCAATAATGATCGTCCGGGCATTATGCTCGCTTCGGCAGTTTCGACCTACGTCAACCGCTATGCAGTGAAACCGGGCGACAAGGCAGTTATTTTCACCAATAACGATAGTGCCTATCAAACCGCACTCGATTTAAAAGCGGCTGGCACCGAAGTGGTCGCGTTGATTGATTCACGTAGCGATTCGTCTAGTGAGATAGCGAATACTGTACGTAGTGCAGGCATCCAGGTGATGAATGCCAGCGTAGTCATAGATACTGCGGGCCGTAAGCGACTGCAATCTGTGGAGGTGACCGGTTTATCGAGAGATGGACGGTCTCTCGCGGGTGAGCCTAAAACACTATCCTGTGATTTACTTGCAGTGTCTGGCGGTTGGAGTCCGATAGTACATCTGAGTTCTCAGTCTGGCGCGAAAGCCATCTGGGACGATGAAGCCGCTATGTTTCGGCCTGGGACGCCGGTACAGGCGCAGGTATCGGTCGGTGCGGCCAATGGCACGTTGGATTTGAAAACGACACTAAAACAGGCTGTTGATGCAGGAAATGCTGCGGCCAAAGCCTGCGGTTTTGCTGCGACGATGAAAGTACCTGCAGCCAGCGCAGTGGAAAGTGATCCAATCATGCCATTGTGGCTGGTACCGTCTCCGCATACCGGTGGTCGTGGTCCGAAAGCGTTTATCGATATGCAAAACGATGTCGGTGCATCGGATATCAAACTCGCCGCGCGCGAGGGTTATCAATCGGTTGAACACGTCAAACGCTATACCGCGTTGGGTTTTGGTACCGACCAGGGGAAGATGGGCAATATCAACGGCATGGCTATACTCGCCGATGCCCTGGGAAAAACTATTGCAGAAACCGGCACCACGGTTTACAGGCCAAACTACACGCCGATAACTTTCGGCGCCATAGCCGGACAGGATCTCGGTGACAAATTGTTCGATCCGGTGCGCAAGACCGCAATGCATGCCTGGCATGAAGAAAATGGGGCCGAATTCGAAAATGTCGGTCAGTGGAAACGTCCCTGGTATTACCCGAAAGCGGGTGAGACGTTAGACGATGCGGTCAAACGCGAATGCCTGGCCGTGCGGGAAAGTGTCGGTATTCTGGATGCCACAACACTGGGTAAAATCGAAATCGTCGGCCCGGATGCGGCAAAATTTCTCGAAATGGTTTACACCAACAACTGGATGAAGCTCGAAGTCGGCAAGGCTCGTTATGGTTTTATGCTCGGCGAAGACGGCATGGTGATGGATGATGGTGTGACCATACGTCTCGCCGAAGACCATTTTTTCATGCACACCACTACCGGTGGTGCAGCTGGCGTACTTTCATGGATGGAGCGCTGGTTGCAAACTGAATGGCCAGAAATGGAAGTGTTTCTGACTTCGGTAACCGATCAGTGGGCGACTGCCGCTGTAGTAGGCCCAAATAGCCGAAAGGTGGTGTCGGCAGTCTGTGAAGGTATCGATTTTGACGCCGAAGCTTTCCCGTTTATGTCGACACGTAGCGGAAAAATTGGTGATGTTGATTGCCGCGTGAACCGTATCAGTTTCTCAGGCGAACTTGCTTACGAGGTCAACATACCGGCCAATTATGGCCGCTTCATGTGGGATAAATTAATGCAAGCCGGGGCTGAGTACGACATCACCCCCTACGGTACCGAAGCGATGCATGTATTACGCGCAGAAAAGGGCTATGTTATCGTCGGTCAGGATACCGATGGTTCGGTGACCGTGGATGACCTGGGATTGGGTTGGGCGCTGTCCAAAACCAAGACTGATTTTATCGGTAAACGCTCACTGGCTCGTCCCGATACGGTGCGTAAAGACCGTAAACAATTAGTCGGGCTTCTCACCGAAGACCCGAAATCGGTAATCCCGGAAGGGGCTCAACTGGTTAATAATCCGCAGGCAGTCAAGCCGGTGCCGATGATTGGGCACGTGAGTTCGAGTTACTACAGCGCCTGTTGTGGACATTCGATCGCGATGGCGTTGGTCAAGGGTGGTCATCATCGCATGGGTGAAACCGTGTATGCGCCACTCGCTAACGGACAGGTCATCAAGGCGACGATTACACAGCCGGTGTTCTACGATAAAGAAGGAGCCAAGCAAAATGCCTGATTTATTCCAACAGCAAAGCCCACTGGTGCAAGTCAAGCTCGAAGCGGCCAGGGGATCTGCTCCCTCAATTAAGGAAGTACCATTTCTGGGTTACCTGAATTTGCGCGGTAAGTCTGCTAACACTGCATTTCTCGCGGCAGCACTGAAAGTACTCGGTTGCGAACCCCCGGCCGAAGCCAACACCATGGTCGAATCCGGAGATTATCGGATTTATTGGCTGGGTCCGGACGAATGGCTGGTGGTTACCCCGACCGAACGGCAGGGCAAGGTGCAGGGCGATTTAAGAAAAGCACTTGCAGGTGTTTTTTCGTCGGTTGTGGATAATTCGAGTGGCTTAACCATGCTCGAAGTCACTGGTGACAATGCGGCGAATCTACTCGCCACCGATTGTCCGCTTGATTTGCACTCACGCGAATTCAGAGCCGGACAGTGTGCACAAACACGTCTGGCCAAAGCCGGTATGACGATTGCCCCGCTACGAAAGGGAGTTGGTTTTGAGGTTATTATTCGTCGTAGCTTTGCCGATTACCTGTTGTTGTGGTTGCAGGATGCGGTGGTTGCTTTCGAGTAATTTTTTAACCCCGTCATTCCCGCGAATGTGCACCGCTGTCCGGTATAAAATTTAAAGAATATCTTAAGGTATTGGTGCAGATGGTTTTAAGGGCATCGGTTCGTATCGGAGATTTGATTTTTCAACAGACTTAGATAATGAGAAGAAATCGTCGTGCCGGACTTGATCCGGTACCCATTGCACGGAGGCTCCAGCCCATTCAGTCAACATTGTTCAATGGGCAAGGGTTGTTCCCAACAACCCTATTGCATTTCCACCGTCCCTGGCGGTCATACCGGCTCGGAGGCCGGAATGACGAATTATTGCTATTTGAATAGCGTTAAAGTTCCTAATCCAAGGTCTGTATCTATCTTTTTCATCCTGCATTTAGATGATCGAATTTATACCGGACAGAAATGCGCGAAAACGGGAATCTAATTGGAGCCAGACTATTTTGCTCGAGCTTGACTCTATACAATACTACTGATGATCTCTCCAGCCAGACAATCAGAATTTAGGCGGCTTTTTCCATTTATTGATCGCTGCGATCCGGCATTTGCCGATGTATTTTTTGCACAGGCTCAATATGTCGAACTTCCTGCCGGTGCAGCGATATGTGACGAGGGACAGATTTGCGCACACCTGGCTATGATTATTGAAGGCATTGGCAGAGTGTATAAATTGTCGCCTTCCGGTCGGGAGGTTACCTTGTATCGTATTTATGGGGGTGAAAGCTGCGTACTAACGGCTTCCTGTATTATGAATCAGGATAGCTTTCCCGCCATGGCAGTGTCAGAAACTGATATAAGGGGCCTGCTGATTAATCCTGCAAATGTAAGAGACTGGTTTTGTCGTGACGACGAATGGCAACGATTTATCTTCAGATTATTGTCTCATCGGTTAGCCGATATTATCTCTGTCGTAGAGGAAGTCGCATTTAAGCGAATCGATGTGCGCCTGGCTGAGCAATTTGTTAAAAATCTTGACCGGGGTAATGCGATAATCAATAAAACGCATGCTGAAATTGCAGCCGATGTCGGTAGCTCAAGAGAAGTTATCAGCCGTATTTTGCGGGATTTTGTCCAGCGTGGGCTAATCAAATCGAGTCGCGGTAGTATTGAGATTATTGATAGTCAGGCAATTTTTGATCTCGCTCAGCAGTAATATTTTTCCCTGTTGGTGACATTGTCACTGACGCCTAAAGGTAACGACCATATACTCCAATCTTAATCTAACTGGAGTTCTTATCATGAATAAAAATGTAGGTACGATTGATCGCTCAGTCCGAGCTGTTGTGGGAATTGCAGCTATCGTTGCTTATGCCCTGGATATGGTGACGGGTACACCGGGTATCATTACTCTGATCGTGGGCATCGCAATGCTTGGTACGTCAGCAATTGGCTGGTGTCCTCCCTATGCTTTACTGGGGATCAATTCCTGCGGTACTAAATCCGCCGATTAAGCCCCGACCAGATCTGCGGGGTTGAATAACGATTTGGTTATATTGCTGATCAGGTAAACAGTAATTTATCCAGCCCCCGCACTACGCCGGTAATTTCACCGATGCGTCTTGCTGCCATTAGAGTGCCGAAAACATAGGGCACTGCACTGGAACCGGCTTCATGGCGTATCACCAGGCGTTCCCCTTCCTGGGCAAAAATAGATTCCACCGAGAGCAGGTAACTCGGCAGGCGAACCGAGTGTACCTGGACACCGTTAATAGTAGCGCCGCGAACTTCCTGTGGTCCGATAGTTTCTTCAATGGCTAAATCTAGCTTCGGTTTGCGTACCTCGCCGAGTAGTTCGGCCAGTTCGCCAGCGGTGCCGCTGGGTGCGTCAGGTTTGGTTGACGAGGCATAGTCGATAACTTCGAATTGCTCGATATGTTTGGCCGCAAACAGCGAAAAATGCTGTGCCAGCGCGGCGCATAAGGCGAAATTACCGGTGACCACACCAACGCCCGCTTTGCGTGCCGCGTGATCGATGATATCGATGTCTGCTGCGGTTAAGCCCGTGGTTCCCAGTACAACCGGTATTCCGCGTTCAACGGCGAACAGGGTGTTCGCCATACCATAATCTGGATGGGTATATTCGATTAATACGTCGCAAGGGTTTTCAAACGCTTGCTCGAGGGTTGGCACCACCGTCACACCTGCTTTTTCATCACCGATTGCGCTGCCGATATCCTGTCCTGCGGCACGTCGGGCGACGGCGCTCACAAGGCTCATGTCGGAAGTCGCCAGTACGCCGCGCACCAGTTCGGCGCCGGTCCAGCCGGTTGCGCCGGAAATACAGATATTAAGCATGAATAACCGCCGTAAAACTTAATTAACAGACCGGGAATATTAACCCAGGCCTGTTAATCAGGGGGAACTAATTTATTCGCTGCGAACCCCGAGCAATGTACGCGTCTGAGTCGAGTCCGCAACGACGCGCCCGGACGAACGTATCTCACTGGTTAACGAATCCACTAGCGATACTGTGCTGCTCGCCAGTTCACCGCCGGGTAAATGCAAATTGTTTTCGAAGCCGATCCGCGCATGACCACCGTTTTCTATTCCCGCCATCACGCAGGCCTGTTCCTCTACGCCGAAAGCGCAGGTAAACCAGTCAAGCCCGCCGATATCGCCCCGTAGAAATGGTGTCAGGTTTGCCGGGGCTGATTGAAAATCGACTGCGTATCGGCCCAGCACAAAAAGAACACAGCGATGCGAGGCGGGGATGACGCCGCTTTTCTTTAGCTTAAGGAATTGGGATAGTTCTTCGTCAGAAAACAGGATATGTTGAATGTGAATACCGGCTTCGGTAGTCCAGTGGTAAAAGTGTTGGGCAAAGCTCAGGTCAGCGAAATTCGACGTCATCTCCTTTAAAGAAACGCTTGCCATCTCCGGCATAACTGTCTGTACACAGGCGACTTGTTGTTCTGGTGAATAGATACCGACCGCTTCGGAGGTAATTTGAATCAGCATGTTTGGGGCGCGACGCTTCATTTCGGCGATTAATTCCTCATACAGGCCGGTGTCAAGTACGTGTTCCTCTCGTTTGCCGCGCACATGGGCATGCAAAACGGTGGCACCTGCGGCATGACATCGTACGGCTTCTTCGACAGTTTCCTCAACTGAAATTGGTAATGCGGGATGATCCTTGCGGGTTTTACGTGCACCGGTTGGTGCGACGATGATAATCGTTGGAGGCTTCATCAGGCTATTTCAATACTATGTTTACAGTTGTATCAAGCTTAACGAGAATTTCGTCGATATGATTGTCGTCGATGATGAAAGGTGGTGCGAGCAAAACATGATCGCCCTGTTTACCATCGATGGTGCCACCCATTGGGTAGCAAATAAGCCCGGCTTCAAAGGCTGTTTTCTTGAACAGCTTGTTGATACCAAGGTCTGGATCGAACGCTGCTTTAGTGTCGCGATTCTGCACCAGCTCCATGCCTAGAAATAGCCCCCGCCCGCGAATATCACCAATGTTCGGATGATTGGAAAATTGCTCCCTGAGCGCCTGCATTAAACGATCTCCCTGACTTTGCACGCGCGCAATTAAATTGCGGTCGAGTATCGCACTGACTACCGCATGCGCGGCCGCGCAGGCGACCGGATGACCGAGGTAAGTGTGTCCGTGCTGGAAAAACCCCGAGCCGTTTTCGATAGCGCTGTAGATTTTCGAGCTACAAAGCATGGCGCCTATCGGTTGATACCCGGCACCGAGCCCCTTTGCTATCGCGCTGATGTCGGGAGCGATACCTTCCTGTTCGCAGGCAAACAGGCTTCCGGTGCGGCCCATCCCACACATCACTTCGTCGAGGATTAATAATACGCCGTACTGATCGCAGATTTCACGGATGCGCTTGAAGTAACCCGCGACTGCAGTCACTGCACCCATGGTTGCGCCGACTACAGGTTCGGCTACAAAGGCCATCACCTGGTCGACACCGAGGCGGTTGATTTCGGTTTCGAGCTCGTTGGCCACGCGTTGGCCATAGTCGAATTCTGATTCGTTATCGGCCTTGCCACGGTAGGCGTAACAGGGAGATATATGCGTGGTATCGATCATTAACGGTGCAAAGGGTTGCCGTCGCCACATATTGCCGCCAGTAGCTAGCGCGCCGAGAGTATTGCCGTGATAGCTTTGCAGGCGCGCAATCACCTTGTGACGTTGGGGTTGTCCAATTTCAAGATAATACTGGCGCGCGAGTTTGATCGAGGCTTCCATCGCTTCGGAGCCACCCGATACCAGGTATACGCGATCAAGATCGCCTGGCGCATTTCGGATTAGCAGGTCGGACAGTGATTCGGCGACGTCGCTAGTAAAAAAACTGGTATGCGCAAATTCCATGCGGTCGAGTTGTGCCTTGATCGCGTCGATAATTTCAGTATCGCCATGTCCGAGACAGGAGACCGCCGCGCCGCCGGACGCATCCAGGTATTGCTTACCCTGTTTGTCGATCAGGTAAACGCCGTCGCCTTTAACCGCGATAGGGGGTGCTGATTTGGTATGACGTGGAAATACGTGGCTCATTTTTATTCCTTTGGTTGGGTGCATATTGATTGGCTTTCTGAATCATTCACGAATGCCGACTTCGCTATGGCTATTCCCCTAAATTATCGAAATCGCTGTGAGTTAAAGGCGCTGATATTATGGCTGAGTTGTTCGTTGTTGAGTAGCTCAGCGATCAATTTTCCAGTGATGCCAGCCAGTGTCAGGCCAAGATGATGATGCCCGAACGCGAACAGTATATATTCGGAATACAGGCTGTAACCGATTACCGGTAAGCTGTCTGGCAAGGTCGGCCTGAAACCGAGCCACTCCTGATCGGGCTGCTCAGGCAGGTCGAACATTTCTTTGCTTTTACGAGTCAGGTAGTCCAGATTACGTGGGTTCATGGCTTCTCCATACCCGGCTATTTCTACCGTCCCGGCAATTCGTAATCCCTCATCCATCGGTGTCGCATAGAATCCTGCTTCGTTCCAGCCGACCGGGCGATTGAGCAGGGACTGTCGACCCGCATACTGGACGTGGTATCCGCGCTCGGTATCCAGTGGCAGGCGATGAGCACCTGTTCCTGTAATTTCCCTTGAATAAGCACCCGCGGCGATTACCGCTCGATCCGCATCGAGCCTTTCGCCATTGTCGAGAATAACCACTACCGAGTCCTTTTCGTGGGCAACATGGAGCGCGCGTTGCCTCACATAACGCCCCTCATTGCGCAGAAAACAATCTAAATAACTGGTCGTCAGAGACTGCGGATTGATGACGTGGCTTGCTTTGTCGAACAGCAGACCTTTTACAAAGGGTAGTTTTAGCGCTGGTTCAAGCTCGCGGATTTCATCGGCGTTAAGTTCGGTAAATTCTACCCCCTGGTCTTTACGCGCCTGGTTGGCGGCACGCGCATTTTCAAATTCTTGCGCGGTTTTATAAACATACATACAACCCTGTTGTGACAACAGGTGCTGTGAGCCGCTCAATTCGATCAGGGGGTCGAGTCCCTGGTAAGTTTTTTGCAACAGTTTGCCCAGGATGCGGGTGATTCGTGCGGCGCGGGCTGGTTTGCAATTTGAGAGGAATTTCAGCATCCAGGGTAAATGGTTAAAGGCGTATTTCATATCGATAGAGAGCGGGCTATCTTTAGAAAATAATAGCGAGGGCATGCGTTTGAAAATCGTCGGACTGTTAACCGGGACGCAGCCGTAGTCGGCGATGGTGCAGGCATTGCCGGAGGAGGTGCCCGACCCCGGTTTTTCAGGGTCAATTAGAATGACTGAAAAGCCTTTTATTTGCAGCCACAATGCACAACTCATACCGACTATTCCGGCGCCGATAACGGCGATAGTTTTTATTTGGTTCAATGGCTTGTATCCGGTCGTTGAAATAAAAGGCTAGTGTATTGAAATCTGAGTGTTGATCCTAATAAAACTTGTATCCAGCTCTTCATATGATTTATCATTTTTTCGGTAAGCAGGAGGTCCAGTTGCTGGCGGGTACTCTTGTCAGGGCAAGGTGTGAACTATTGTTGTTGGCGTTAGTCTCAGGCTGGAGCTAAATAAAATCCAACTGTTTATTCAAAACATCTGACGTTGTATTTTGTAAAATGCTTTATCATGTAGCCAGTTACTAAATCATAAAATAATGAGGAGATCGAAATGACTGTATTAAAATCCCGTCAGGCAGTACCCGCGCTAGAAGTACCAACCCTTCTAGGGCCGTGGTCGCTCGCCGAGCAGGCACCCGAAAACTTTACAATGCTGGTATTTTATCGTGGCTTGCATTGCCCGATATGTAGCAAATATCTAGCCGAACTCGATAAACTTGCGGGTGATTTTGCCGAGGCCGGGGTGACGGTTCTGGCACTGAGTAGTGATGGCGAAGATCGTGCAAAGCAGGCGGTCGAAGACTGGGGTTTGAAAAATATTAATCTGGGCTATGACGTCAGCGTCGAGCAGGCGCAAGCCTGGGGATTGCATCGTTCTGCCGGGCGTGGCAAGACTTCAGTGGGCATTGAAGAACCAGCCGAATTCAGCGAACCGGGCCTGTTTTTAATACGATCCGATAATACACTGTACTGGGCTCAGATAAGCACAATGCCTTTCGCACGGCCGCATTTTCGTGAAATTCTGGGTGCTTTGAGTTTTGTGCTTGCCAATGATTATCCAGCACGGGGCGAGCTGGTTTAAGCCCGGCTTGATATCCGAAGTTTCCCGAATGGGAGATGATAAAGGTAGGGCCGAATTTATTCGACCAATAATTAATGGAGTCAAGTAAGACTGTTATGCATGATCGGTATCTAATAATTGGCCAAATAAATTCGTCCCTATCAGCTATTCAATGAACCTGCCCATGCTCAAGCGATCTTCGACGTTAAACCCGAGCGATTTATAAAAGGCAGCAACCTCGGTATTAGTCGAGCGGATTTGTAGATTAACTTTAATGCAGCCGATCTCGCTGAGGGCTTGTATTGCATGTTTGACAAGTTTTTCGCCGATACCCTTACGTCGATGGACAGGATCGACCGCAACTGCATATAGCCAGCCGCGATGTCCATCATAACCCGCCATGCAGGCCCCGATTAATTCTCCTTCAGCTTCGGCGATTAATATCAGGTCGTCTACAGCGAGCTTCGCCTCGATGACGCTCGAGGGTTCATTGTGTGGCGGGTCATCCGGGAAAACCGTATGCCAGAGGTCTATTAATCGGGCTTTGTCGCTTTCCTGAAACTTTCGTATGTTCATAGTTAACTCATAAGGAAACTCTGATTTATTCAGGGTTTCTGTGGTACATGGACGTCCTTTGGCAATTCAGGATGAATGCATCAGAGGGTTCTTAACTTGTAAAATGACTGTAAGTATATTTCGCCAGGTAGTAAATCTTAATAGGTACTTTAATACAGTTAGTGCTGTTTATCTCAGGGTTTCCAGGCCAGGTAGTTTTAATGCTGTCGTCGATTTCGAAACCACGGATAGCTATTTATATTCAGGCCGAGGCTAGAAAGCAGTGTTTTAAGCACCATTAATGATTAATCTGAGTGAAACAGGAGCGCAGCTGCACTCAGTAGCCAATATCAAATTTCCAGCAAAATATTGTATATCTACTATTCTAAAAACGTGCTTAAATTAAACAGCATTTATACCGGTTTAAGGGCTTTTTCGATTAAACAATTTAGTGAGGGGAATGACTTTATTTGAACTCTAGTTTTCTCTGAATATGGCTCCCGCCTACCCAATTCACCATTATCGCCTGGTTTAAAACAGGCAAATTTATCAAACGTGGATCACGCCCTGATGTGCGATGAAAAAAAGGCCAAATAATATGAGACCGAGCTTAAATAACATGTTTTACACGCCACGCGTTCGTGGTGCTTGCACATGTCCCCAGTCTGATTAAACGAGCGACGTATAGATGAAATTATTATCAGGAATTGTCTGCATCTTCCTGCTTCAGGGGTTGATTTATTCATCAGATGTATTGCCAGCTCAGGTGGTGCTGACCGCTGCAGAAAGGCAATGGTTAATCGAGCATCCGGTTATTCGGTTATCGCCGAATCCGGCATTTGCTCCGATTGAGGAAGTGAACGCCAGGGGGGAGTACGTCGGTATGGCTGCAGACTACATGACCCTGATTGAAAGCAAGACCAATTTCAAGTTCAGCATTGTTGGTTATGCAAACTGGCAACAGGTGGAAGAACAAACCAGGCAGAAAAATGTCGATGTGCTGGCTGCGGTGACGCGATCAAAGCAACGCGAAGAGTATCTGAATTTCACTACCCCTCACATCAAACTACCCGGAGTGATTGTTGTCAGTGATCGTACTGCCGGATCGGTGGCGATAGACGACTTGAAAAATAAGAAAGTTGCCTCGCCAGCAGGTTACCTCTGGTTTGATCTGATAGGATACGATCACCCGGACATTAAACTACTTGAAGTTGCCGACCTGGGAGCGGGGCTACGCGACCTTTCATCCGGCTTACTCGATGCGGTGGTGGCCGATCCGGCAGCGGTGACGTTAGCAATCAGGCAAGAGGGGCTGAGTAATCTCCGCATCGGCGGAGAAACCGGTTATTCCTTCGATCTTGCATTCGCCACACGCAAGGATTGGCCAATATTGCGCGATATTCTGGAAAAATTGATTCAGTCGATTAGCCGGGAAGAACATCAGGCGATATTGGACAACTGGATTCAGTTTAAAGGCGAGGAAGGTATATCTAAAAACCTGCTGATTGGCCTCGCAATCGGTCTGGCCATGCTTATCCTACTGGCGATGATTTTTGTGTTTGTGAAAATGCTACTACGTATCCGCCTGGCACAACGGACCGAGGAGCTCAAACAGGTTAACCTAAAGTTGTCAGAAGTGAATGTTGCGCTTGAACAGCGCGCCACCGAAAGTGTTCGCGATATGGAAAAGGCTTATTCAGATCTTAAGCTTTCGCAGGTGAAAATGGAGCAATCGGAAAAAATGGCAGCGCTTGGGCAAATGATTGAGGGTATCGCCCATGAAATCAACACACCTCTTGGTTACGCGCATAGCAATGTGATGGCCATGAATGACTTTTTCGCCAGGGTGAAAAAAGTCGAAGTCAGTTTTAATGCGTGGAGAAATTTAATCGGCGACGGATTTTCCAGTGAGGACGATATATCGAATAGATTTCTCGAAGTCGAGAACGCGATTGCCGAATTGAGTGAAAACGATGAAATTAAACAATGTGATGAACTGGTGACGGATACGCTTGACGGTCTCGATCAAATTTCAGATATCACCCAAAACTTGAAAGATTTTTGCCGCATGGATCAGACGGAAACCGTAGAAGTTAATCTCAATGATAATATCGAACGAACATTAAAACTGGCTAAAAACCTGTTGAAGGATCATATTAGCGTCGATCTTTTACTCGGTCAGATTCCGTTGGTGAAGTGCAACCCGTTGAAAGTTAACCAGGTTTTACTGAGTATGATAACCAATGCCTGTCAGGCTATAGATATTTCTGATAAAGAAACCGGCAAGCTTAAAATAGAAACAGATTTTGACGGTGACCAGGTGAATATCAGCATCAAGGACAACGGTGTCGGAATTAGTGAAGACGTCGGCAAGAAAATGTTCGACCCCTTTTATACTACCAGGCAAGATGGGCAGGGAACTGGGCTAGGGTTGTCCATCAGCTATAACATCATTGTAAAACAGCACAAGGGCAAGATCAGCGTTCGAACACGCGAAGGTATTGGCACTAAATTTGTGATTAGTCTTCCAGTCGAGAGCATCATAGCCGTGCCGGTTGAGCCGCATGGCATGCCTGATAATCAAATATCGACCGCATGACAATCAGTTATTAGTGGCCGACGATGAGTGGCGCATATTGTGCACGCGGGCCTGGCCGCTCCATTTCGAAGCTATGCCAGGCCCGGAAAATAAGTCGTTATCTCACTACCAGAACCGAACACCTGGCATGACGCACCACCTTGGCTGCGGTGGAGCCGAGGAAATAATCCTGTAATCCAGGTTTATGAGAGGCAATTATTATCAGGTCTACCCCTTCCTCATTGGCCTTATCCAGAATAGTTCGGTAAGGGTGACCTGAACGAATTACAACTTCAGCCTTGATCGATGCGGCGTTTGCGATGGCTTGCAATTCATCCTGCATGGTTTGCCTCGATTGTTCCAGAATACCCGCAGGCATTTCGGCGGCAACCCAGTTCGGAATATCCTCGATCACATGCAGTAGAATAATTTGTGTATCCTCGTTGCCCTGCTTTCTGGCGATTTCTATAATCGATTTCCCTCTTTCGGGGTGGGACATATCGATGGGTACCAAAATAGACTTGTACATAATATTCTCCCTGTTGAAATTAGATAAAGCGTATAAGAGCATGGTTTCATGGGTGATGATCTAAATCAAATTATTGGAGGATTGGTCGGCTCGAAAGAGTACTGGTTTGGCCACAGATTGACCGGCGTATTACCGCGCATTTTGATTAACTGTCGGCTGAGCAAGTTATATCGATGCAGTTTGGACATATACTCATTCGGACTCAAGTGTTCCAGGCACAGCTCAAGCTCGTAACCGAGTTTTCGCGTTTGATTGTCGAAGACTCGCCTGGCAAATAGCGAACGCACAAATTCAGTTTCTTCCA
>CBDUSZ010000010.1:0-29007 GCA_965370015.1 uncultured bacterium | reverse complement strand
GGATTATCGCGCACCTCTACTGCTGCATAAAAACAGTCTGCATCAATATGGATAATCTTGCGTAATGGCGATTGAACATTGTTTTTAATGACCATATACGGGTTAATATGCTTGCTTCATGCCGATGGCTGGGTAAAAATTAGCTCACCAGATATGGATCGGCATTCGATGACAGAAAAAGTATTTTATCAGGACAGTTACCAGAAAACACATCGCAGTAGCGTAAGCGCTGTGGCAGAGGGCGGCATTGTGCTCTGTTCAACTATTTTTTATCCGATGGGTGGTGGACAACCCGGGGATACCGGCACTTTGCGGGTCGGTGGTAGCGATTACCGTGTTACCGATACTCGCTATGACACGGATCGAGTTGGAATAATTCATTATCTGGATGGGGCCGATTTTTCAGGCATTGGTCGCGGTGAAACGGTCGAGCTCGAACTCGACTGGGCGCGACGTCACAGGATTATGCGTATGCATACCAGTATGCACCTGATGTGTTCACTGATTAGCGCCCAGGCGACCGGCGGTTCGATTGGTGAAACTGAGAGCCGAATCGATTTTGACCTGCAGGGACAGGCGGTTGACAAGGATCAGCTCACCAAGGCTATTAACGAGTTGATCCGCAAGGGTTTGGCGGTCATCGTGGGATCAATCAGTGATGATGAACTGGCGCAAAATCCGGGTTTAGTGCGTACCATGTCGGTACAGCCACCCCGGGGGCAGGGCCGGGTACGGACGATTAGTATAGAGGATACCGATTACCAGCCCTGTGGTGGTACCCATGTTAAAAACATCAGCGAAATCGGCGAAGTGGTGATTACTAAAATCAAGAGTAAGGGCAAACAAAATAAACGCATCACCCTGGCGCTGCTGAGTCCCTGACCAATAAATCCAATTTCTGCTAGTATCTGGCTTCTCTGCTATATAGAATATATATGTTGGAGCATAAACGGTTAATGAATATTAAATATGGAGCAGGCTGTTAATACTTTCCACAGGCAGGCCCAGATTGCATGCAGCCAGTGCAGTCTTCAGGAGTTGTGCTTGCCCAAGGGCCTGACTCATGAAGAGCTGTTGCTGTTCGAACAGGCCGTCTATCCGAAAAAACCTCTCAAAAAGGCTGAATTCCTGTATCGCGCTGGTGAGGAAATGACTGCGCTATACACGGTTAAAACGGGTGCCTTCAAGGCAAATATCGACAGTGCAGATGGACAGGAAAATATTGTCGGGTTTTTTTTACCGGGTGAATTAATTGGTCTCGATGGTATTGCCTCCGGCGAGTATCAATGCGATATCATCGCCCTCGGCGACGCTCACGTGTGCCAGTTGTCGTATAGCGAATTTCAGCGTATTTCGAACCAGCTTCCGATATTACGCGAAGAGATCCTATCGATCTCCAGCAGTGCCATGACGACTGCGCAAAAGATGCTTTTTTTCATCGGTAAGAGACCGGTGGAAGAGCGCCTGGCAATCTTCCTGATCGGTTTGTCTCAACGATACGGTGCAAGGGGGTTGTCCGGTCTGCGTTTCCAGTTATCGATGAGTCGACACGACATAGCCAACTACCTGGGTATGGCGCCGGAAACTATCAGTCGGCAATTTAAAAAAATGCAAGATCAGGGGTTGATCTTAATTGACAATCGGGAAATCATTATTACTGATTTATGCAGGCTCCAGGCCGCTTCTACCAGTGCCGTGGTAAGCCGGGTAAAAGCCTCGGGACCATAGTAGCCTGCCTGCGGTTACGAATGCCCCAGATCTACAGACTCCAGGGGCTTTTTTGAAAATTTGCGCGGGCGCTGATCCATTTTTCGGTAGGCATCGAAAACCAGCGCGATATTGCGTAGATAAAATTTTCCTTGCGCTGTAATGCTGATTAGCTGCTCACTCATTTCAATTAGTTTATCGTCAACAAGTTGGCCCAGTTGACCGAGTTCGCGGTCGAAATATTCATCGAAAACAATACCGAAATACTGCTGGATATGTATTTTGTCAATTTCCCCCGCGCACATAATTTGGCTGATGATCGCCTTGCGAATACAATCGTCGAGTGACAGTTGAACGCCTTTTACGACAGGTAGCCGATGTTCATCTATGAGTCGATAGTAGCTGTCCAGGTCGTCGGCAGTCTGGTAATAAAATGTATCGAATGAACCGATAGCACTGACACCGATGCCGAGCAGGTCGCAGTCCTTGTAAGTGGTATAGCCCTGGAAGTTTCGGTGCAGGGTTTGTTGCGACCAGGCGATGGCGAGGTTGTCATCGGGTCTGGTATAGTGATCCAGGCCAATATGCACGTAGCCTGCCTTCTGTAGTTTTTCCGCTGTTAATTGATACAAGGCAATATTTTCCTCGGTGGCGGGCAGGTCCGCCGCGTTGATGTTTTTTTGCGCTGGAAATATCTCAGGTAGATGGACGTAGCTGTATACGGATATGCGATCGGGGGCACAATCGATAATTTGCTCCAGGGTAATGTCGAAACTATGCTGACTTTGTAATGGTAATCCGCAGATTAGATCGACATTGATCGACTGGAAACCGAGAGAGCGGGCTTGCAAAATTAGTTCTCGGCTCTTCGATTCGGGCTGATATCTATTCACTGCATTCTGGACTTGCGGATTAAAATCCTGCACGCCAAGGCTGATTCGATTAAATCCGAGCCTGAGCATGTGTATCAGGTATTGGTAGCCTACCGTGCGGGGGTCAATTTCTATCAAATAGTCGCGTTCTTCGTCTGAAACAAGTGAAAAATAGCGATGTACCTGGTTTACTAATTCTTCTATCTGATCGGCTGTATAGTAAGTTGGCGTGCCTCCGCCGAGATGAAATTGGCGAACTTTTCTATCCCAGTCGGTAGATTCTCCGTGCATGCGGATTTCTTCGAACAGGTATTCCAGGTACTTACCCGGCATTTGCTGATCATTGGTAACGATCTTGTTGCAATTACAGTAATAGCAAAGGTTGCGGCAAAATGGTAAATGGAAATATAGTGAAATATCGCGTGGCAAAAAGGCGCCGTTACCCTCTTGCGCAGCTAGCCGGTAGTCGTTGGCGTCGATGCCTTCGTGAAACTCATCCCTGGTCGGGTAGGAAGCATAGCGAGGCCCGCTTGCAGGGTATTTCTTTATAGTCTCGATATCGAGATATGTCGGGCTGTGGTTGACGGCAGGCATGTTTATTGGGCCTCCAATCTGATCAAATTGTTACCTGGCATCTGCGCGAAACCGTTGATTCTCCACTCGCTAGTTTCGAGTTGGACGATCCATTTACCCGCGCCGAGCCGCGGTAAATCGCCAGAGTATTCGCTGGTGCTACTGCGCTGTAAGTTTAGATAGACGTCTTCTCCCGCGCGCGTAGGGTGAAGAAATCTGAGTATCAGGCTATCCGGAAAACGCATCATTTGTCGATGTGTAAGGGATAATTGCAACCGCTGTGACTCGGGGAATAACTCTATTTTTGCTGTCAGGCCGAGGCTGTTAGCCATTGCGTCGCGCTCTAATACGCGGTTGATTTCCTTTCCCTGCTGCTCGTAGTCGTCGAAAACCAGGCCATCGTTACTGCTGATCGCCAGTCCCAGCATGATAAAACCGACTATTACCGAGCTTAGTGGTATCGCAATTATCATCCACACCAGGGGTACCTGTCGCCAGGAAGGTATTTCCGCGTTGATTTTATGGGTCATCGCTTGATCCGGTGTTCCCATCTCATGGACCCACGAATCGGGCGTCTGAGACGATCGAAATAGATTCGTTGTCGAGTGCCCTGAGTTCAAAATGAATGGTATTGACGCTGGAAGGAAGCGAGTCAGGGTCAGCAATTACGCGCAGCCCGAATGTATTCACGGCAGCTCCGGCAACCTCCAGGGGGCCGTCGTCGAATTTCAGCTTCGCATTCTCGATGCCGTTCAGCGATAGCTGATACGCATGCTGTTTTCTATCTTTATTAAGAATTTTAATACTAAAGTGATTTTCAATATCACCATTTGCCAGTTCGCGATATAGCACATTACGATCACGACTGATGTTGAGTTCGACATAATTACGTGTGGCGAACTGGTAAACTAAAAGCGTGGTTGTGAGGCACAATATGAGCGCATATATTATGACCCGGGGGCGCAGTACATGGGCGCCGCCGTAACGCAAAAGATTTTCCGTGGTGTAGCGAATCAGGCCCTTGCTATATTTCATCTTGGCCATGATGTCATTACAAACGTCGATACAGGCGGCGCAACCAATACACTGATATTGCAGGCCGTGACGAATATCAATACCGGTGGGGCAAACCTGTACACAAAGCTGGCAATCAATACAATCACCGAGGCCCAGTTCGCTGGGATCGTCTCGTCTTCTTCTCGCGCCGCGTGGTTCACCTCGTTGCTGATCATAGGAAATAATCAGCGTGTCATTGTCTATCATTGCACTCTGGAAACGCGCATAAGGGCACATATAGATGCATACCTGTTCGCGCATCCAGCCAGCATTACCATAGGTTGCGAACCCATAGAAAATCACCCAAAATGTTTCCCATGGTCCGGTGGAAAACGACAATATCTTTGCCCCAAGTTCGATGATCGGAGTGAAGTAACCGACAAAGGTGAATCCGGTCCAGGCGGAAAATACGATCCAGATGGTATGCTTCAAGCCTTTTAATAAGATCTTTTTTTGCAATGATCCCTTTTCATCCAGCTTCATACGCTGGTTGCGTTCGCCCTCAACCAGGCGTTCAATCCATAAGAAAACCTCTGTCCAGACAGTTTGTGGACAGGCGAATCCACACCACAGACGTCCAGCCACGGCGGTAAAAAAGAACAGTGAAAGTGCGGCGATGATGAGCAAACCGGCAAGGTAGATAAAGTCCTGTGGCCAGAGTGTCATCCCCAGGATATGAAATTGGCGGGCGGGTAGATCGAATAGTATTGCCTGTTGTCCCTCCCAGGATAGCCAGGGCAGGACGTAATAGAGGCCGAGCAATATCAGTACTGCCGAGATTCGCATCGAAGCGAAGAAGCCCCCAACCTGGCGCGGATAGATTTTCAG
Source organism: uncultured bacterium (assembly GCA_965370015.1). GTDB lineage: Bacteria > Pseudomonadota > Gammaproteobacteria. The sequence goes on along the minus strand of CBDUSZ010000010.1, from coordinate 23,971 downwards.
CCGCTTGGCATATAGCTCTTGCTTGAGGGTGGACTCTTCCCGAATCATTTTTGATTATGAATACTGTGAGCGACCGGTCTCAAAAAAAACAGGCAGATCAAAACATTGGCTATGCCGATAAGCCAGAAAAAGAAAAAAGCCAGACTATAACCACTCAGGCGGTTAGCAAGGCCAAATTGATCGAGTATTGGGGTTGGATCAATCCATGCGAATACCAGCACGCAGGCAATACCGGCGCTTAAAAATGATGACCAGGTTAATGCGATTATGACCTGACGAAGTGGGATTTCGAGCATTCCATTACCTCTCCGGTTGAGCAGATAAACTGAGTATATAAGCGCTCAGCAAGTGAATTTGATTTTCGCCTAACAAATCCTTGTGTGCAGGCATTGCGCCTTGCCTGCCCTTGCTGATGGACTCGCTGATCGCGGCCCTGCTACCGCCGTATAGCCAGGTTTTGTCAGTTAGATTGGGTGCTCCCAGAACCGGGTTGCCGGTTGCTTCGGCACCGTGGCAGCCAACGCAAAATATTTTGAATTTTTCCTCTCCTGCCTGGGCCGCCTGTGGGTTTTCAACTGTTTGCTGGAATCCATACAGGTACTCGGTTAGTTCGCTAATGCCCTGTTCGCCTATCGGAGCGAGCCATGCCGGCATCATGCCATTGCGTCCATTGGTAATCGACAGCTTGATCGTTTCCCCGTCGCCGCCGTATAACCACTGGTCATCGCGCAGGTTAGGGAAGCCGGTGGTACCCCTGGCATCGGCTCCATGACAGATAGAGCAATTGGTTGAAAATAATCGTTTCGCGGTACCCATCGCATGGCTGTCCCGGCCTAAATCAACCAGGCTCTGACTGCCATATTTTTCGTATAAGGGCGCGTATCGTCTGTCCGCATCTGCCAGTTCCTGCTCGTATTCTCCGATCTCAGACCAGCCTAGTAAGCCCTGGTAACTGCCCAGCCCGGGGTAGAGGATCAGGTATCCAAAGCCGAACACGATGGTGATATAAAACAGATTTAGCCACCATTTGGGTAGCGGATTATTAATTTCACGCAGATCTTCATCCCAGACGTGCTGCATCGGTTTGCCTTCGTCTTCGGGGTCTATTTTACGAGCGTTATCAAAGGTCAGGTAAAAACACCAGAGCATGCCGAGTACAGTCGGGATGGCGATATACCAGTTCCAGAATGAATGCGTAAAATCAGCCATGCTTGTGTCCCTCTGAAACATTGTTCGATTTGACACTGTCGATATCGTCATCGTCATCGATGACGAGATGAGCTGCATCATCAAAATCTCGTTTACGACCCGGACTCCAGGCCCAGACAATAATGCCGATGAAAATAACAAATAGTCCGACGGTCAGCGCTATATCAACATTCAGCATGGCTTTACCTCCTCTGCTTGATCGAGGTGCCGAGGTTTTGCAGATAGGCGATCAGTGCATCTTCCTCAGTTTTGTCGTCTAGCGATTTCACCGCGGCATTGATTTCCGCTTCACTGTAGGGGTGCCCCAGCCACGCCAATGCTGACATTTTCGCTTCGATGTCGCTGCTATCGAGTGCGGTGTCCTGTAACCAGGGATAACCAGGCATGATGGATTCGGGGACTACATCGCGCGGATTATTTAAATGAATGCGATGCCAATCATCGCTGTAACGCCCTCCAACGCGTGCCAGGTCCGGCCCGGTGCGCTTCGAACCCCACAGAAATGGGCGATCGTAAACGAATTCGCCGGCGACCGAATAATGTCCATAGCGCTCGGTTTCGGTTCGAAAGGGTCGAATCATCTGCGAGTGGCAGGAAACACAGCCTTCGCGGATATAAATATCACGACCGCTCAGCTCCAGTGCAGAATATGGCTTGAGACCCGTTACCGGTTCGGTGGTAGATTTCATAAAAAACAGCGGCACAATTTCCACCAGACCACCAATGCTGATTACCAGCAGGACAAATATTACTAGCAGGCCAGTATTTTTTTCTACCGCTTGTTGTAACGACATATTAAATAGCTCCTAGGCCGGATCTGGGATCAGCGCTTCATGGCGGCTACCATGGCGCACGGTTTGAAAAACGTTGTATGCCATCAGTATCATTCCGGAGAGATAAATTAAGCCACCCAGCAAGCGAATCAGGTAATAAGGATGCATCGCGTCGACGGTTTCGACGAAACTGTAAATCAGCGTGCCATCTTCGTTTACCGCGCGCCACATCAAGCCTTGCATGATGCCGGAAATCCACATTGCGGTGATGTACAGCACGATACCGATGGTCGCCAGCCAAAAATGAGTATCGATTAGCCTGACGCTGTATATCTCTCGGTTAAACAGGCGTGGAATCATATGGTACATAGCACCCATGGATATCATGCCTACCCATCCGAGAGCACCTGAATGCACGTGTCCTATGGTCCAGTCGGTGTAATGCGACAACGCATTGACCGTTTTGATCGCCATCATCGGTCCCTCAAAGGTTGACATGCCGTAGAACGAAACCGATACCACGAGGAATTTCAACACCGGGTCGGTACGCAGTTTATGCCAGGCCCCGGACAGCGTCATGATGCCATTGATCATGCCGCCCCAGGAGGGTGCCAGTAGTATTAACGAGAAAACCATGCCGATTGACTGGGTCCAGTCGGGCAGGGCGGTATAGTGCAGATGATGCGGCCCGGCCCAGATATAGGTGAACAGGATGGCCCAGAAGTGCACCACGGATAGTCGGTAAGAATATACCGGCTGGTTCACCTGCTTCGGAATGAAGTAATACATGATGCCGAGAAATCCTGCGGTGAGGAAAAACCCAACTGCATTATGGCCGTACCACCACTGTACCATCGCGTCCTGTACGCCGGCGTAGACTGAATAAGACTTGGTTAGCGATATTGGAAAAGCCAGGCTATTGAATATGTGCAGAACTGCCACGGTTAAAATGAAAGCGCCGAAAAACCAGTTGGCGACGTAAATGTGTTTGATGCGCCGGCGCGTCAGGGTGCCGAAGAAAACTATTGCGTAGGCAACCCATACCAGCGTGAGGAGTATGTCGATTGGCCATTCGAGTTCGGCGTATTCTTTACTGCTGGTGATACCCAGTGGCAAGGTGACCACGGCGCTGAGAATAACCAGTTGCCAGCCCCAGAAGGTGAAGGCTGCAAGTTTATCAAAAGCCAGACGTACATGGCAGGTACGTTGTACCACGTAATACGAGGTTGAAAACAGCGCGCAGCCACCAAACGCAAATACTACTGCGTTAGTATGCAGTGGCCTTAGTCGCCCGAATGACAGCCAGGCGATATCAAAATTTAACGCCGGCCATACCAGTTGCGAAGCGATGAAAACGCCCACCAGCATTCCGACCACACCCCAGACGATAGTCATAATCGCAAACTGACGCACGACGTCGTAATTATAGGTTTGTTGTGATGCAGAGTTCATATAGTGTCTCGAAATAAAAAATTATTGTACCTGTGGTTAGTAGCCAAAGTTGGGTCCTAGCCCAAAACTCCACATGCTCACCGTGACCGCCAGCAAGCCAACCAGCGAGATTAATCCCACGGTAAGGATAGCGCTTGAGAACAGGAAGCCACGATCTTTAGAAACCTCCATCATGATCGGCACCCCGGTGTAAAGCAATAATACGCTGTATCCCAGTGCCGGCAATCCGAGGAGGTAGATAAACCACAGCGGTGGATATAGCATCGCAAAGCCTGTCATCAGCAGGGGGGTAATGCAATACGCGGAGAGGCTTATACAACGAGACAATGGCTGCTCAGCATCGTAGGTTTGCCCCATCCATTGCATCATTTTACCGATCATGAAAATCGTCACTAGAATGGCGATATACGACAGTAGCGCAATACGAAATGCGCTATACGAGGTCATAAACAGTTTATCCGCACCTGCAATCGGCCAACCTACTTCGGTGGCGCCAATAAAGCCGCAGACCGGGGTAATCAAAGCGAGAGGAATGACGTGGCGAAAATATACCTGCTTAACGGATAAATTTGCGTTTCGAATTGCCAGCCAGCCATTCGCAGGCGAAGAAAGCAGGGGGATTATTAAGCCAGAATTCATTATTTTATAACCCTCAGGGGAATCATACGTATTCTGTCAAGTTAGTTAGAGCAGGTTCTTGATTTATATCAAGCCTCCTCGGTTTTTATTATTTTTGGACTGCTTTTTAGAGGCATTCCCAGATTAACTATATAAACAGGGCTTTCCAGGTGGGTACTATACTCTACTTCGAATCTATCTGTTGTGTCAGTGGGTTAACCGATTATCCCATGCGGCCGAATAAATTCGGCCCTACCGGGATCGGTGGTTTCTGTCTGGTCGATATCGCAAAAGCGCAATACTGCCGGAGCTTCAGCCATGGGCTTCCATTAATTTTGCGATGGTGTGTTGCAGTCGCCACCATTCTTCGGTCATATGCTGTGGTGCGGATTTTCGAGTACGTATTATCAGGTAGTTAATCGCAGCGCCGAAAACGCCGAGAATGCCACCGATATCGATATTCGGATTTTGATAATGCGCGCGAATCGTTTTCACTAGCGCCATGCCCTGCTCGGCACGAGTTCTCGCCAGTGCAACGGTTAAATTATTTTGCACCGACATTTCCCAGGCCATAATTTCCAGTGTTAGTGGTCGGGCCTGCAAAGCTTCGAGATGTCTTTTCAGTAATATTTGCAGAAACTCGTGTAGTGGTTGATGTCCGATTTGATCGGCCGATGCGGAAACGATTTCATCGACGTTCCACCAGAGGTCGGTGGATTCGGCAAATGCCAGCAGCAACCCGTCAAACCCACCAAAATAGCGGTAGATCAACACCTTGTCACAGCCAGCCTGACGCGCGACCGAGTTAATTCCGACGCCGGGGAACCCCTGTTCGAGCAACAAATGTTCTAAAGCTTGCAGGATTTTCTGCTCAGTTTGGAGACGACCCCTTTTGATCTGCTTATTTGTCATCAGCTATATCACTCATATCACCCGACGATAGACTTCGACTGTTGCCAAAAATATTCCATGCGCTGCAGTTGTTGCTGGTTCATCTCGACGCCGGCAGATTTCATTTGCTGGAACACGTAATCGAAGCGGTTGATAAATTTCTGATTAGTTTTGCGCAACGCCATTTCCGCGCTCACTTTCGCGTGACGGGCAATATTCATACATACAAATAACACATCTCCCAGTTCGGCACTGATTTCTTCAGCATCACTGGCCTCTACGGCCACCTTCAATTCGTGCATTTCCTCTTCGAGTTTATCAACCACGTTTTGAATATTAGGCCAGTCAAAACCATATTCAGCAGCTTCATCCTGTAAAACACTGGCGCGATTAATTGCCGATAACGATACTGAATTAGCGCCGAAAGCAGTTGCAGCTGCGCTGGATTTTTCCTGTTTCTTCAGCGATTGCCACTGTTCGTTGAGGGCACCGTCGCTCATCTGATTTGAGCGCTCTGTTTCGAATACATGCGGGTGTCTGCGTTTCATCTTGGCAACAATGCCTTCGACTACTTCATCGAAGTTAAATAACTCGTTTTCTTCTGCGATGCGTGCATGAAACACGATGTGAAACAGTAAATCGCCCAGTTCCTCTTTCAGGTTTTCCATGTCGTTACGCTCGATAGCATCTAGTGTTTCGTGAGTTTCCTCAAGCGTATAGGAGGCGATCGATGCGCTGGTCTGCTTGATGTCCCAGGGGCAGCCACTTTGCGGATCGCGTAAAGCCTTCATTACTTCGAGGAGGTCGTTAATATTACTCATTCTGCTTCCATGGTAGTGTTGCAAGTCGACCGTTTAAGGCTGGATAATACTGTTTTGATAATGAAATTGAGACCGCTGGAGACTAACATGGGGCATTCCTGTTTGAACAATTACGATGATGAATAATAGATACAGGCAAATGACTGACTGGCTGGATAGTCTCGGATACCGGGATTATACCCTAAGCATTGCTTCCGAAGACGCCAGTTTTCGATCCTACTACCGCGTCAATAGTGGCGCTGATTCATGGATACTAATGGATGCGCCACCCGCAAAAGAATCCTGTGAGCAGTTTATTACAGTGGCGAATAAACTCCGCGAGGCCAAACTCAGTGCGCCGGAAATTATTCAACAGGATACGGCACAGGGATTTTTACTGCTGACTGATCTTGGTAGCACGGCATATCTTTCGGTGCTTGATATAAAAACTGAAGCCCCCTTATACGCGGATGCGCTTGCTGCGCTATTGACAATGCAGGTCAATGTCGAATGCGACGACCTGCCTGACTATGATGAGGATTTGCTCAATCAGGAAATGGATTTGTTTCACGACTGGTTCCTGGGAGAATGGCTCGGTATCGAGCTTGACCAGGCACAGCAGACTCAATGGGCGGCTATCAAACAGGCGCTGGTGCAAAATGCCCTCGAGCAACCGCAGGTTTTTGTCCATCGCGATTATCACTCGCGCAACCTGATGAAAATTGAAAACCACAATCCGGGCATACTCGACTTTCAGGACGCTGTGAAAGGGCCAGTTACCTACGACCTGGTATCCCTGTTACGCGATTGTTATATCGCCTGGCCTCCAGTTCGAGTGGATCAACTGGCACTGGATTATTACGAATTTGCCAAAGTTAACCAGTTACTCGAGGTGAAACCGTCGAAATTCCTGCGCTGGTTTAATCTGATGGGGATACAAAGGCATTTAAAGGCAATTGGCATTTTTTCGCGTCTCAAGATTCGCGATGGTAAAGACGCATATGTGAAAGACATCCCTCGCACTCTCGAATATATAGAGCAGGTCAGTGTCGAAGAAATGAACATGATCGGACTTTATACGCTGATCACAGAACTGGGGCTGAAATTCCGCGTGAGGTCGCTATTGTGAACGCGATGATCCTGGCAGCCGGTCGCGGAGAGCGCCTGCGTCCCTATACCGACACCTGCCCTAAATCATTGCTCGAAGTCAACGATAAGGCATTAATTGTCTACCACCTCGAAGCACTCGCTGCTGCCGGTATTTTGCAGGTAGTAATCAATGTGAGCTGGCTCGGGGAAGCGATTGAAGCCGCTATCGGCGATGGCAGTCGTTTTGGGCTTGAAGTGATATATAGCCGCGAACCCGAGGCCCTTGAAGCCGCAGGTGGTATCGTGCAGGCACTGCAATACCTGGACGATTACTTTATCGTGGTCAACGCAGATATCTATACCGACTATGCATTTGAAAACTTACTCGCGATCAGGGCTGATGCGCATCTGGTGCTGGTAGAAAATCCAGATTTCCACCCGCAGGGTGATTTTGCGATAAAAAGCGGCTACCTGAGCAATGATGTTAACGGGCGTCTTACCTTTGCGGGCATTGCGCAATACCGCCGGGCATTTTTTCAGGGGCAGGCCCCTGGCAAGCAAGCCCTGGCACCAATGCTGCGCCAGGCCGCCGATAAAAAAGTACTAAAGGGTGAAATATATACAGGCAAATGGACCGATGTCGGCACCCTCGCGCGCTGGCAATCGGTTAGCCAGGGAGTGAAACCCTGATCTGTTCATGACCGATCATAACGACCTGCGATGTAGAATGCATACCACAGTTGGTATCCTGGTACTGGTTCCGGATTCAGGTCTTAATTTCAGTTGTATCGTTCGAACTCAGCCGACTCCGCAGTTGTCCAGCGGCTTCTAGTATCGGATAGGCGACAGCGGCCAAATGAGAGTTAATGCGTTTTAGATCGCGTAGCACATCGAGTTGGAGGGCGCTTAGCCGTGGATTGTAAGTCACGTCTTCACGCAGCTTGTTCAGGTGATTGACCACAGCCTGTTTTTCCAGTTTGCTGAACTGATATTTCTTTGCCAGTAATTGTCGCGCCATGCTGATGTCGCCGGTGGTAAAAACACTGAGCGAGAGGTTAAAACTGAGCAATACCGGTTGATACAAATTGTTGATGTCCTCGCGGTCCTGTAACGACATCTTTGCGCGTTCGACGATTTTTTTACGCAATATGCCATCGATCATATCCACCGAAATAATATCGCCGATGTGTTCGAGATTGGTGGCGAAGGTGAGGATTTCGTTGCAACGCTTACTTTCTTTTTCACCCAGGGTTTGGCGGCTTAGATTGGTCAGGTAAAGTTTTACTTCATCATAAAACTGGTTTGCCACATGATCCATTGTGCGGGTTCTTTTCGCCAGTTGAACATCGTTTTTCTTCAGTGCGATAAAGGTATTTCTAAACATGCGCTCGACCACTTCACCCATGCGTAGTACCTCGCGTTCTGCGTTAACGAGGGCTACCAGTGGTGTTTCGAATGCTGACTTGTCGAGATGCATTGGTCTGATTTCATCGCCATCATCCTCATCGTCCGGTAGCAAGCGTTGGGTCAGCGTTGCCATGCGATTGATCATCGGCAGGAATAGCAGGGCCAGGGCAATATTAAAAAACATATGAAAGTTCGCAATCTGGCGTGGACTGCCCAGGTCGAATTGTATTATCCAGTCGGCATAACGATCCAGCCAGGGCAACACCAATATTACCCCACAGACACGAAAGATAAGATTACCCAGCGGTGGTCGCCGGGCCGTACTGCTGGCGCCCAATGTGGCTATATACGGCGGGATGGCGCTGCCGATGTTGGCTCCCAGTACAAAGGCAAATGCGACAGTAAGTTCGAGTATGCCGGTGCTTGCGAGGGTGATGATGAGTAACACAGTAGCCAGACTCGAATGCGCCAGCCAGGCGATGATAGCGCTGACGACAACCGCCAGCACCAGGTCGTTACCCAGTGAAGCGAAGATGGATTGAATAATTTCCGATTCGCGCATCGGTAGCGAGGCGGCCAGGATAAGCTTCAGCGATAGCAGCATTATGCCGATACCGAGTATCAGTCGACCAATATCACGGGTGCGCCCGGCGTCAGAATAGGTGAACATCGCCACGCCTACGGCAATCATAAAAGGTGACAACGCCGACAGGTCGAAGGTTAGAATCTGGGTGACCAGCGTGGTGCCAACATCAGCCCCGAGTAATACCGCCAGTGCGGGGCCGGTATTGATAATGCCCTGGCTGCTAAAAGATGAGGTTAACAGCGCGGTCGCGCTACTGCTCTGCAATAATACGGTGACACCGAGGCCAGTAAAAAAAGCCTTAAATCGATTCGACAGGCTCGCTCCCAGTGCGGTGCGTACCTCGCTACCCCAGGCATCGGTAATGCCGATGCGTACCAGACGTAGACCCCACAATAGCAAAGCGACACCACCAACCAGGTTAATAAGTATGGTGCTGCCGTTAATTGTGAGTGACTCCTGAAATAGTTTTCGGATGGAAAATTTGCGGCGACTAAATCGTTCGGGTAATTAGGCGAAAATAATAGCAAAAGGCGAATACTTTCACTAGCTGTGAATGGGTTATTCCATGCAATTAATGCACATTAAGTGAAGATTATCACGCGTTTTGAGCGTTAATGGTGTAATGCTCGTATCAAACCTCAGGGGGGTATAGCGAACGGCGCAGGCGCCTGCGTGTTTTGCGTGCCACTACATACTCCCGCCGGGCGATATAAACACCGCTGATAACCACCAGTGCAGCACCGATAAGCTCATTGGTTTGTAGCACTTCTCCATATACCGAATAGCCGATAATCATAGCCCACAACAGTACAAAGTAATTAAACGGCTGCAGTATCACCGCGGGTGCAAGTTGCAACGCCTTGATTAACAGCAAATGACCAATAATTCCAGTAACACTGATTACCCCTAGCCAGAAAATCTGATCTGAATTTGGGCTTTGCCAGTAAAACGGTACCACCGCCAGCGAGCTGATAAATCCAACCACGCCGAAATAAAGCAATGAAGTTTCGAAGCGATCATGGTGTGACACCTTGCGCGTGATCAGGTTATATATCGCAAACATTAAAGCGCAGGCCAGCGCCAGCATCGCGTAGGTGCTAAAAACACCACTGCCAGGACGGATGATGATCAGCGTGCCGATAAATCCCAGGCCGACCGCCATCCAGCGTCGCCAGCCCACGGTCTCACCCAGAAAGGGCACCGAAAGTGCAGTGATAATCAATGGAAAGCAGGCGAATATCGCGTGCATTTCGGCGAGGCCAAGATGATGCAAGGCGAATGCAAACAGGGCGATTTCAGCGCAAATCAATAGCCCGCGCAGAATTTGCAGTTTTGGCCGCGCAGAGTGAAAGGCCAGCCTGATGTCCATCCTGCGTGCCGCATAGAAAATGGCAAACAGGGAAAAGAAAAAGAAGCGCACAGAAACGATTTGCGCGACTGAAATAGATTCTGTCAGGTGTTTGGTGATCGCATCCTGACCCGCGAAAAATAGCGTAGCGACGACTAGCGCAATTATTCCTTTCGCTGCCTGATCGGAGTCGGCGGCAGGCAAAGAGCTCTTGTTGTGTTGCATTTAGTGGGTTATTTCCAGAGAATAATATTGTTCGCCTGGCCTGAAAACACGAGCGCAGCCATGCGGTCGAAAGGCACGAATTATAGAGTTAAATGCTGAGCTGAGATAGCCTGTAAGATGATCCGACCTCATTTTTTTCGCGGCTTACGGTTTGTTAAATACCATTCCGAAAAAGCATTAATACCTAACAGTGAATTGAAATATATGCTAAAAGGCTACACCTATAAAGCAGCTGCAAGATTGCCTGTATTTACATCTACCCGGATGCGAGATAAAAGCAATCGTCAAATGCACGCTTTCTCCCATCAGCCACTTTTTGGATAATAGTTTATGCCTGGTTTACTCGCCGATATCGACCCTGAGGGTTTGCTCGAATACTCCGTGGTATACAGCGACCGTTCGCTGAATCACATGTCTCGATCCTTTCAGGGGGTGATGAAGGATATATCAGGCACTTTGCGGAAGGTGTATAACGCCGAGGCTGTTATCGTTGTACCCGGTAGTGGCACCTATGGTATGGAGGCCGTTGCCCGACAGTTTGCGACAAAACAAAAATGCCTGGTTATCCGCAATGGCTGGTTTAGTTACCGCTGGACGCAGATATTTGAAATGGGCGATATTCCCTCGGCTTCCACGGTTTTGAAGGCTCGTCCGGTGGCGGCCGGATCCCAGGCCGCTTTTGCACCTGCACCTGTTGAGGAGGTGGTGCAAGCGATTCAATCGCAAAAACCCGATATGGTATTCGCCCCGCATGTGGAAACTTCCTCGGGCATACTGCTGCCGGATGACTATGTGAAAGCCATCGCAGATGCTACCCATGCGGTAGGCGGCCTGTTTGTGCTTGACTGCATTGCCTCCGGCACTTTGTGGGTCGACATGCAGGCCAGTAGCGTGGATATACTGATTAGTGCCCCGCAAAAAGGCTGGAGCGGATCACCCTGCTGCGGGCTGGTGATGTTGAGCGCCCTGGCTCTCGAACGTATTGGTTCCACCAGCAGTACCAGCTTCGCCTGCGATCTGGGCAAGTGGCTGGCGATTATGCAAGCCTACGAAAACGGTGGTCACGCCTACCACGCGACCTTGCCAACCGATGCCCTGCGACGCTTTCGCGATGTGATGCAGGAAACCGAAGCCTACGGATTTGATAAGGTGAAAGCCGAGCAGCAGGAACTAGGCGATAAGGTTCGCGCCCTGGTGGCCAGCAAAGGCATTAAAAGTGTCGCCGCCAGAGGTTTCGAAGCGCCCGGTGTGGTGGTGGGCTACACCACCGATGATGGTGTGCAAAATGGTAGCAAGTTTGCCGCGCAAGGCTTACAGATAGCCGCGGGTGTGCCGCTGCAATGCGATGAGCCGGATGACTATCAGACTTTCCGCCTGGGCTTGTTCGGCCTCGACAAGCTGAATAATATTGAGCGTACCCTGGCGACCTTGCAGCAGGCGCTAGATCAGATTATTTAGCCAGTCAAGCGCCAGGGCAGAATTCAGCCGACCACGAGAGGAGATGGTTCCATATATATTGGTCGAATGAATTCGACCCTACGGGCGTTCCTGGTGGCGGGACATGAAACGGGCTAATTCAGACGCCGATGGATATTGCCCGGCGAAATTTTCTACATACGCTGGTATGTGTTTCAGGCGTTCCGCTTTCGACTCATCCACCATCATCGATATATAACCGACCTGGGTGTAATACACCGTATGAGCCCGCACATTCGCCTCTTCTTCACTAAAGCTGAAGCGTGAAAACATGGCACGAATCGCATCGATTCTCTGGCGGTCGGTTAGCCGCAGAATATGTTTCAACCTCGTCGAGTGATGAGCCCAGTTGCGAATAGCAAAATCCATCCGCGCATCAAATAACTGCGCATCGATCCAGCATTCGAACAGATTTAAAATCGCCTCGGTGATGGTTTCTGCATACAGTTCGGTTTGCGCAATCAAATTACCCGTGTTGCGCATCTTCCAGCGTTCGATGAGTGCATCGAGCAAGGCATTGCGGTCGCTGAAATGCCAGTAAAAGCTGGTACGCGACATATTCAACGCGGTGGCCAGGGACATAACTTTTACCGACTCGACCCCGGAATCGATCAACATTTTGTGCGCTGCATCAAGCCATAATTCTTCTGACCCTCGCCAACCGCTTTTTTTAATTTCGTTTCCGTTTTGCATGGGTGACTAATCGAAGGCTGACTGATGAATTGACATTAATGTCTATTATATTGACATTAATGTCAAGTTTGTTATCGTTGACCCTATTCTCGGCCGCATAAAGTGAAAACTCGCATGACGCAGCAAGGGTTACAAAACAGGCAAAAGTCTGGCAGACGACGTGGCAGCAACCGTGCCAGCCTACGCGCCAGGCGTCTGGGCGAATCGGCGCAGAATAGTCACCTCAAGGTGGCTTACATCACCCGTAAGATTCCTCCTTATGATTTGCTCGATGAAGAAAACCTGGTGAAAATCGAACAGGCCACCGACACCATTCTTGCCGAGATCGGCATCGAGTTTCGCGACGATGCGGAGACCGTGAGCCTATTCCGTAAGGCCGGCGGACAGGTCACCAGGATTACTGATACGGCTGCAAACATTAAATTTGAACCGGGTCTAATTCGTGAGATTCTGAAAACCGCACCAGAAAGATTTACCCAGCATGCGCGCAACCCCGACAGGTCGGTGGAAATCGGTGGCGACGCCATGGTGTTTGCCCCTGCTTATGGGTCGCCATTCGTCATGGATATGGATAAAGGCAGGCGTTATGGCACCCTCGCGGACTTTGAAAATTTCGTCAGACTCGCACAGTCCAGCCCCTGGTTGCACCATTCCGGCGGGACCATCTGTGAACCTACCGATATTCCCGTCAACAAACGTCATCTGGATATGATATATGCCCACATGCGCTATTCTGATCGGGCATTCCTGGGTTCGATTACTGCGCCGGAACGCGCCACCGACAGCATCGACATGTGTCGTATCCTGTTCGGTACAGATTTCGTTGCAGATAACTGTGTTGTTATGGGTAACTTTAATTCCACTTCGCCGCTGATCTGGGATGGTATTTCCACCCGCGGTATCCGCAAATACGCGGCGGCCGGTCAGGGCTCGATCCTGTTGCCTTTTCTGCTCGGTGGCGCGGTGGCGCCGGTTACCATACCCGGTGCAGTCGCCCAAAGTATGGCTGAATCGCTGGTCGGATGCGCGCTAACCCAGCTTGTGCGTCCTGGCGCTCCGGCTATTCTGGGGTCTTTGATTTCATCGATTTCGATGCGCTCCGGCAGCCCCTCTTTCGGTACCCCCGAACCTGCACTTGGTAGCCTGCTCATCGGGCAACTGGCGCGACGATGGAAACTGCCGTTGCGTTGTGCAGGTAATTTTTCTACCTCGAAGCTGGCCGATGCCCAGGCAATGACGCAAAGCATGATGTCGATGATGTCCGCAGTACAATGTGGTGCGAACTACATCCTGCATGCGGCTGGTTTCCTCGATGGCCTGTTGTCGATGTCTTATGAAAAATTTGTCCTCGATAGTGATCTATGTGGTGCGCTGCACAGCTATCTAAATGGTTTCGAAATTAATGACGACACGCTAGGTGTAGATGCCCTGCGCGAAGGCGGACCGGGAGAGCACATGTTTGGGACAGCGCATACGCTGGCGCATTACGAAAATGCCTATTGGGACAGCGGTATAAATGACGATCAGCCTTACGAAAGCTGGTTAGAACAGGGCAGCGAGGATTCCATGCTACGCGCCAACCGCAAATGGAAAAAAACCCTTGAAGACTATCAGGCTCCTCCCATGGACGAGGCCACCGACGAGGCATTGAAGGACTTTATTGCACGGCGTAAGGCGTCCATGGACGATGCCTGGTATTAAAAAAATCAGTCAATTTTTGAGGTAGAAACGAATGTCGAATGATCCGTTGTTGCAGCCCTATCAGCTCAAACATCTGACGCTGAAAAATCGTATCATGACCACCAGTCATGAACCGGCTTATCCCGAGGATGGCATGCCAAAGGAGCGTTATCGGGCGTACCACGAGGAGCGTGCAAAGGCAGGTCTGGGATTGACCATGACCGCTGGTTCGGCCGCAGTATCGAAGGATAGTCCGCCAGTTTTTAACAACATTCTTGCCTACAGGGATGAGGTAGTGCCGTGGATGCGCCAGGTGGTCGACAGTTGCCATGAACACGGCTGCGCGGTGATGATTCAGCTCACCCATCTGGGGCGCCGCACCAGCTGGAACAAGGGTGACTGGTTACCGGTTGTATCATCCTCGCACCGGCGCGAGGCGGCACACCGCGCGTTCCCGAAAAAACTCGAGGACTGGGATATCGAGCGTATCATTTCCGATTATGCCGATGCTGCAGAACGCATGCAGGCCGCGGGTCTCGACGGTATTGAACTGCAGGCTTATGGTCACCTGATGGATCAGTTCTGGTCGCCGTTAACGAATACGCTGGATGGCCCTTACGGCGGATCGCTGGAAAACCGCCTGCGTTTTTCGCTGGCGGTTTTGCATGCGATTCGCAAACGAGTGGGTGATGAATTCATCGTCGGAATTCGTTATACCGCCGACGAGGTCGCCGAGGGTGGCATTTCCGCCGCAGAGGGCATCGAGATCTCGAAACGCCTGAAACAAACCGGCCTGGTTGATTTTCTCAATGTAATCCGCGGTCATATCGACACCGACCCGGGGCTTACCGATGTCATCCCGCTACAGGGTATGCGCAGCGCACCGTTTCTGGATTTTGCCGGCGAGGTGCGCAAGGCCACGGGGATGCCCACTTTCTACGCGGCTCGCATTCCCGATGTTGCAACTGCACGCTACGCGGTGGGTGCCGGTCTTATCGACATGGTCGGCATGACACGCGCGCATATGGCTGACCCGCATATCGTACGAAAAATTGTCGAAGGCCGCGAAGATGATATCCGTCCCTGCGTCGGTGCGACCTACTGTCTCGATCGAATCTATCAGGGCGCCGACGCGCTTTGTATGCACAATGCCGCCACCGGCCGTGAACTCACCATGCCGCACGACATTCCGACTGCAGAACATTGTAAAACGGTGGTGATAGTCGGTGCTGGGCCAGCTGGGCTCGAAGCCGCGCGAGTGGCCGCCGAACGCGGCCACGCGGTGACTGTTTTCGAAGCCACCGCTGATCCCGGCGGACAAATCCGCCTGGCAATGCAAAGCGAGCGTCGGCGCGAAATGATCTCGATCATCGACTGGCGTATGTCCCAATGCGGCAAGCGAAATGTGGAATTCCAGTTTAACACCCTGGCAGAAGCTGAAGATGTCCTCGCTAATAATCCCGATGTGGTGATAATCGCCACCGGTGGGTTGCCGCATACCGAGGTTCTCGAAGCAGGCAACGACCTGGTTGTGTCAAGCTGGGATATCATTTCACGCAGCGTAACACCGGGCCGGCAGGTACTGGTATACGATGATGCCGGCGACCATGCCGGTCTGCAAGCCGCCGAAATAATCGCAGCCACTGGTGCCAGTGTGGAGATAATGACCCCCGACCGAAGCTTTGCGCCCGAAGTCATGGCGATGAATCTGGTGCCCTATATGCGCAGCATGCAGGACAAGGATGTAACCTTCACCGTCACCTATCGCTTAATGCGCGTGGAAAAAGAGGGTGATCGTCTAAACGCGATTATTGGCAGTGATTACAGCGATCTTAAGAAAAAACGCAGCTTCGACCAGATTATCGTCAATCACGGCACGATACCGATGGACGAGCTTTACTTCGAACTGAAACCACAATCTTGCAACCTTGGCGCGGTGGATCAGGAGGCACTGATCGGCGGTGAGCCACAGTCGCTGAATACCAACCCGCGCGGTAAGTTCCAGCTATTTCGTATTGGCGATGCTGTTTCTGCACGCAACACGCATGCAGCGATATATGATGCGCTGCGATTGATGAAGGATATCTGAGGTAGCAAGTAATTGGCCGAATGAATTCGACCCCGCAAGGGGCTGTTCGTAGGGCTGAATTTATTCGGCCATCTAAGCGAAACGCAATGAAAAATCGATTGCGCGCAGATGTTTGGTCAAGGCCCCAATGGAAATAAAATCGACACCGGTTTCAGCAATTTCAACCAGGCTATCGTCGCTAATATTACCCGAGGCTTCGAGCTGGATGCGCTCATGGTTTAATGCGACAGCTTGTTTCATCATGTCGATGCTGAAATTATCCAACAAGGCGCGGTCGACCCTGGCGTCGATCGCCTGCTGCAACTGTGCCAGGTCTTCAACTTCGACTTCGAGAAAACAGTCCGGCTGTAGCTCGCGACCACGTTCAACTGCGGCTTGAATGCTACCGCAGGCGGCGAGGTGGTTTTCCTTGATCAGGTAAGCGTCAAAAAGACCGATTCGATGATTCTTGCCGCCACCGCACTGCACCGCATATTTTTGCGCGTGTCGAAGCAGCGGGATGGTCTTGCGGGTATCGAGAATGCGGCAGGAAGTGTGCTGAATGCGCTCAACATAGCGACTTGTCGTCGTCGCCGTAGCCGACAGGGTTTGCAGGAAATTAAGCGCGGTACGCTCGGCGGTAAGTAGCGCCCGTGCAGGGCCCGATACCTTACAGAGTATGCTATCGGCGCTGACGCGATCGCCGTCCTCGGCTGACCAGTCTAGTTGCGTAACATTTGCGCACTGCTTAAAGGTCTCGTCGAACCAGGCAGTACCACATAGTACGGCATCCTCACGCACCAGTAATTGCAGTTTGAGTTGTTCAGACTCGTCAATCAGCATGGCGCTGATATCGCCGCTGCCTACGTCTTCAGCCAGCGCGAGCCTGATATCTTCTACTATGTACTTTTGACGTTGCATGGGCGTGTTCTTCTCTGCGCCGAGATATTAACAGGAAACCAGCTGGCGCATCAGGCTTCGTGCTCTTCACGTCTTAGGCCATGCACCGCATCGCGAAAAAAGAGAACTTTTCGGGGTGCCCTTAGGCTCATAATAAACGCAGGCACGCCAGGTAAGCGTTTTCGTCCGGCATTTGATTGTGTCGTTGGGCGTTCCATAAAATTTGACCCAGGCACTCCATCATGGCGTGTTCGGTTTCATGAACCCCCTTTTGTTGAACCAGCTTCTGATAGATATCGTGTATGCCTGCAGGCCGGTCGCCAGCGGTTTGCTCGCGCAGGGTAATATGCATACCCATATGTAAAAATGGATTGGTCTGGCCACCTTCAGGGGTAAAGTCTTTTTCTATGGCCGATTCTGCCTTATCCAGTAACGGGTGATACTCGGGGTGCAGTTTTACAACGTCGGCGATAATTGCTTCCATTGGTTCGAGCAAAGATTGATTTTGCATTTTTTGCCAGACTTTCAGGTAAACCTGTCGGATTTCATCGCGTGACTGGAACATGGCTAGCCCGTGGATCGCATGTTGGGAGTAAAGAACAGGTACGAACAGTATTTTGGATTTTTCATTACATTTGCGACTAATTATTTGAATTTATTGAAAAAATTATAATTCTCTGCCACTTCGAGGCAATCTGCAGACTAGTCTTGCGTCTTTTGTTTATATTCGCACAGGTCTTCGATCACGCAGCTACCACAGCGTGGTTTACGCGCTATGCAGGTGTAGCGACCGTGCAAAATCAGCCAATGGTGTGCATCCACCTTGAACTCATCGGCTACAAACCTGAGCAACTTTTTTTCTACCGCGAGCACATCCTTGCCGGGCGCAATGCCGGTACGGTTGGATACGCGAAAAATATGCGTATCGACTGCGATCGTCGGGTGGCCAAACGCGGTGTTCAAAATCACGTTTGCGGTTTTTCTGCCGACTCCGGGCAAGGTTTCAAGCGCGGCACGGTCTTTGGGTACTTCGGAGTCATACTGATCGATCAGGATGCGGCAGGTGGCGATGGTATTTTTTGCCTTTGAATTAAACAGGCCGATGGTTTTAATGTATGCCTTCAAACCATCCTCGCCCAACGCGAGTATTTTTTCCGGCGTATTCGCTACCGCGTAGAGTTTAGTGGTCGCCTTGTTAACGCTGACATCGGTGGCCTGCGCCGAGAGTAAAACTGAAATTAATAACTCGAATGTCGAAGCGTGGGCGAGTTCAGTTTCAGGCACGTCATTATTAGCCCGAAAGCGGATAAATATTTCGTCGCGTTTGTGCTTGTTCATGCCGTATCGGGCAGGCTTTCGATGAGGCCAGTTTTTTGTTTGCGGCGCGACTCGACCAGGTTTTTACCCGCGATCAAAAGCGCGAGACCGAAAAACGCCCCCGGTGGTAATACGGCCAGTAAAAACCCCCGGTAGTCGGGGTTGAATACGATAGTCAGTGTTTTTGCGGCTTCACCGAACATCAACTGCGCATGCGAGAACAGTGTTCCGAAGCCGATGATTTCGCGCAGTGCACCTAACAGGCTTAACACGATGAGGAATCCAAGTCCCATCATCAAACCATCCAGTGCCGAGACCCCAACCGGGTTCTTCGAGGCAAAACCCTCTGCACGGCCGATGATCGCGCAGTTGGTGACAATCAGCGGTATGAAAATACCAAGCACCAGGTAGAGGTCATAAAAGAAAGCTTTCATCATCAATTCTATGACCGTCACGATGCTAGCAATAATCAGCACAAACACCGGCAAGCGAACTTCGTTACGGATAAATCCGCGAATCAGCGAAACCAGCGTATTTGACAATACCAGCGTAATCAATGTGGCTATACCGAGGCCGATGCCATTTACCAGGGTGCTGGTGACCGCGAGCAGCGGGCACAGCCCGAGTAGTTGCACCAGCGCTACATTGTTGGTCCAAAGGCCATTCTGGGCAATTTCCTGTTTAATCGACATAGATTTAATCAAAAATAGAATCGGCGTTTTGGCGGTAGTATAGCAGCGTATTCTTTACCGCCAGTATCACCGCTCGAGGGCTGATTGTAGCACCGGTGAACTGGTCAAAGACGCCGCCGTCACGTTTTACCAGCCATTTTGTAGCGGCAGGATTGTCAAGCGATTTGCCGTCGAAGTCGAGTATCCAGCGCGATTTCTGAATTTCCAGGGCGTCACCGAGGCCGGGTGTTTCGGCGTGTTTTAGTGCCCTCACTCCGGCGATACTGCCGTCGATATAAACGCCGATCAACAGGTGAATCTTGCCGCTGTAACCATTCGGTGCGATGCTATTGAATACTGCGGCCACCGGATTGCCCCGCAGGCGCGCACGGTATGCCAGGCTTTCATTCTCTGTGCCGAGTAAGGTGGCAGCTGGAAGCAGAAGGGTATCGCTAACGATATTGTTGTCGAGCCTGTCTGCTGGCAACAGGGCGTGCAGGTTCCGTAGCAGCACGCGGCGTTCATTTTCAGCGATGGCCTGCCGCGTATTGTATTCAGTCACCGCGACAAAACTGGTACCCACGACTGCGAATAGACCAAGGAACAGGCCGGAAAGCAGGATCTGCCGGCTACTCATGTGGTTTTCCTGTGGTGTCGGTACCGTACACATTCGGTTGGGTGTAATAGTCGATCAGCGGTACGCACATATTCGCCAGCAATACCGCGAATGCAATACCATCCGGATAGCCACCCCAGCTGCGAATCACATACACCAGCAAGCCGATTAAAATACCATAGACGATACGCCCTTTATTCGTAGTGGCGGCGGTGACCGGGTCGGTGGCGATGAAAAATGCCCCAATTAACAGGCTGCCGGAAAACAGGTGGAATAGCGGTGAGGCAGCAGTGTGCGGATCATTGAGATAAAATACCAATGCTAAAAGGCTGCTGCTGGCTAACATCGCAACTGGAATATGCCAGTTGATCGTGCGCCTGAACAAAAGCCAGAGCCCACCGACCAGCCAGCCGCCCGCGACCCACTCCCAGCCAACCGCGACAAAGTTACCGAATAGTGGAGATTGGCGGATGTCACTAATCGGTATATTTTGCCCTGATTGTGTCTTCAACTGGTCCAGTGGTGTTGCTGAGCTAAGAGCGTCCCATTGGTGTATATCGGCCAGGCCAAACGAATAGGCGATGGAGTCGAGCAATCCAATCGATTCGCCGCTAATAGAAAGCGGTAGATACCAGGTAGTCATTTCGCGCGGAAACGAAATCAGTAACACCACGTAACCGACCATCGCCGGGTTGAATGGATTGAAACCAAGGCCGCCGTACAAATGCTTACCTGCGATCATGCTAAAACCCATGCCCACTGCGACTATCCACCAGGGCGCATGCATCGGCAGGCAGAGTGCGAATAGCCACGCCGCAACGACCGCACTGTAATCGGTTAAATGTGGTTTCAGCGGCTTTTTTCGCAGCCACAAAATAATGCCTTCGTAGGCCAGAGCAAACAGGATGGCGAGAATAATGTTGATGATGACGCCAACGCCAAAAAACCACGCGTAGATCAGCGTGCCGGGAAGCAGGCCGATGATGACGTTAATCATCAGTCCCCGTAGCGAGGTGCTCGGACTGACATAAGGTGAAGAAACAAAAACCTGGGTCATGATCTCTGCTCGCGGGAGCCCCGTCGTCGTGCATCTGCCGCTTCAATCAGCTTTTGCTGCCCGGGTGTCAGGTTGGTAGTATTTTTCGGCGTGAACGCCTGTTGATTCTGCTTTTTCGCCATCACCCGGGCCAGTGCCGCCTGCACCGGATCGATCGTGTCGGCATTTTGTTTTGGCGAAGTTCTTTTCTTTAACGCCTCGCGTTTCAGGCGACGACGCTCTTCTTCCTGTTGTTTTTTCAGTAACAATCGTTTTTCACGGAATTCGAAACGAATACGCGCCCGATCCGACTTGAATAGTGCCGCTTGCGCCGCGTGTATTTCACTCTTCGCGGCACGGTAGTATTGCACCAGTGGAATTTCACTCGGGCAGACTACTGCGCAACAACCGCATTCGATGCAATCAAACAGGTTGTATTCTTCGGTTTTGTCGTAGGCTTTCGCGCGCGCGTGCCAATACAGTTGTTGCGGTAACAGCCGTGCCGGGCAGACCTCGGTACACCTGGCGCAACGAATGCACTCGGCATGATCGCCCGCTAGCCGCGGAATCGTCTGTCGTTGCATGACAAGAATATTGTTACTCGCTTTGACCACGGGTACCTGATCGCTGGAAAGCGAAAATCCCATCATAGGGCCACCCATCACCAGGTGCTGGTGATTTTCGTCTCCGAGATATCCACCTGCGAGTTCGATCAAATGGCGTATCGGGGTGCCGAACCGGACTTCCCAGTTTCCCGGATGCCGAATGCCATCGCCGGACAAGGTAACGATGCGCGAAATCAACGCCTGGTTTGCATCGAGAGCACGACTAATGGCGACACAAGTGCCGACGTTTTGGCAGAAAATTCCGATATCAAAAGCAAGTTTCCGCGGCGGAATTTGCTTGCCGGTTAGAATTTGAATCAATTGCTTTTCACCCCCGGAGGGATAAATCGTAGGGATGTCAATAACCGCAGTATTGTCCAGTGGCTGGGCAGCTAAAGCTATCTGCATTGCTTTAATCGCATCGGGTTTATTGTCTTCGATGCCGATCAGTGTGGATTTTGGTTTGAGGATACGTTGCAGATAACCGACGCCCTTGATTACTTCCGCTGCGTAGGTTTGCATCAATATGTCGTCGCAGGTCATATAGGGTTCACATTCGACGCCGTTGATAATTAGGCTGTCAATGCCGTGATCGTTGCCGCGAGACAACTTTGCTGAAGTCGGGAACGATGCGCCGCCGAGGCCAACAATACCTGCCTGCTGGATTAGCCTGATCAGTTCAGAGGCACTAAGTGTATCGAGGTCGATCGGCGTCATCGGCAAAGCCTGATCCTTGCCGTCGACATCGATTACGATGCAGGTGTCGACCTGCCCCGATGGATGTGGCGCCGGATGGGCGCTGATAGCGGAAATGGTACCGGATGTTGGGGCATGAATCGGAGCGCTTATCGGCGACGAACTAGCAGCGATTAATTGCCCGCGTAAAACCCGCTCACCGGGATTGACCAGTGTTTTATTAGCCTCGCCGATATGCTGTTTCAGCGGCAGGTAAAGCCGTGCCGGCAAACTTGCCTGCTGTAAACCCCTGGTCACGGATTCGGACTTATGATCTTCCAGGCGCAGGCCGCCATACATCTGGTGCAATTTACCTGCTCGCATTTTATCGCTCATGAGCAACTTCCGGTTCTGCCCCCGGGACATTCCATTTCCAGTCGTCGATGGTTTGCCTGATCGGTATCATATAAATGCAATCGACCGGACAGGGTGGCAGGCACAGTTCACATCCGGTACATTCATCGGCGATGATGGTGTGCATGTGTTTGGCTGAACCGAGAATTGCGTCGACCGGGCAGGCCTGGATACACAGTGTGCAGCCGATACAGGTTTGCTCGTCGATTAATGCGACAAGCGGAATATCATGGTGCTCGCCATTTTCGGCGTTGGGCTGCAGTACCTCGACATCCAGCAGGGCAGCGAGCGCAATAATTGTCGCCTGACCACCTGGTGGACACTGATTGATCGGTGCCTCACCGTTGGCGATAGCCTCGGCGTAGGGCCGGCAGCCGGGGTAAGTGCATTGTGCGCACTGGGTTTGCGGCAACAGGGCGTCGATCCGGTCAACAACAGGGTTGCCTTCGACCTTGAAGCGGATCGCAGCGTAACCGAGGACCAATCCGAAGAATCCGGCCATCAGGCTGATGGTAAGAATTGCCACTAACATTTTTAAGGCGACCTAAACCCTGACCAGTCCACCGAGGCCCATGAACGCCAGCGACATCAACCCCGCAGTGATGAGGCCGATAGCCGCACCCTGGAATGGAACCGGGACATCCGCGACGATGATGCGCTCGCGCATTGCTGCGAACAGGATAAGCACTAGCGAAAAGCCAAGCGCCGCGCCAAATCCGTAAATGGCGGATTCCATGAAGCTATTAGCTTCCTGAACGTTGATCAGGGCAACTCCGAGAACGGCACAATTGGTGGTAATCAGCGGTAGAAAAATGCCAAGCACGTTATAGAGCAAGGGGCTGGTCCTGTGAACCACCAGCTCGGTGAAATTTACCACTGCCGCGATGGCGATGATGAACGCAATAGTGCGTAGAAATTCGAGACCGAGTGGCGCCAGTATCCAGCTATTGATCATATAACTCAGAATCGAGGACAGGGTCAGCACGAAAGTGGTTGCCGCGCTCATGCCGATTGCCGTTTCTACCTTACGCGAAACCCCCATAAAAGGGCACAGGCCGAGAAATTTCACCAACACGATATTGTTGACGAATACGGTGCCGACGAGGAGAAGTAAATACTCAGACATGGGTCATATTATAAAGTGTAGGGGTTATGATAAATACCGATTTAATAAGGGGGTATTTACAGTTTGCCCACCGCATTGAGCCAGTGCTCGAATGAATTCGATGCTGCCTGTCGAGAGATTTCAGGGCTGAATTTACTCGGCCAGAAATTATTGAAGATAATGAGGTTGCACAATCAAAGGATGAACCATCGTCGATCGGAAGATTGCTTAATCCGAAAATTCACCTGGCTGCAGATCTGCAGCTTCGCTAATAAAGCTGTCAGTCGAAATTGTTGGTGATAAATGCCAGTTCAACG
>CBDUSZ010000009.1:0-30703 GCA_965370015.1 uncultured bacterium | reverse complement strand
TCGTGAAGGCGGCCGCACAGTGGGTGCTGGCGTTGTCTCTAAAATTATCGAGTAATATTTGGAATTCTGATTAATTCGTGGATCATCATCTGCCAAATTTGATGAATATAATGTGCCAGTCTAGAGATTTAAGCGGGGTGGTTGGCTTGTATCTTCTAGTTGATCTGCGTATCGATCAGGTTCATTTTAATAACGCCTTTGAATGACCTGGAATTAATCAAATAATCCCTGAAATAATATCATTGCATCAGGGCGGGAGATGGGCTACCATCCCCGCCCTTTGTTTGATGGCAGGATGTTTCCTGCCGCCAGATTAGGACAGTAGCTCAACTGGCAGAGCAGCGGTCTCCAAAACCGCAGGTTGGGGGTTCGATTCCCTCCTGTCCTGCCATTTTCGACGAATTTAGACACATTTAGAGGTGTTTTGTGGTCACAAAGACCGAGCAAAAAGCAACAGGTCTCGATACAGTAAAGCTTATGGCCGCTTTGCTGGTGTTGATTGGCGGGGTGATCGGTTTCTATTACTTTGAAGACCAATCCCAGCTATTAAGAGTGATTGGTATGCTGGCCCTCGCGGTTACAGCATTTTATATCGTTTCGACCACGGACATCGGTCGCAGAGGCCTTGGTTTTGTGCGCGAGGCCAGGGTTGAAGTGCGCAAGGTGGTCTGGCCTACGCGGACAGAAACCACTCAAACTACAATTGCTGTCCTCATCATGGTATTTATAGTTGCCATCATGCTCTGGTTAATCGATATGACCCTGGGATGGGGTGTGCGCAGTTTACTGGTTTAAGGTGTATTGATGTCAAACGAAGAAACTGTCGAGGAAGAGTCAGCTGTAAAGACCGAATCAGCTATACGCTGGTATGTGATACATGCTTATTCCGGCTTCGAAGCCTACGTTAAAAAGGTGCTCGAGAGTCGTATTGCTAGTTCCGGGTACGAGGAGAAATTCGGCCAAATATTAGTGCCTACCGAGGAAGTGGTAGAAATGAAAGACGGTGTCAAGCGCAAAAGCGAGCGCAAGTTCTTTCCCGGGTATGTGTTAGTGCAAATGGAAATGGATAATGATACCTGGCACCTGGTGAAACAGGTGCCGAAAGTTCTCGGATTTATAGGTGGTACCAGCGACAGGCCAGCACCGATTAGCGAAGTCGAAGCGGATGCCATTTTGAATCGTGTCGAGGAAGGTGTAGACAGGCCAAGACCTAAGGTGCTATTTGAAGTGGGTGAGGTAGTGCGAGTTAACGACGGGCCATTCAATGATTTCAACGGTGTCGTCGAGGAAGTCAATTACGAGAAGAGTAAGATGCTCGTTTCAGTACAAATTTTTGGTCGTTCTACTCCGGTAGAGTTGACTTTTGGACAGGTAGAAAAAGGTTAGTAGCGGTCGCAAGATCGATTATTGAATTCAGAATAGTTTTGATGGGGAGGGCGAATTGAGTAGTCCGTTTGTACCCGGGAGATAGCGTTGTGGCTAAAAAGATAGAAAAGTATATCAAGTTACAGGTGCCTGCAGGCTCGGCAAATCCGAGTCCGCCGGTGGGTCCTGCACTCGGCCAACACGGCCTTAATATCATGGAGTTTTGCAAAGCGTTTAACGCGCAGACCCAGGACGTCGAAAATGGTATGCCGCTTCCGGTAGTGATAGCGGTATATTCTGACAAAAGTTTCACGTTTGAGATAAAAACCCCGCCAGCGGCTGTATTGTTAAGGAAGGCGGCTGGAATCGCCAAGGGCAGTGGCACTCCAAATATGCTCAAGGTTGGCAAGGTAAATCGCGCACAACTCGAAGAAATTGCCACCACCAAGATGAGAGATCTAAACGCCAATGATATGGATGCAGCAGTTCGCATTATTGCTGGCAGTGCTCGTAGTATGGGCTTAGACGTGGAGGGAGTGTAACGTGTCTAAAGAGTCGAAACGTTTGGTAGCGATACGCGAAAAAATCGATAAAACTGCACAATACGCGATTGACGAGGGCCTGGCATTGCTCAAGGAGCTCAGTACCGCCAAGTTTGATGAGTCGATTGATGCTGCCATCAACCTGGGTGTTGATCCACGCAAATCTGATCAGAATGTGCGAGGTTCCAGTGTATTGCCTAATGGTACCGGTAAAGTAGTTCGCGTTGCCGTATTCGCTCAGGGCGACAATATCGACAAGGCAAATGAGGCTGGTGCTGATGTGGTGGGTATGCAGGATCTGGCGGATTCCATGAAAGGCGGTGATTTGAACTACGATGTTGTCATCGCCAGTCCAGACGCCATGGGTGTGGTTGGCCAGTTAGGTCAGTTACTTGGGCCACGAGGCCTGATGCCAAACCCCAAAGTAGGGACTGTTTCGCCAGATGTCGCAACCGCTGTGAGAAACGCCAAGGCTGGTCAGGTTCGTTATAGAACAGATAAAGGCGGCATTATTCATTGTACCATCGGTAAGTCCAGTTTTGAGGTTACTCAATTGCGTGAAAATCTGGAATTTTTACTGGCCGATTTAAAGAAGGCCAAACCCACCTCTTCAAAAGGGGTGTTTTTAAAGAAAGTTTCAATCTCGACTACCATGGGTCCGGGTATCGCGGTTGATCAAGCGTCGTTAGATTTAAAGTAACTACGCCAGGTGCTTGTTCGCGGTAGGCTTTTTATTTTCGAACAGGCTTCTAGTTAGAATCTTTGAGAACACCAGTACCCCAGGGTGCTGATCTCATCAAAGACCGCGGGTGGCTGGCTCCTTGAGGGTTTGGCCTTAATTTCCTGCGTAGATGATCTTCTGAGACAGAAATTTCTGGTTAAGAGATCGTAAAGGGAATCGATAGCAATATCGGACAGGGATGAAGGGCTGAACATTAGTTCAGTATGGTTTAATAATCAGGAGAACTTAATATGCCTTTAACACTCCAGCAAAAACAGACGGTGGTGAGTGAAGTAGCGGAAGCTGCTGCGCAAGCACACTCTGTGATTGTGGCCGAGTATCAGGGCTTGACGGTTGGTGAGATGAGCCAATTGCGTGTCAAGGCTCGTGAATCCAATGTGCATTTGCGCGTGGTCAAAAATTCTTTGGCTCGACGTGCGTTTGAGGGCACGGATTACGGTTGCCTGAGCGATGCATTGCAGGGTCAAATGGTCTACGCATTTTCGATGGAGGAACCGGGCGGGGCCGCTCGTGTTCTGAAGGAGTATGCGGATGCCAATAAGAAATTAGTCGTTAAGCTGATCGCCTTTGGCGGTGAGCTGCTAGATCCATCCGAAATTAAGCGACTAGCTTCTTTACCAACTTATGATCAAGCGATCAGTTTGTTGATGGCCGTGATGAAAGCACCGGTGGAAAAACTTGCACGTACTATGAAAGAAGTACCAGGCAAATTAACCCGCACGGTTGCAGCGATTCGCGATCAAAAACAGGCTTAATTAACTTTATTTTAATTTTCTGTATCAGGAGAAATAACAATGGCAGTTTCTAAAGAAGATATTCTTGAAACTTTATCAAATATGAGCGTTATGGAAGTCGTTGATCTGATTTCCGCAATGGAAGAAAAATTCGGCGTTTCGGCCGCAGCAGCGGTGGCCGCGGCACCCGCAGCAGCAGGTGATGCGGGTGATGCTGTTGAAGAGAAGGATGAATTCAACGTGGTACTGGGTAATTTCGGTGAGAAGAAAGTGGCTGTCATCAAGGCAGTACGTGCGATTACCGGTCTGGGTCTTAAAGAAGCCAAAGACATGGTTGAAAGTGCCCCTACTACTATCAAGGAAGGTGCTTCCAAGGTCGAAGCCGAAGAGCTTAAAAAGCAGCTTGAAGAAGCTGGCGCAACTGTCGAACTTAAGTAGTTCACGGTTACCTGGGTATAGACACCCAGTACAGGGCTGATGGCTGAAAATGCCATCGGCCCGTTCGTGTTTCTATTTTTAAATAGTGGCACAGCAATGATACTGATATGAAAACATTTGTTTTTAGAGGAATATAAATGGCTTACTCTTTTACTGAGAAAAAACGTGTTCGCAGAGATTTTGGCAAACGACCAGCAGTGATCGATGAGCCTTATCTGCTCGCTATTCAAACGGATTCGTACAAACGTTTTCTAAGCCCAGATGGGGTTCAGACAGGAACTGGACTGCAGCGTGCTTTTCAATCTATTTTCCCAATCGTCAGTTTTTCCGGTGCTGTCGAACTGGAATATGTCAGTTACCGTGTTGGAAAACCAATATTCGACGTCAAGGAATGTCAAATTCGCGGTCTCACCTATGCTGCGCCATTGCGTGTCCTCGTGCGTCTGGTTATCTATGACAAGGAGGCTTCGGCTAAAAATCGGTCGGTGAAGGATATTAAGGAACAGGAAGTTTACATGGGCGAAATGCCATTAATGACGGATAACGGTACCTTCGTAATTAATGGCACCGAGCGAGTTATTGTCTCGCAGCTGCATCGTTCCCCCGGGGTCTTTTTTGACCATGATCGTGGCAAGTCGCATTCGTCAGGCAAGTTACTATATTCAGCCCGGGTTATTCCTTACCGGGGTTCCTGGCTCGATTTCGAATTCGATCCGAAAGATGCATTGTTCGTGCGCATCGACAGGCGGCGCAAATTACCTGCGACCATTATATTACGCGCACTGGGCTTCGATACGGTACAAATGCTCGACATGTTTTTTGAGCATAATGTATTCAAGTTTAAAAAGAACGAAATCAATATGGTGCTGCAGGTCGACTGGCTAAAAGGTGAAACTGCAACCTTCGATCTTAAAGTCAAGGGTGAAGTTCTGGTACCGCAGGGTCGTCGTATCACTGCTTTGCATATCAAGGCGCTGAAGAAGTCGGGCGCCAAGTTGCTGACTGTGCCCGAAGACTACATGATGGGAAAAATTCTTTCAGACAATTTGGTCGACGAAGAAACCGGTGAAGTGTTTGCGAATGCTAATGACGAGATCACTGAAGAATTAATCGCCTTGATTCGAGATAAAAAAGTTAAACAGATTAAGACTATTTTCACCAATGAGGTCGATCGAGGTGCCTTTATTTCGAATTCCCTGGCGCTGGATCCAACCACTAATGATCTCGAAGCCAAGGTTGAAATTTACCGCATGATGCGTCCAGGCGAACCACCCACCAAGGATTCGGCAGAAAACCTGTTCCAAAACCTGTTCTTTAATCCAGATAGATACGATCTATCCGAAGTAGGTCGGATGAAATTTAATCGTCGGCTGGGTCGCGAAGAAATTGAAGGTAGCGGCACCCTGTCGACCGAAGATATCGTCGACGCGGTGAAAGTGTTGATTGATATTCGCAATGGCAACGGAACGGTTGACGATATAGACCATCTTGGAAATCGCCGTATCCGTAGTGTTGGCGAAATGGCCGAAAACGCGTTTAGAACCGGTATCGTTCGTGTTGAACGTGCGGTGCGTGATCGCCTCGGGCTGGTCGAATCAGAGGGCCTGATGCCGCAGGACATTATTAACGCAAAGCCGGTGGCTGCAGCGGTAAAGGAATTCTTTGGTTCCAGCCAGCTTTCCCAGTTTATGGATCAAAATAATCCGCTCTCAGAAGTAACACACAAACGTCGTGTGTCAGCACTTGGGCCGGGCGGTTTAACCCGCGAACGCGCTGGATTTGAAGTTCGAGATGTTCACCCGACCCACTACGGCCGCCTATGCCCCATTGAGACCCCGGAGGGGCCAAATATCGGCCTGATAAATTCGCTGTCGGTGTATGCTCGCACCAATCATTATGGTTTTCTTGAAACGCCATATCGTAAAGTGAACAATGGCAAAGTCACCGGTGAAGTTGTTTATCTGTCGGCGATTGAGGAAGGCCAGTTCACCATCGCCCAGGCGAATGTTGCACTCGACAAAAAAGGCGTAATGACCGATGACTTAATCCCCTGTCGTAGCAGAAATGAATTCACTTTGAGTACAGCGGCGAAGATCGATTATATGGATGTATCACCCAAGCAAATCGTCTCGGTTGCCGCAGCGTTGATTCCTTTTCTGGAGCACGATGACGCTAACCGGGCACTGATGGGGTCGAACATGCAACGCCAGGCAGTTCCCTGTCTGCGCGCGGAAAAACCGTTAGTGGGAACTGGCATGGAACGTGTGGTTGCAGTTGATTCGGGTACTACGGTGAAAGCAGTTCGAGGCGGTACGGTTGACTCGGTGGACGCTAGTCGCACGGTGATTCGGGTGAATGATAGTGAGACCAGCGAAGGCGAACCCGGTGTCGATATTTATAACTTCACCAAATATACGCGCTCTAACCAGAATACCTGTATCAATCAGAAGCCGCTGGTTAAACCCGGCGATATAATCGAAAAAGGCGATGTTCTGGCGGATGGCGCTTCCACTGATCTGGGTGAGCTGGCATTGGGTCAAAACATGCAGGTTGCTTTCATGCCCTGGAATGGATACAACTTCGAGGACTCAATTCTGTTGTCGGAGCGCGTGGTAAAAGAAGACCGGTTTACTACGATTCATATCGAAGAGTTGAGCTGTCTCGCGCGTGACACCAAATTGGGCTCAGAGGAGATTACCGCAGACATCCCGAATGTCAGCGAAGGTCTGTTGTCGAAGCTTGATGAATCTGGTGTCGTGTATGTCGGTGCCGAAGTGAAAACAGGTGACATCCTGGTAGGCAAGGTAACTCCCAAAGGCGAAACTCAGCTGACACCGGAAGAGAAGTTGCTGCGTGCAATTTTTGGTGAAAAAGCTTCCGACGTTAAAGATACTTCGTTACGTATGAAATCTGGTGTTGTTGGTACTGTTGTCGATGTGCGGGTTTTTACCCGTGATGGCGTCGAAAAAGATGCCCGTGCGTTAGAAAACGAACGTGCTGAAATTGAATCCCTAAAGAAAGACCTCGACGACCAGTTCCGTATCATCGAAGAAAATATTTACCATCGTGTGGCACGATTGATTACCGGTAAAAAGGCTACCGGTGGTCCGGGTGATCTAAAGAAAAATGCTGTCATTACAGAGGAATACCTGGAATCAATTGGTCGCGACCAGTGGACAAAAGTCCGAATTAGCGATGATAAGATTAGTAAGGGCCTGGAATCGATGAACGAGCAACTTGAAGCTCAGCGATCCGAATTTGATCGCCTGTTCGAAGAAAAGAAAAGAAAGGTGACTGCAGGTGACGATCTAAAACCGGGTGTTTTGAAAATGGTTAAGGTATATGTCGCTGTCAAGCGCCGTATGCAACCTGGAGACAAGATGGCTGGTCGCCACGGTAACAAGGGTGTGGTATCGATGATCGTGCCAGAAGAAGACATGCCTTATCGTGAAGATGGCACCCCGGTCGATATCGTGTTGAATCCTCTTGGTGTACCTTCGCGCATGAACGTCGGTCAGATTCTGGAAGCCCATTTAGGCTGGGCTGCAAGAGGGCTCGGTCTTAAAATAGGTAAAATGTTTGAGGCGCATAGTAAGGCAGAGGAGTTCAGAACCTTTCTCAAAAAGATATACAACAACAGTAGTGAAAAGCTGAACTTAAAGGCATTCAAAGATAGTGAAATCCTCGAACTTTGTAACAATTTGCGCGATGGCGTGCCGATGTCGACGCCAGTATTTGATGGTGCAGATGAAGAGGAGATTAAAAACATGTTGGCGCTGGCTGAATTGCCAGAATCGGGTCAAACCACTCTGATCGATGGTCGTACCGGTGATCCATTTGACCGTCCTGTGACTGTCGGTTACATGTATATGTTGAAGCTGAATCACCTGGTGGACGACAAGATGCATGCGCGCTCGACAGGTCCTTACAGCCTGGTAACGCAACAGCCGCTGGGCGGTAAAGCTCAGTTTGGTGGCCAGCGTTTCGGTGAAATGGAAGTCTGGGCGCTCGAATCTTACGGTGCCGCTTATACCTTGCAGGAAATGCTGACGGTTAAATCAGACGATGTGAATGGGAGAAACAAGATGTACAAAAATATCGTTGACGGCGATTTCAGTATGGAAGCAGGTATGCCTGAGTCATTTAACGTGCTACTTAAAGAAATCAGATCTTTAAGCCTGAACATAGAACTTGAGCAGGAATAAACATGAGAGACTTACTTAATTTATTAAAGAAGCAAGGTCAGGTTGATGATTTTGATCACATTAAAGTAGGCCTGGCCTCGCCCGATATGGTGCGATCATGGTCTTACGGTGAAGTTAAGAAACCGGAAACGATCAACTACCGTACTTTTAAGCCAGAACGGGATGGATTGTTTTGCGCCAAGGTATTTGGCCCGGTCAAGGACTTCGAGTGCCTTTGCGGCAAATATAAACGTCTCAAGCATCGTGGCGTGGTTTGCGAAAAATGTGGGGTTGAAGTTACCCAGACCAAGGTACGCCGAGAGCGCATGGGCCATATCGAACTTGCTTGCCCAATTGCACATATCTGGTTTTTGAAATCCCTGCCATCGCGAATTGGATTATTACTCGATATGACATTGCGCGACATTGAACGCGTACTCTATTTTGAAGGATTCGTGGTTATAGACCCAGGTATGACTACGCTTGAAAAAGGACAGTTGTTGAACGACGAGTCCTATCTTGAAGCGATCGAAGAATTTGGTGACGACTTCAACGCCAAAATGGGCGCAGAAGCGGTTTATGAGTTACTCAAAGAAGTCGATTTGAATCTCGAAGCCCAACAACTGCGTGATGATATCGAAAGCACCAAATCGGAGACCAAGTTTAAACGTTTATCCAAACGCCTGAAACTGGTAGAAGCTTTCATCGATTCCGGCAACAAGCCAGAGTGGATGGTAATGACTGTATTGCCGGTTTTGCCACCGGATTTGCGACCGTTGGTACCGCTCGATGGCGGCCGTTTTGCTACCTCCGATCTGAATGACTTATACCGGCGCGTGATTAACCGTAACAATCGTCTGAAGCGACTACTCGAACTCAGTGCACCAGACATTATCGTGCGTAATGAAAAGCGTATGTTACAGGAGTCGGTCGACGCCTTGCTCGACAATGGACGTCGTGGTCGTGCGATCACCGGTACCAATAAGCGACCGCTGAAATCATTGTCCGATATGATCAAGGGTAAGCAAGGTCGTTTCCGTCAGAATTTACTCGGAAAACGAGTCGATTATTCTGGCCGTTCGGTTATCGTGGTTGGTCCTACCTTAAAATTGCACCAGTGCGGCCTGCCGAAAAAGATGGCACTGGAATTGTTTAAGCCCTTTATTTTTAGCAAATTACAAATGCGCGGCCTGGCAACTACGATTAAAGCGGCGAAGAAACTGGTGGAGCGCGAGGTTGCAGAAGTCTGGGATATTCTCGAAGAAGTGATTCGCGAACATCCGATAATGCTTAACCGTGCGCCGACATTACACCGACTCGGTATTCAGGCGTTTGAACCAATACTGATTGAAGGTAAAGCGATTCAGTTACACCCACTAGTTTGTACCGCCTTTAATGCCGACTTTGACGGCGATCAGATGGCTGTGCATGTACCGTTATCAATTGAGGCGCAACTCGAAGTTCGCACCCTGATGATGTCAACTAATAACATTTTGTCGCCGGCTAACGGCAAGCCTATCATCGTGCCCACTCAGGATATTATTCTCGGTCTTTATTACATGACGCGAGACAAGATCAATGTGCAGGGTGAGGGTATGGTGTTCGCAGATTCGAAAGAAGTGGCGCGCGCTTACCATACCAAGAGGGTGGAGTTGCAGGCGAAAATTAAGTGCCGAGTGATCGAATTTCGTCTCGACGAAGAAGGTAACAAGATCAAAAGCAGGCGTTTGGTCGATACCACTGTCGGTCGCGCCATTTTGAGTGATCTGTTGCCTGAAGGCCTGTCCTTCGACTTAATAAACAAAACTCTGGATAAGAAAAATGTATCGAATCTGATAGATGCCTGTTATCGCGAAGTCGGATTGAAAGAAACCGTTATCCTCGCTGATCAATTAATGTACACGGGGTACCACTACGCGACTAAATCGGGCATCTCGATCGGTGTTAATGACATGATTGTGCCCGACTCGAAAGCCAGGTTAATCGCCGATGCGGAAAAAGATATCAAGGACATTGAAAAGCAATGGACTACAGGTCTGGTAACTTCCGGCGAACGCTATAACAAGGTGGTCGATATCTGGTCACATACCAATGATAAAGTTGCTAAGGCAATGATGGATGAAATTGGTAAGGAAACCGTGATCGATGCCGAAGGTAATGAAGTGGAGCAAAAGTCGTTCAACTCAATATTCGTCATGTCTGATTCCGGTGCACGGGGGTCGGCAGCACAAATCAGGCAGTTGGCCGGTATGCGCGGATTGATGGCGAAGCCGGATGGCTCTATCATCGAAAATGCGATTACCGCAAACTTTCGTGAGGGTCTCGACGTACTTCAGTACTTCATCTCTACCCATGGCGCTCGTAAAGGCCTTGCCGACACCGCATTGAAAACAGCCAACTCGGGTTATCTGACCCGTCGGCTGGTAGACGTGTCGCAGGATTTGGTGGTCAACACGGACGATTGTGGTACCGAACAGGGCATCGATTTGCGTCCTGTTATCGAGGGTGGCGATATTGTTGTCGAACTCGGCGAGCGTGTTCTGGGTCGGGTATTACAGCAGGATCTAGAAGACGAAAAAGGAAATATTCTGATCGAACGGGGTACCCTGGTGGAAGAAGCTGAAGCCGATATAATCAACGCCATCGGCGTTGATGTACTCAATGTGCGTTCGGCAGTGACTTGTGAGACTCGACATGGCTTGTGTGTGAAATGTTATGGCCGCGAGCTAGCGCGAGGACACCTGGTCGGCAAAGGCGAGGCTGTCGGCGTGATTGCTGCACAGTCGATTGGTGAGCCTGGCACTCAGTTAACCATGCGTACCTTCCACATCGGTGGAGCGGCAAGTAGCTCGGCGTCGGTGAATAGTATCGAGATCAAAAATAGCGGTACTGCCAAGTTCCATAACGTCAAAGTGGTTAAAAATTCATCCGGTAAGTTGATCTCTGTATCACGTTCTGGAGAGATAGGCGTTATCGATGCCAATGGTCGCGAGAGAGAGCGCTACAAAATCCCTTACGGCTCCGAATTCACGGTTAAAGATGGTGCGAAAGCCAAAGCAGGTCAAACCCTTGCAAATTGGGATCCGCATATGCATCCGATTATTACCGAGGTTGCTGGTAAGGTTAAGTTCTCCGATTTTGTCGAGGCAGTGACGGTACAGCATAGACTCGACGATGTGACTGGCCTGACTTCGATCGAGGTCATGGACGATTCGATTCGCTCCAATGCAGGTAAGGAACTGCGCCCAACGATTGAATTGATTAACGCAAAAGGTG
The DNA here is from genome assembly GCA_965370015.1 of uncultured bacterium. Lineage (GTDB taxonomy): Bacteria > Pseudomonadota > Gammaproteobacteria. The sequence continues at coordinate 19,422 of CBDUSZ010000009.1, read as the reverse complement.
AGCCGCTATGTTATGCAGGGACTAATATTCCCGCACATTATATGCTACCTGGTGGAGCTTTAATCAACGTTGAAGACGGTGCATCTATTGAGGTGGGTGATATATTGGCGCGGATTCCGCAGGAATCTTCCAAGAACCGCGATATCACCGGCGGATTGCCACGCGTGGCCGATCTGTTCGAAGCGAGAAAACCGAAAGAACCCGCAATCATGGCGGAAATGACCGGCACTATCTCCTATGGCAAGGAAACCAAAGGTAAGAAACGTCTGGTCATTACCGATAGTGACGGCGAATCCATCGAAACCTTGATTCCAAAATTTCGACACATTAATGTGTTCGAAGGCGAGCATGTAGCAAGAGGTGAATTGATAGTGGACGGTGAGCTTGACTCGCACGATATTGTGCGCATCAAGGGGTTGAAGGATTTGACTAATTACATGGTCAATGAAGTTCAGGACGTTTATCGCTTGCAAGGCGTTTCCATCAACGATAAACACATCGAGGTAATCGTGCGCCAGATGCTGCGTAAGGTCACTATTGTCAATGGTGGTGATACGCGGTTGTTGCGTGGCGACCAGGTCGATAAGGCGCGTGTACTCGATACCAACGACAAGGCAGTTGCAATGAGTAAAAAGCCGGCAACTTATACCCAGGATTTGCTCGGTATTACCAAGGCATCGCTGGTCACTGAATCGTTTATATCTGCGGCATCCTTTCAGGAAACCACACGAGTTCTCACCGAAGCGGCTGTTAAAGGCGCGAAAGACCCTCTGCGAGGACTCAAGGAAAATGTCATAGTCGGGCGTTTAATTCCGGCAGGAACCGGGCAGACTTACCACGAAGAACGTCGCCTCAGGCGGATTAAACCAATAATGCCGGAGATGCCGGAAATGCCGGAAATGCCGGAAATGCCAGGAAAGCCGGAAGCAGAAGCTGAAGAATTCGTCATTGACGTCAAGGACGAAACGGCTGTTCAGGCAACGCCAGCTTCAGAGTAAATTAGCAAAATTGATGCACAGGGAAGTGCTATCTATAATCTGAAGAAATTTGCCTGCTGCGATTAGGTGCGAACTACCAGGGCTTAATCGGCTGCTCCAAGCATTGCCTGTAAATCTGCAAAGGCGTTCAATCCCTGTTGCTTTTTTTCACTTTCACTGAGTTTGCTGGCGGTATGTTCTGCACCTTCCAGATCTGCCTCGGGTAGTTCGAACAAAAATCGGCTGGGTTCGCAGTGCTGAATTTCGCCAAATTTTTGACGCGTTTTAACATGGCTCAATGTCAGTGTTTTTTCGGCGCGGGTGATGCCCACATATGCGAGTCGGCGTTCTTCTTCAATACCTGCTGAATCTTGTGACTGGTGGTGCGGCAGACAATCTTCCTCGAAACCGACAATATAGACGTGTGGAAATTCGAGCCCTTTGGCGGCGTGCAAGGTCATTAATTGCACCGCATTTTGTTCATTTTTGCTTTCGTCATTTTGTAGTATTGACATCAGCGACAGATGAGAGACCAGTCGATCGAGTGAGGGGTCGTCCAGTTGCTTTTGCAGATTGCCGATCCAGCTGGTTAATTCATCGATGTTTTCCATTGCCGCTTCAGCCTGTTTTTGCGAGCTGCAGGTATCGCGTAACCAGTCAGCGTAGTCGAGTTGCGATATCAGTTGGCGGGTCAGTGTTAAAGCATCGAGTTGATCAGCCTTAATTCGCATTTCGTCGATGAAATCAGCAAATCCCTGCAGGCGAAATCGGGCGCGTTTATTCAATGTTTCCTGCAAACCTAATTCTTTGATGACCTTGCCGAGGCTTGCACGCCGCTGCTTCGCGTAGCCTGCCAGTTTTTTAATCGTAGAGGTGCCGATTTCACGCCTGGGTGTATTGATAATTCGTAGCAAGGCCCGATCATCGTCAGGATTGGTTATCAGGCGTAAATAAGCCATGATGTCCTTGATTTCCTGGCGTTCGAAAAAAGCCGTGCCACCGGTAATCTGATATGGAATCGAATGATCACGCAGGGCCTTTTCATAAGCTCGAGACTGAAAGTTACTTCGATACAGGATGGCGAACTGTTGATAGTCATCCTTGCTTTGAAATCGTCTGCTGAGAATGTCTACTGCTATCTGATTTGATTCCTCGTCTGCATTCTTACAGGGGAACACGCGAATGAATTCACCAGGACCTGCTGCCGACCAGAGGTTTTTTTCAAACATGTGTTCGTTATGTGAAATCAGTGCATTGGCTGCCTGCAGAATTCTGCTGCTAGAGCGATAGTTTTGTTCGAGCTTAATCACCTCTAGTGCAGGGAAATCCTGTTGTAAACGACTGATATTTTCGGGTTTGGCGCCACGCCAGGCATAAATCGACTGGTCGTCGTCACCCACAACGGTGAGCTTCTGGCGTATGCCGCAAATCAACTTGATGAGCTCGTACTGGCTGGTATTAGTATCCTGATACTCATCCACTAACAGGTATTGAACTTTTCCCTGCCAGCGTGATAAGGACGTTTTGTCGCGTCTGAATAATATCACTGGCATCATAATCAGGTCGTCGAAATCGAGCGAGTTGCAGGCGAGCAGATATTGCTGATATTCCAGATATAAGCGCGCCTGGGCCTGCACCAGCGCTGTGTCGGCGCTATGGAGCGCGGAGTCCGGATTAATGAATTCATTTTTCCAGTGGCTGATTTGATACATCGCCTGTTTGACGAAAGTAGGCTCGTTATCACTTCGGTGTAACAGCTCGGTCAGGCAGGCCTCGACATCGCGCGCGTCCATAATGCTGAAGCCCCGGCGCAATCCAAGTTGGTGATATTCCTGCTGAATAATACGCAGCCCAAAGGTATGGAAAGTGGAGACACTCGGTCCTTTGGCGTTGTTCTTGCGCAACAGAGTGACGATACGTTGTTTCATCTCGCGAGCCGCTTTATTGGTAAAGGTTAGAGCGTGAATTTTGTTTGCTGAATAACCCGCCTGTTGAATTAAATAGGCAATTTTGTGGGTGATGACTCGTGTTTTGCCGCTGCCAGCACCGGCTAGCACCAGGCATGGTTTGTCGACACAGGTGATCGCTGCTTGTTGTGGGGTATTGAGGTCTTGCAGGTTCATACGAGATATTCTATCGTGCAGTTGAAATAAACCTGAATCTTCGGATTCAGGTTTTTATTGTTAAAATCGCAGGCAATTAACGATTGCATGGCTAAAATGAAAATTGATGATACAGGCTGGTTGCAGACGGTGGAGGTGATTCAGTCACCTAATTGTGATGCCCGGCCGGACAATACCAAAATAAAACTAATCGTGATTCATGGCATTAGTTTACCACCTGCTGAGTTTGGTGGCGGTTATATTCAGCAATTATTTTGTAATCAGCTCGATGTAAATGCGCACGATTATTTCTCTAGCATCTGTGACATGCAAGTATCGGCGCATTGCCTGATCGAGCGAGACGGTAATATTATCCAGTTTGTATCTTTTCTCAAACGTGCCTGGCATGCTGGAGAATCTTGCTGGCGGGGAGAGCGGGCCTGTAATGACTACTCAATAGGCATTGAACTGGAGGGCACTGACTATCTGAAATATACCAACCAGCAATACCAGCAGTTGGAAGAGTTGGTTGGTAGTTTGATGTCACACTTTTTGGAAATCAAAATCGACGCCATTTGCGGTCATAGCGATATAGCGCCGGGTAGAAAAACTGACCCCGGACCCGCGTTTGACTGGGCACGAATTAACCAGGGTTAATCAGAGATCCTCTGGAATAATGTCCACTGATCGTTGATAAACCCTTCCAGTGGATTATAGCGCCGTTTATAACTCATCTTGTCGCAATCTTTGATCCAGTAGCCGAGGTATAAATACTCAAGGTCTCTTGATTTTGCTTCCCTGATTTGAGTCAATATAGCGAAGTGTCCAGGGCTGCGATCGGCATATTCCGGATCGAAAAAGGTATAAACTGCCGAAAGCCCGGTGCTCAATATGTCTGATACCGCCACTGCTATGAGTTGTTTGTTCAAACGAAACTCGATAAACAGGGTATCGGTCCAGTCGCATATTAAAAAGCGGTGATAATCTGACTTGCTTGGATTCGCCATACTGCCGTCATTATGCCGGGAGTTAATATAGCGTTTGTAGAGATCGAAATGCGCTTTGCGAAATTTACCCTTTAAAAAGGTCACGCTGAGATCAGAGTTGCGCCGAATTGTGCGTAGCTCGTTACGGGAAAATTTTTGTTTTTTAAGGGGGACTCTTACGGAAACACATTCATGGCAGCTGGGACAATGGGGGCGATATAAATAACCGCCTGATCTCCTGAAACCATGTTGTATTAAATCGTTATAGGTTTGCATATCCATATCGATGTGTGGATTCGCAAAAGCGCTTACGGCGGTCCTGTCGTCCAGGTAGCTGCATGGCTCGGCTATCGAAGCGAAAAATATCAGTTTAGCGTGTTCGTTCATTATCAAATGATTTTGAGCCTGGAATCGATTTTATCTAACAGGAGTTTAGACCGGAAATCAGTCCTTGCAGAAAAATATTACGCTATTGGCTTTATGCAAATAAATAGTCTGGTGAGTCGATGATCCAGGGCTCGTTAAGGACAGGGGTTAGATACCAAAAAATAGCTGACTGGTTTTCAGGCATTCAGCAGCCACCCGATCCTCAGGCCTGTTTTGATAGTGCGCTATCGACTTTATAATATGGGGCAGATACGCGGGCTCGTTAACACGATTTTTAGGTTTATCGGGTAAATCTCGCGGCAATAAGTAGGGCGCATCGGTTTCCACCATCAGGCGATCATGGGGAATGTATTTCACCAGCTGTGCCAATTCTGCGCCACGCCGTTCGTCGCAAATCCAGCCAGTGACACCGATGTGGCATTCCATCTCTAGATAATCAAACAGCGCAGCTTTGCTGTCAGTGAAACAATGCACAACGATATTGGCGAGATCGTTACGATATTCACGCAGGATTTCAAAAAAAACATCATGCGCATCGCGTTGGTGGGCAAACACGGGTTTATTCATTGTTATTGCCAGCTCGAGCTGTTGGTGAAAGGCCTCGATCTGGGCATCGCGCGGAGAAAAATTACGATTAAAATCAAGACCGGTCTCACCAATTGCCCGAACACAGGTATTTTCGAGTAGTTGGACTAAGGTGTTTGCCGTATCCTTCTTCCAGTCGCTGGCATGGTGCGGATGAATACCAGCCGTACAAACCAGATGTTCAGGGTATTTTGCGCAAAGCTGAATCGCCTTGTCACTGTCCTCGATACTAGTGCCGGTCACTACCATTTGTTTCACGCCAGCATCATTGGCGCGTTTGATTACCGCGTCGAGGTTATGTATCAGGCTTTTATTTGTCAGATTGACGCCGATATCGATGTGTTGCGTCAATGCTTTATTCCAGTGCCACGTTCGAGCAATATCATAGAAATGCTAAAAAGGATCAGGATGAAAAATAAAATTACGCCGATGGCGGTACTGAGTTCGATATCGCTGGCACCACGGAAGCCGTAGCGAAAGCTGTTGACCATATAGAGCACCGGATTGATCATTGATGCTTGCTGCCAGAATTCAGGCAGCAGTTTGATCGAATAAAAAATTCCGCCCAGGTAGGTGAGCGGGGTTAATATGAAAGTTGGGATGATCGCGATATGGTCGTAACTATTGGCAAATACTGCGTTGATCAAACCTGCTAGCGAAAACAGGAATGCAGTGAGAAAGGCGACTATCAGGACTATAAAAAGGTTGTGTATATAAAAATCGGTGAATATCAGGGAGACCAGGCTGACCGCTGCACCAACGCATAAGCCACGAGCCACGCCACCGGTGACATAACCCAGTAAAATGACGACGTTCGGGATGGGGGCAATAATCATCTCCTCGATATAACAAGCATGTTTCGCCGAGTAAAACGATGACACCACGTTAGCGTAGGAATTGGTGATGATGGACATCATTACCAGGCCAGGCATGATGAAATCGATATAAGTCATGCCATCCATTTCTCCAATTCTCTGGCCGATCAGATTGCCAAAAATAATAAAATACAAACCCACCATGATAATAGGGGGAATCAGGGTTTGCATCCAGATACGGCTAAAGCGTAAAATTTCCTTGCGGGTGATGGTTTGATAGGCAACCCAGTAATTAGCGCCTGTCATGTGGATTTCTCCGGTTTCGCGGTGATCGCAATAAATAACTCTTCCAGTCGGTTCGATTTATTGCGCATGCGGCTGACCACCAGATTTTGTACATCCAGTTGCTGGATCAGGTCGTTTAAGGAAAGTGACCCGGGTACTTCCACTTCGATCGTGTTCTCGTCGATCATCAGGGTGCGGCCAAAACCATCGAGTACTGGCGCCTCGCTAATGGTGTCTTTAAGATAGAGCACGAAAATTTCGCTGTCCAGACTCTTCAGCAGGGACTTCATACTGGTATTTTCAATGATCAGGCCTTCGTCGATAATGGCGACGTTTCGACACATTTGCTCAGCCTCTTCAAGATAATGTGTGGTCAGAATAATCGTTGTGCCTTGCTGGTTGATTTCATCCATAAACTGCCACATGGAACGACGCAGTTGTATATCGACCCCGGCTGTCGGTTCATCCAGAATCATCAGGCGTGGCTTATGTATCAGGGCTCTGGCGATCATCAATCGTCGCTTCATGCCACCGGACAGAGTTCTTGCCTGTTCATTGCGGTGAGACCATAACCCCAGCTCTTTTAGATAAAACTCGGTTCTTTTCTTCGCAATTTTTGCAGGAATCCCGTAAAAGCCACCCTGATTGGTGACTATTTCGTTTACCGGTTCGAAAACGTTGAAATTAAATTCTTGCGGCACTGAGCCCAGCAATGACTTCACCTTGATTAATTCCTGTTCTAGCGAATGGCCAAATACTTTTACGCTGCCGCTGGTTTTGTTTACCAGTGAGGAAATAATTCCGATACAGGTTGATTTGCCTGCACCATTAGGCCCTAGCAATGCAAAAAAATCACCTTCCTCGATGGTCAGGTCGATACCTTTCAGTGCCTCGAGTCCGTTGGCATAGGTCTTGTGTAAATGAGAAATTTCCAGAGCGTACATGTGGGTCTACCAGTAATTAGCCGATTAGCCTTCATATTGCATGAAGGGATCCGAATTTAGTAAAAAGCTGGTTAAACTGTTTTGCCAGCTTTTTACTAAAACCGATCAGGTACATACTGTATATTTCCAATTTCGCCAATTCTCTCTGTCATTCACTTATTTTAAAGATTAAATAACCTTAACCGTACGGCCTTGATGCAATATGCGGGCTAGCTTAGGCATTCGATTCTAAAAATCAAGCCAGTGATTGATGTTATTGCAAAAAATCCAGACAGGGGTGTTATGGTGGTCGTCTCGGGTGGAAAAAGGCACTACCAGTGCCTGCATTTTACACGATACAGCTAGCTCCGAAGTAACTTTTTCACAATGCCAGCGGATAACCCACACGTTAAGCTGAGATTCAGCGTCTATTATTTATATTGTCAGTCACCAACAAACATCTGGAGATTAGCGTGAAAACTGGCAAACCTGTAATGGTGATGATTTTAATCTTAATGTCGGCAACGGCGATGGCAGGCTCGGACCGTCAACGATACAAGAATCCTTCGATAAATATGACTTATGATTTCGCTAGAGTCGTCGATCTAAGACCGATCTATAGAGAAGTTCAAGTTTCTACTCCGATTAGAGAATGCTGGGACGAACCAGTCATTCAGACCCATCGCGGAACGGGTCACAAATCGGCCAGTGGCATGGCTGTAGGGGGTATCCTCGGTGGTGTGATAGGGCATCAGTTTGGCAAGGGCAGGGGTAATAAGCTCGCCACTGTGATCGGTACTATCATAGGGGCACAGATAGGACACAATGCGGTGAATGGAAATACTCAATCTGTGCCACAGAATGGCTACACTGAATATGAGCAGCGCTGCAGTGTGCGCCACCAGGTGAGCTATGAGGAGGTACCGGATGGTTACCAGGTGACTTATCGTTACCAGGGCGAGCGTTACCAGATAAAAATGCCCTATGATCCTGGTAAGCGGATTAAATTACGAATCCAGATTGAACCTGTCATTTAATCTCTCAGGAGCCTGACCGCAGTAGACAGCAGGTTCTCGGACAGGCCCTGCTAAAAACCATCTGGGTGGATTTTACTTTTCATCCGAAATCAATGCATTATAGTCACTGATTTAATAGCACAGCCTTTTATTCTGGGCGGGTTTGTGAGATTCAGACCCGCATTTATGCAAATTTTTAAAGCAGGCAGATAGTCAAATGCGAGCAATAGTGATTGAAGATGATCTGGTTATTCAGGGACAGATTATCGACCGCCTGAAAAAAGAGGGTTTCGCGGTCGATAGCGCTGATAACGGTAGCGAGGGTTTGTACCTACTTGAGGAATATCCTAGCGACGTTGCAATTATTGACCTCGGCTTGCCAGAGCTATCTGGACTCGAAGTGATTAATTCTATTCGCAAGCAAGGAAATAATATTCCGATTTTGATTTTGACTGCCCGGGGACGCTGGCAAGACAAGGTGCAGGGGCTAGACGCCGGTGCTGATGACTATCTGGTAAAACCGTTTCATCACGAAGAAATGATGGCCAGGATAAGGGTGCTAATTCGTCGTGCGTCGGGCTGGTCAGATTCTCGTATTGTTTGTTCTCCGGTGATTCTCGATACTTCATCGCAAAGAACTTATGTAGACGAAAGAGAACTTAATTTAACCGCCTTTGAATATAAGGTGCTCGAATACCTTATGCTGCATGCAGGAGAGGTTATTTCTAAAACGGTGTTAACCGAACATCTGTACGACGATGAAGCTGACAACGATAGTAATGTGATAGAAGTTTTTATTCGGCGCTTGCGGCAAAAGCTTGATCCGGACGAAAGCCTGCAACCTATCGAAACATTAAGAGGCAGAGGCTATAGATTTAATCTAGCTCGTGTTGAACAAACCTGATACCGTCGCTATCGATGCAATCGATAAAATCACGGCTCACATTTGTTTCGATGATCGTATTGGTCTTATTTATGATATTGACCGCGATTGCTCTGGAGCGAGCGGTTGTCAAGCGAGCGTTGCAGGCGGAGGAAGATAAATTACAGGTATTAATCTATAGCCTGCTGGCCGCAGTCGATAGAAACCAGACTGGGATGAGTATTACAGTCTCAGATGATCGGCTTTTTGAATCCAGTCTGATGACCATAGATTCTGGTCTTTATGCCATGCTTTATAATACAAATAAAGATGAGTTATGGCGCTCGCGGTCGACCAGTATTCGGTTTCCCGGGGTTAGCGTTGTAGCGCTTGGTGATTGGCAATTTAGTTCTCAGGAATTCGCTCAGAAGACCTATTTTCAGCTGGTTTTTGCAATTCAATGGCCCGATATCAAAGACAAGTTACAGCGCTACGATGTTGTTGTCTGGCGCGAAGCTAGTGATTATTTCCAGCAACTGGATCGGTTCCGGCAAACCCTGTGGGCCTGGTTAATTGTTACTACGGTATTACTCCTGGTATTAATGTATTTAGTAATGATGTGGAGTTTACGGCCATTGAAAATAGTTGGGCGCGAAATAAAAGCGATAGAAGACCGCAAACAATCGGGGTTTGAACACAGCTATCCCAGGGAAATAACTCCCCTGACCGAGAATCTAAATATATTGCTCGGGCGCGAACAGTATCGGCAACAACGTTACCGCAACGCGATGGACGATCTGGCACATAGCCTGAAAACTCCGCTTGCGGTTTTAAGCGGGATATCGGATGCCGAAAAGTCAAGCCGGATAGATATGGCTACCTTACGAGAACAGGTCGATAGAATGAATCAAATCGTATCTTACCAGTTGCAAAAAGCGAGTAATATTGCCGGCCTGCAAATTAGTAAGCCGATCGATCTGACCCAGATTATCAAGAAGATCCTGGCGGCGATGGAGAAGGTATATCGAGATAAATCAGTGCAGGTAGAATCCAGTTTACCCCCGACCATTATGCTCAGAATGGATGAGAGCGACTGTCTCGAAGTTATCGGCAATCTGCTGGATAATGCGTTTAAATACTGCAGGGGGAAGGTTGTCATCGTGGTTGATAGGGGAGACAACGAAGAAATACAACTAACCATTGAAGACGACGGTCAGGGACTCAGACAGCAGCAAGTGGAAAAGATTTTAAATCGAGGAACCCGACTCGATGAAACCAGCGAAGGCCAGGGTATTGGACTCGCGGTAGTTGCCGATATTGTCAATTCCTACAAAATCGAGATGGCATTCGGGCGATCAGTGCTTGGCGGTCTGAGAATAACCTTGCTTTTCAAACAGTCGGTTAGTGTTTCAGCCGGTTAGTGATAGCCAGAAACCGTACAAAATTACTACCGCAAGATCTGAATAAGTCAGACCTGCCTTAAAACATTTGAAGGTTTTTATTCCTTATCACTGAACCAGAACCAAGAAATTCGACTCTGGTATCGGAGATACTATCATTTTCTGGGAGTGGTTCGGATGAAACGTGCCCGCCGATACAATTAGTACATTGAAAAAACTTGACCAGGCTTCTCGAAGTCGCGTTTTCATCGGTTACAAACATCGGTGAACTGCAATTAGGACATCTCATTGATTCGCTCGAGTCAGTGTAAATATTAAGAGTGGCCGTAGTATAGCCTTAATTGGGAAAAGCACAATATATTGTGATATTTATTGTTCTAATCCACTATATATAGTAGGGGGAGCTGTTACTAAAGAAAGCAGGTTTTTATAATATATCTCAATCGGTTAGCTGTCATTAGTGATAATTTACTTAAACAAATGAAATGAACGAGGCAAGCATGGAACCGATAAAACCATGAAAAACAGAAGGTTTGGCGAGCAGTTTTGTCATGCGGCAGCCTGTCGGAGTTAACCCCCGATAGACGCTGATATGGCGCCTAAAACTGCCTATTTATTCGTATTAAATGCCTTGAAGCCAATATCGGTGCGATAGTAGGCATCTGCCCAGTCGATATCGGCGACTAATTGATAAGTCTTGCGTTGGGCCTGCCGAACACTGTCGCCGAGGGATACAGCGCAGAGAACACGCCCGCCGTTTGAAACGACCTTACCCTGCTTGTCCGAGGCGGTACCAGCGTGAAATACCTTCGAGGACTCCTGTTCGACAGGTATATTGCGAATCAACTTGCCTTTGGCATAGGAGCCGGGGTAACCACTCGCCGCTAGCACCACTCCCAGGGCGTAGCGCGGATCCCATTTAGCCGCTTTAGTGGAAAGCTGGCCATCGCATGCGGCCAGGCAAAGTTCGACTAAATCGGATTGTAGCCGCATCATGATCGGCTGGGCTTCAGGATCACCAAAACGGCAATTGTATTCGACTACTTTTGCCTTGCCTTGCGGGTCAATCATTAGTCCCGCATACAGGAATCCGGTATAACTTGCGCCTTCCCTGGCCATACCGTGCACTGTCGGCATGATAATATTTTGCAGCACATAGGCTTCTACCTCGGCGGTAACTACCGGTGCGGGTGAATAAGCGCCCATGCCGCCGGTATTAGGGCCCCGGTCGCCATCATCTCTGGCCTTGTGATCTTGCGAGGTAGCCATCGGCAATACGTTACTGCCATCGACCATGCAGATAAAGCTGGCCTCTTCGCCAGGTAGAAATTCTTCGATAACGACACGGTGACCGGCTTCGCCAAACGCGTTACCTTCGAGCATATCTTTAATCGCCTCAATCGCCTGGGCCTCGGTATCAGCCAGAATCACTCCTTTGCCTGCAGCGAGACCGTCGGCTTTGACGACGATAGGGGCGCCCTGTGCTTTAACATAGTCAATTGCTGGCTCGATATTAGTAAAGCTCTGATAGCTGGCGCTCGGTATTTGGTGTCGGGCGAGAAAATCTTTGCTAAAAGTTTTTGATCCTTCGAGTTGTGCCGCAGCAGCGCTGGGGCCAAATATACGCAATCCAGATCGCTGGAAGATATCGACAATGCCGTTCACCAGGGGTGCCTCGGGTCCCACAATGGTTAAATCGATATTTTCTTTTTCTGCAAAATCGAGCAAAGCATTGATGTCTTCGGCGCCGATATCAATATTGGTGAGTTTGTCTTCCTGCGCGGTTCCGGCATTTCCGGGCGCGACGAACACCTGTCGTACCCGTGCTGATTGAGCTGCCTTCCAGGCCAGCGCATGTTCGCGGCCGCCGCCCCCTACGATCAATATTTTCATTTTTAGAATCCGTTTAAAAGCGCCGTTAAGTCGGGGTTGATCGCACTCAATGTCGAAAATGACGCATACCGGTAAATACCATCGACATGCCATGAGCGTTCGCCGCTGCGATGACTTCATCATCTTTCATTGATCCGCCGGGCTGAATTATCGTGCTTATTCCGGCTTCATGTGCAGCATCAATACCATCGCGAAACGGAAAGAACGCGTCGGATGCCATTACTGCCCCGGCAACCGGGAGATTAGCGTGTTGCGCCTTGATTCCGGCGATTCTAGCGCTGTTAATCCGAGACATCTGACCTGCGCCGACACCGATCGTCATACTATTTTTTGCATAGATGATAGCGTTCGATTTAACAAACTTGGCTATCTTCCAGGCAAATAGTAGATCCTGCATTTGTACTTCGGTTGGCTGTAGCTCGGTCACGACGGTTAGTGTTTGGTAAAGTTTGGCGTCGACGTCCTGGACCAGCAGACCACCGTTGACGCGTTTGTAGTCGAGCCGGTATACGGGTTCCCCCCATTCGCCACAAGTCAGCAGGCGAACGTTCGGTTTGCCTGCAATAATCGAACTCGCTTCCGCGTCTACCCTCGGGGCAATAATGACCTCGACGAATTGTTGATCGATTATTGCCTGCGCAGTTTTTGCATCGAGTGGTCGATTGAAAGCAATAATCCCTCCAAATGCCGATTCGGGGTCAGTGCTAAATGCACGTCGATAAGCCGCGTAAATATCGTCGTCAGTTGCGACCCCGCAGGGATTAGCGTGTTTGACGATTACACAGGTGGGCTGGTCAAACTGCTTGACGCATTCCAACGCCGCATCCGTGTCGCCAATATTGTTATATGATAGCGCCTTGCCCTGTAGTTGCCTGGCGCTAGCGATACCGGGGTCAGTTAAATTAGATTCGACATAAAATGCTGCATTTTGGTGTGGATTTTCTCCATAACGCATACCCTGTGCATGCTGGTACTGAAAATTGATGGTACGCGGGAACTGTTGATTATCGGGGTTCTGTACCAACCGCCCGAAATAATTTGCGATGGCACCATCGTAACTTGCGGTATGTTCGTAAGCCTTTACCGCGAGCGAAAAGCGAGTTTTATCGCTGACGCTGCCATTGTTGTCATCTATTTCGCCGAGGACTGTGGCGTAATCTGCCGGATCGACAATCACGCTGACGCTGCGGTGATTTTTCGCCGCCGCGCGTACCATCGCCGGACCCCCAATATCAATATTTTCAATCGCGTCCTCAAGGCTACAATCCGGTTTCGCTACAGTTTCCTGAAATGGGTATAAATTGATGATGACCAGATCAATCGGCTGTATCCCGTGAGCCTGCATTACTTCTTCGTCAAGACCGCGACGACCCAGGATGCCGCCGTGTACTTTTGGGTGCAATGTTTTGACTCGCCCCGCCATCATTTCCGGAAAGCCTGTATAGTCAGAAATTTCGGTTACCGGAATCTCCTGTTGCGCGATCAGGCTGGCGGTGCCTCCGGTGGATAAAAGCTCGACACCTTTTGCATGCAGGGTTCGGGCGAGGTCGACTATACCCGATTTATCGGAAACGCTGATTAGTGCACGACGAACAGGAGGGGCAGAAGTGGACATTTTAATAGAGTGCTAGGCTCGGGATTGAAGAAATCGCATTATAACGGATCGATAAAACAGAAGGGTAAAAACTCTCGTACTGAAAGGCTCTTAATGTTCTATTTGATAGTGCTTCAGTTTTTTACGCAGGGTACCGCGGTTAATACCAAGATAAATAGCAGTCTTGCATTGATTATTGTTGCAGTGCTGCAACACGGTTTGCAGTAAAGGTTGTTCGATTTCAGCGATTATGGTTTCGAACAAGTTGCAGGGAATTTCTCCGTCTAAATCTGATAGATACTCGCGTATCGCTTGCTCGACGGATTGTTTTAACGAACCTGTCTGCTGTCTATTTTTCACGACAACCAACTAAAAATCCTCCTTAGATTTATGAAGCCCTGGCACATCCTTCTGGGAGCCATTGCTCAAAGTACCTATTAATAATGTTTAACTGGGCATCTGGGCTACTCACCTGCATCAATACGGGTTTCACATGGCGATAGGTTTCAAACTGGCCTAGCTGCCAGTTCATGTGCTTGCGCGCAATCTGCACCCCCTGAAACTCCCCATAAAACTCGTACAGATTCTTAAGATGGTTAATTAGCCAATGTTTTTTTTGTTGATCCGCCGGTTCCTCCGCGGTTTTGCCAGTCCTTAGATAGTATTCTATCTGCTGAAAAATCCACGGGCGTTGCTGCGCAACACGGCCTATCATAATAGCATCCGTGGCTGTGAAGTCCATGACCATTTTGGCTTTTTCGGCACAATCGATATCACCATTTGCTATAACAGGAATTTGCACAACCCGTTTTATCTGCCGGACGGTCTCGTATTCTGCCACTCCAAGAAATTTGTCTTCACGCGTGCGTCCATGGACAGTTAAGGCCTGGATACCGCAATCTTCAGCGATTCTGGCAACCTCTAATGCGTTCCTGCTTTGACGTGACCAGCCCGTTCTGATTTTCAGGGTGACGGGCACGGAAACGGACTTGACGACAGATTCCAGAATGGCTCTTACCAATGCAGTATCCTTTAACAAGGACGAACCAGCATCGACCTTGCACACTTTTTTTGCCGGACAGCCCATATTAATATCAATGATTTGAGCGCCGTGGTTAACATTATATATGGCCGCATCGGCCATCAGCTCAGGAATGCCACCGGCGATTTGCACAATAATTGGGCCTGGCTCCCCCTTATGATCCATACGTAGCTGGGTCTTGCGGCTATGCCTCAAATCTGGGCGGCTGGTGATCATTTCCGATACTGTCATACCGGCACCCAACGCACGGCAAAGCTGTCGAAACGGTCGATCAGTTACCCCGGCCATTGGTGCCAGTACCAGGCGATTGCGAAATGTATAGGGGCCGATGCTAAAGGACATATCGAATTTTAAGCCTGGCAAGGTCTGGAACTATCGCGGCAAGCACGAGTTACAACCAGATTGCAGCGTGGGTTTACCAGCAGAATTTTTGAATAATGATTCATCGTAAATTAAAATCACCTAATCTGGCGTTTCGCTCTTTCTGTTGCTTGTCGGATCAGGGGCACCACATTCTAAAAATATTCGTTTTGTGCAGGTAGCACAAATATCTTTATCCAGTTTCTCAAAAATTCCTGCGATGGCTTCGGCTTTCGAGTCGAAAAAATTTTCAGTCTTTATTTCTTCTGTATAACCGCCCCGATCCATGACCTTTGCGGCAGACTCTTTCAGTCGATACAAATACAAATCGCCACCCATCATGCGCCTCGCCCTGGCTTCGCTAACCAGCAATTCCGCACCCGCCACATCGATCTGATTAATACCTTTAGTCAGCAGGAATAAATGTTTTTGTTCTGGATAATGCTCACGATAGCGTCGTAATAATTCGCCTACATGCGAAACGGATCCAAAATAAAGCGAATCTTCCAGCCGCAGGATTTTTAGTTGTGGGCACTCGGGCAAAATAGCACCTAATTTGAATTTGCGCTGTCTCGAATCTGGATCGGGTACACGCGGCAATAGTTTCGGTTTGGAGGTTCTACGCAAAAATATCATCAGCGATAAAATAACCCCGAACAAAATGGCGAATTCCAGTTTGAGAAAAAGCGTACTAAAAAATGTAACGCTTAAAACAACTGCTTCGTTTCTGTCTGCGCGGAGAATTTTCTTAATTTGTGCAAAATTGATTAAGCGCCAGGCAACCAGAAGCAGTAAGCCCGCTACCGCTGCCTTTGGCAGATAGGATGTTAGCGGCGCTATAGCGAGTACTATAATGATCAATATTACACCGGCTGAAGCTGCCGCCAGGGGTGTGCGGGCGCCCGAGTCATAGTTGGCACCACTGCGGTTAAATGAACCTGTAGCCACGTAGGCAGAGAAAAAACTACCAGCGATGTTGGAGAGTCCCTGACCGATAAATTCCTGGTTTCCGGATATTGGTTGTCCCGACTTAATTGAGATAGAACGAGCAATTGACACCGCCTCGGTGAGCGCAAATAGTGTCATAGCCAGCGCTAGTGGAGCCAGATCCCTCAACACGATGAGAGAGAATTCAGGAGTTGACAGAGGTGGTAATTGGCGTGGCAATGCTCCTACCATCTGAATGCCGGTATATTCCTCTCCGAACCCCAGATTGAGTAAAACAGCGACGACACTACCGAGCACCAGGGCAACGATCATACCAGGAAATCGGGGGTTGATGCGGTTGGCAAGTACGCCGATTACGAGTGTCGTCAGCGCCACGACGGAAGCAAGCGGATGCAGCGAGTCCCAATGTGTAAAAAGGTAACCCAAGTCCTGTGTCAGGTGATCGCTATCGTGCAGGTCGATGCCCAGAAAAGTTTTAGCCTGCTTGGCCGCGATTAGGCAGGCCGCGCCTGCGGTAAACCCGATGATTACCGAATGAGATATAAAATTGACCAGTGTGCCAAGCCGCACCAGCCCCATCGCGAGTTGTATTATGCCGACCATAAACGCGAGCGTGATTGCCATCGAAATATATTCGGC
Source organism: uncultured bacterium (assembly GCA_965370015.1). Classification (GTDB taxonomy): domain Bacteria; phylum Pseudomonadota; class Gammaproteobacteria. The sequence goes on along the minus strand of CBDUSZ010000009.1, from coordinate 2,608 downwards.
ACTTCCAGGGACGGCGATGACACTAAGTGACGAAAACATGACGATAGAGGCAGCTGTTGTCGGACCCGATACGAGGTGCCACGAAGACCCGAATAACGCGGCAATTATTGCCGGCACCATGCTGGTATAAAGACCATACTCAGGGGGCATGCCGGCGATTGCAGCAAACGCAACTCCCTGGGGTAAGACGATTGCAGCACCGGTTAAGCCAGCCAGCAAGTCTACCTGGATTGTCTCCTTACTAAGGTTTTTTCCCCATCGTAAAAATGGGAATAATCGTGTTACTTGAGCAGGGAAATTCATTTTTGATTTTATGCTAATTGCAGATTAACAAACAGGCGCACACTCGAAAACATCGGGGTGAGCAAAAGCATATCATTTGAAATAGTAATGGCCTGTCCTCCGTGCGACCGGGAAAGTTTAAAAAATATCGTATAAATCGATAAAATAGTTAGTTATACAGATTAAAAAATAGATTTTCTAATCTGCCAGGTCAGTTGAAATTAGCCCGGAATTATAGCCTCTAAACCCGAGAAATGGTGTAACTAAATTCTGATCCCAACATTAATCCGGCTTATCTCGAACCGCTGAATCCCATGGGATTTGTTCAGAGGTTTGCTAACATCGGCATATGAATGCTCGTCATCATATAAACTCAAATTCGTAGGTGAGAGCATCGGTGCCGGGGTCACTAATTTCAAGCCGAAACTGCACTGGCTTGTCATTGCTCATGAGCGTTCGATTTTTATTAGTTAGCAGGTACTCTGTTGGCGTGAACAGTCGGTTTGCGATCAAATTACCCTGTATGTCAAACAGGCTAACCAGAAGCTTTGGTAGCTTTTGATCGAATATCGCCTGGTTTATGAATGAGCCGGTGACCATCAACGCATTGGATTCGACTGGATGGGTAAATACGTTTCGTTGCAGTAAATTGATTTGCTGCGTACTTGAAAATTGCGATTCATTGCATGGCACTAGTTGGCACAGGCTTAAAACCTGCTTTTGATATTGTGGGTTTTCCACCAGCGAGTAACGTTGGTAATAAATCACCTGGGCTATGCTCAGGGTGGATAGTAACAATATTCCGATGAGCCAGAGCAGGGGTGCAAATTGCGATAACCTGCCATGTCTGTCGCCGTACATCGCTTCGTGCAGACTAAGCTCGGGTTTCGGTTTGAGCGTGTTGTCGTCTATGCCTTCCGCTTGGAGCTGATCATCGACAGCTATCTTGTCCTCGTAGTTAATCAGCGATGACAGGGCCTTGAAAATCTTGCCACATTCGCCGCATTGAACCATGCCCCTGGCCGCCAGTAACTGTTGTTCGGAGACCCGAAAACGGCTATGGCAATAGTGGCAGGTGGTTTCTTTAATTTCACCGAGATGAGTTTTATGCATTTTTTCGTGTTCCAGTTACCCTGATCCAGTCTTCTCGAATGCTTTCCGGATCCAGGTCAAATTCAGGAAGATAAGCGCATCTTATATCATTCAGTTGAGTTTTGAGTATCCCCGAGAGTAAGATTTTTCCGCCAGGCTTAATCAGGCTAGCAAATTTTGACGCTAATTCGACCAGGGGTCCGGAGAGAATATTGGCGAGTAGCAAGTCAGCCTTGTTAATGCTTAGTTTTGACACCAGGGAAAAATGCACTAGATCAGGATCGATATCGTTTCTTCGCGCATTCTCTTTGCTCGCATCGACGGCCTGTGGATCAATATCGACCCCAAATACCTGTTTAGCGCCAAGCTTGCATGCGGCGATAGAAAGTATGCCCGAGCCGCAACCATAATCGATTACGGTTTGATTAATCAGATTTTTTTGCGCCATCCAGGTCAGGCAAAGTGCGGTAGTAGGGTGGCTCCCGGTACCAAATGCCAGTCCTGGGTCGAGCCGTATGTTAATTGCTGCTGGATCGGGCGGTTTTAGCCAACTGGGTACTACCCATAAATTGCCAGCGAAGCGGATCGGCTCGAAGTGCTGTAAATGGACACGTTGCCAATTCTGCTCTTCGAGAATCGACTTGCGCGCAGTTGCCACCTGGTGATCGGGCAGTAAATTAAGCAGACGGCTGTAAAGGTCTTCAATAGACTGGCTCGTATCAAACATACCAGTGATGATGGAATGTTGCCAGACCGGGGCGTCACCAGGCAGTGGCTCGTAGATAGGTTCGTCTTGCGCGTCACACAAGGTGATACTCACTGCACCGAGCGCGAGCAAGCTGTCTTCAGTCGCTTCGAGCTCGTCAGCCCGGCATTGAACGCTGAGTTGCCACCAGGCCATTGGTGCCCTAGCCCGTATATTGCATGGAGGGGACGAAGCTCAGGGGAAATATGGCAAACAAGGTTGGTCGATCGCCCGCCGATGCATAGCCGTAGCTAAGGAACCACTGAACAAGTCCTATGGGGTCTCTGCGAGTCCTGAAGCATGTAGATGCAAGGCGCAGCCCGAAGGTAATGGCAGTAGCCCTTAGCGAGGGCTGCAACGCATCAGCTGCATGCTTCAGGGCACGCCCTCCGGGGCATTCATCGCAGATCGGACTCGGCGTAGCAACTTCTTGGCAGGCCACAGCATGCCTGCGAAGTTGCGCCTTGATTCCGAACTGCGATGAATGCC
>CBDUSZ010000008.1:0-33593 GCA_965370015.1 uncultured bacterium | reverse complement strand
TTGCCAATCTTACTAATAGAGTGTCTATTAGTTGCGATTGGCGCCTTGATTTGACGTATTATAACTTCACATCTGAATGATTCAGAATGAATCAGAGACTCCTTAAAAAAATGAAACAAAGTGAATTCAAGCGTCGTCGTCACGAATTAATGAAGATGATGGGTAAAAATACGATCGCAATTTTACCCTCGGCATCATTAGTCACGCGTAATCGCGATGCTGACTTTCCTTTCCGTCAGGAGAGTAATTTCCTGTATCTCACTGGATTCAACGAACCCGATGCGGTAATGGTGTTAGTGCCGGGACGCAAACATGGGGAGTATATTTTATTTTGTCGCGAGAAGGACCCCGAACAGGAGACCTGGCACGGTCGTCGCGCAGGACAGGAAGGCGCTATCGAGAATTATGGTGCCGATGATTCTTTTCCTATCGACGACATGGATGACATATTGCCGGGGTTACTGGAGGGAACTGACAGCATATTCAATATCATGGGCGTATATGCCGAATTTGATCAGCGTCTGATCGGATGGGTAAACCATATCAAGGCGCAATCGCGAGCCGGACTTCATGTGCCGTCCGAATTCGTCTCGCTAGACTATGTATTACACGATATGCGGCTGTTCAAAAGCCGCGAAGAACTTAAATTGATGCGCAGGGCCGCGGAGATTAGTGCTACCGCTCACCGTCAGGCGATGAAAATCTGTGCGCCCGGTCGATTCGAATTCGAAATTGCGGCTGAGTTTGATTACGAATTTCGTAAAAACAATGCGCATCACGCCTACTCGGCGATCGTCGGTGGTGGTGCCAATGGTTGCATTTTACATTACACCGAAAATTGCGATGAACTCAATGACGGCGAGTTGCTGCTCATCGATGCCGGTTGCGAGATCGAGGGATATGCCTCGGACGTAACCCGTACTTTCCCGGTGAACGGTAAATACAGCAAGGCGCAACGCGAAGTCTATGAAATTGTACTGGCCGCGCAGGAGGCGGCGATTAAAAAAGTAAAACCGGGCAACCACTGGAACGATCCGCACAATGCAGCAGTGAGAGTGGTGACCAAAGGCCTGATGGAAATAAAGCTGTTGAAAGGCAGTTTGGCAAAATTAATCAAGGAGCAGGCCTATCGTAAATTCTATATGCACCGTACCGGTCACTGGCTGGGCCTCGACGTCCACGATGTCGGCGACTTCAAGGTTGGCGATCAATGGCGCCTGCTCGAACCCGGCATGGTGCTGACCATCGAACCAGGTATTTATATTCCGGCACATACCAGGGGGGTACATCGCAAATGGCGCAATATAGGCATACGTATCGAAGATGATGTGCTGGTAACCCGGACAGGCTGTGAAGTGCTGACCAGGGCGGTACCGAAAAACCCCGATGAAATCGAGGCCTTGATGGCAGAGAGCTAATGCCCAGTAATACGGATATAGTCATAGTTGGTGGCGGCCTGGTCGGCCTGAGTGCCGCGTTGGCGCTACAGCGTCCCGACCGGCATATTTGGCTGCTCGAATCGAGTAGGTTGCAGCAGCGAGATGCTACAGGTCTTAATGCGCGATCTATCGCGCTCTCCTATGCCAGTGTTCAGATATTCAAGGCGCTTGGCTTATGGCAGGAGATTAAAAAAGCGGCAGCACCAATAAAAACTATCCATATTTCCAGCCAGGGGCAGTGGGGTGTTACCCGACTACGGGCATCGGACTATGAACTTGAGGCGATGGGCTATGTGATCGAAAGTCAGAAATTGGCCACCATCTTGCTAGATCGCATTGCGCAATCTAAATCGATTAGGTTGGAAACCGGGGCTGAATTCGAATCGTTAGAATTTGCCGAGCGCGTTCAGTTGCGATATCGGAGTGAAAAAAAACAGCGCAAAATTGGTGCGAAGCTGGTTTTAATTGCCGACGGCGCGCAGTCGAAAGCACGATCCAGTCTCGGCATTGAGCATCGCACGATCGATTATGCACAAGCCGCTATCATCACCAATGTCGAGGTATCGCAGCCTGTTCCGGGAGTTGCTTATGAACGTTTTACTGGCCAGGGGCCACTCGCGATGTTACCCCTGGGGCGCGGCCGTTATGCCTGCGTCTGGACGCATGATCCGCAGGAGAGCGAGCGATTGATGCAACTTGATGAACAGAAATTTGCCGAATCATTACAGCAGTGTTTTGGTTTTCGCCTGGGTTTTATCGAGCGCGTTGGTGAAAGATATAGTTTTCCGTTGCGCAGGATTGAAGCACTTGAACTGACCAAAAACAGGTGCCTGTTGATTGGTAATGCCGCGAATACCCTGCACCCGGTCGCAGGGCAGGGTTTTAATCTGGCCTTGCGCGATGTCGCCAGCTTGAGTCATTTGCTTGTAAATCAGGCGGCGAAGACATTTGACCAGCAATCGATAATTCGTCTGCTGGATGAATACCAGTCTCTGAGAGCTGCTGAGCGACGCAGCGTGGTACGTTTAGGCGATGGTCTGGTTAATCTGTTTTCAAACGATTTGCCCGTGCTGAAGCAGATTCGGGCCGGAGCGCTGGCGTTGCTCGATGTTATCCCGTCACTCAAGGCTGAGGCTGCAATGTCGGGCATGGGATTTGGCTTTGTCGGGAATCCGATGTTGCGGGGACGCATGCGATGAGTGAACGATTCGATATCGTCGTCGCCGGGGCAGGTATGGTCGGGGCCTGTGCCGCACTATCTCTTGCGCGTAGCGGTTTTCGCATTGCGCTCATCGAACCGGTAGCGGTTAATCTAGAACCAGTAGATACCCCGGAGTGTTATAGCCAACGGGTATCTGCAATTAGCCCGGCCTCAGAGCAGATATTAACCCGTCTTGGGGTCTGGTCTGAACTGGATCAAAACAGGTTATGTCGATACCAACAAATGTTCATCTGGCATGAAAACGGCGATGCAATTATCCAGTTCGATAGTATTGAGCTTGCCAGAGAAAGTCTTGGTGTGATCATCGAAAATCAGCAGATTTTGCGAGCTTTGCTCGTGGCTTGCGAGTCGCAGCCCGAAATCGAGTGGTTCCAGCCTGACGCAATCGAATCTATAACGGAAAATTCTCAATCGCGTGTTTTACTGAATCTCAAATCGGCTGGCGATCTCGAAGCCGACTTACTGCTGGTTGCCGATGGGCGTAATTCGAGCACTCGCGAACTGGCTGGCCTCAAAGTAATCAAAGGAAGTTATGATCAAACCGCTATAGTGGCGAATGTAGAAACCGAAAATCCACACCAGTTTACCGCGTGGCAAAGGTTTTTGAGTACTGGCCCTCTGGCCATGCTACCTCTGGCAAATGGCCAGAGTTCGATAGTGTGGTCTTGCGATACAGAGCTGGCCGATGAACTAATAGCGATGGACGATGATTTGTTTTGTGACAATTTAAGTCGGGCGTTCGAGTATAAGTTGGGTGAAGTGAGAAGTATCGGCAAGCGATTGAGTTTTCCGCTGGGCTGGCATAGTTGTCAGCAATGGCTGCACCATCGAATTCTACTCATCGGCGATGCCGCGCATGGCGTACACCCGCTTGCGGGTCAGGGGGTGAATCTCGGATTCAGCGATGTAGATTTGCTGACTCGTCAGATAGGCGGTCTTGACAAGCCCTGGCACAGGACAAGGTTGCGGCAGTTTGAACGCCAACGTAAAAGTGAGACCGCAGTTGCAACGCACTTGTTCAGTGGGTTGAAATGGATTTATGGTACTGATAACGGCGCAATTAGTCAGATTCGAAATTTCGGTATGCATGTGGTTCAGACCAATCCATGGTGCCGGCGGCTGTTGATGCAACAGGCGATGCGTAATATGGCCTGATGAAGTTCAACAACTAGATAATTCTCGTCGTGTGAACAACTCTGGGAGTAGCCTGAATGGCACTGGTGTTAATTGAGCCACTATTAAGGAGTTCAGCTGGGCGCGGTCCGTATCAGTTAACATATAGGACTTTTATTAGAATCGGACTCATACTATAGTATCGCCCTCAGATGTTAGCTGTAGCAGGAGAGCGCCAGAAATGGCCGCCGAAGACGCAACCACCCGGAAACGCTCAGGCAAAAGAGACTGTGACAGCTGTCTGACTCTGGAGAGCGATAATCGTCTGATTATCCACCGAAGGTGAAAGGGCCGCTGCATAATTCAGCTCGGGCCTGATCTCTCAGGTAAACGGACAGAGGGGTTTTTTAATTAACGACTCACAGGTGTGTTATGGGTAAAAAAACTCCACTCTACCAGTCTCATCTCGATGCATCGGCCAAAATGGTCGACTTCGCCGGCTGGGATATGCCAATTCACTACGGATCGCAAATCGAAGAACACAACATTGTTCGCAGCGATGCCGGTATGTTCGATGTCTCGCACATGACGGTAGTCGATGTCACAGGCGATGACGCCACGGCCTATCTCCGTAACCTGTTATCTAATGACATTGGCAAACTCAAAACCCAGGGTAAAGCGCTCTATAGCTGCATGCTCAACCAGGATGGTGGCGTAGTCGACGACCTCATTGTGTATTTTTTGAATGACAGTTTTTATCGGGTGATTATTAACTCCTCCACGCGCGACAAGGATATAGCGTGGTTAAACGCGCAGGCGACGGGTTTTACTAATCTGGCACTGTCTGAGCGGGACGATGTGGCGATGATAGCTGTGCAGGGCCCGAATGCGCGCGAAAAGGCACTTACCCTGTTTGCGGATGAACAACGGCCCCAGCTTGAATCCCTGGGTCGTTTCATGGCCCTGGATATGGGTGATTATTTTATCGGCAGGACCGGATATACCGGTGAAGATGGCTTTGAAATATTAATGCCGGTGGCCGAGGCTTCCAGGTGTTGGCAGCAATTACTGCATGCCGGAGTTAAACCCTGTGGCCTTGGTGCACGGGATACCCTGCGCCTGGAAGCCGGTATGAGCCTCTATGGCACCGATATGGATGAAACCACCAGCCCGTTAATTTCGGGCCTTGGTTGGACTCTGGCGATGTCTGACGAGCGCGAATTTATCGGCAAGCGGGCACTTCAAGTTGAACAGGATAATGGCGTGGCGCAGCAGCTTGTGGGTCTGGTACTGAGAGACAGGGGTGTGTTGCGTAATCATTTGAAGGTAATTACCGTCAATGGTGACGGAGAAATTACCTCGGGTAGTTTTTCTCCGACGCTGGGCAAGTCCATTGCCCTGGCGCGAATACCGTCGGGAGTAGCCGGTGAGGTCGAGGTTGAGATCCGTAACAAACTGCTAAAAGCGGACATAGTTAAAATCCCCTTCGTAAGACAGGGTAAATCATGCATATAACCAGTGGGAGAAAATAAATGAGTAATGTTCCATCCGAATTAAAGTTTCTGTCATCGCACGAATGGGTCCAGGTCGAGGGTGACGTCGCCACAATCGGGGTTTCCGATCACGCTCAGGAATTACTGGGTGACCTGGTATTTGTTGAATTACCGGAAGTAGGAAGTACGGTGTCTGCCGGTGATTCGGTTGCTGTTATTGAATCGGTGAAGGCTGCCTCGGATACCTATGCACCAGTATCCGGTGAAATTATTGAAATTAATGAGGAGCTTGAGGATTCCCCTGAGCGTATCAATGACGATCCTTACGGTGATGGCTGGATGTATCGAATCAAAATGGAAGATCCCGACGAGGTAGGTGATTTGCTCGATGCCGATGCCTATACTGAATCGATAGCGGAAGACGACGAATCGTAATATCCGGCCGGGTCGGTGCTAGCTGGAAATATTACTCTGATGCATGAAGTCGAGATTACGCGGCGCTTCCAGCAAAGAGCGCTTAACGACAGTCGCAACCTGAGTTTTGTCGGTGCCGGGGCCTATCACCACCATATCCCGTCACCGGTCAGTCTGGCGAGCAATCCCTTTACTGGCACGGTTAAGAAAGGGGTTGTAAAGGCTTCGCAACAGTCGCGCAGGTTGGCTGAAAGCTTATCTGATCTCAATGCAATGAAAGCAACCTACCGTGCAGGCAGTGACCTGATCGTCGCTACAGTACAGGGAATTGGAATCATTCAGAATACCCTCAAGCAGCGTCGATCTAATCGTATTTTAATTTCCTCGACCGTCAATCCATTCTATCGTAAAGCGATTAGAGGCTGGATTAAGCAGGGCGGTATCGACCCGGTGATTGTGCATTATGACGAGACCGCTGGCGCTGTCGGATTAGATCAGCTGATAAACTATGACAAAAAAACGGCAGATGTATTGATCATCCAGTATCCGAATTTTTTTGGTGTCATTGAGTCGGTAGACGAAATTTCTGACTGGGCTCATGATCGCGGCATTCCGTTGATTGCTATTGTTAATCCACTTGCACTCGGGGCATTAAAACCGCCAGGCAGCTGGGGCAGGCACGGCGCCGATATGGCGATTTATGATCTTCAGACATTAGGCCTTCCCGTGTGTTTGTCTGGCTCGATACCCGGTTTTTTTTCTCTCAACCAACGCCTCATCGACAAATTAACAGCGGCTGTTAAATCATCGCTTAACAAGTTGGATAGGCAGCAGGTTGATAACTGGATGCTTGCCCGGGCCGAGGCCTATTTAAACTATCTGGGAAGCACCGGGCTGGGCCAGGTTGCCCAGCAGTGCCAGCGTAATCTGGATAGTTTAGAGAGCAAATTGCTCGAAAACCCTTTATTAAGTGTGCAATTTGATAGCGCACGCTTTCATGAAAGCGTAGTCAATATTGATCAGGTAGACTTGCCTGCAGTTTTATCGCTTTGTGCACGGCATGGTTTCCAGATTGGTTATTCTCTTCAAGCCGAATACCCAGAGCTGGGGCAATGTATATTGTTCAATGCAACCGAAGCCCATTTACCCGGAGATATCGATGCAATGGTCGCCAAGCTGAGTAAGGTTGTCGAAATTCAGTCGCAGGCAGCTTGTCCGGTGGCTCCAAAATTTTGAGCAGTCAGGCAGCGATTCGAAACGATGCAATCCGCGGGCGGCTGGTAAAATGATGAATGATAAAATTATAGCGAACCAGCTCGCAATGCTTCCAGGGTTCGAAAATCAGCACCCATTGATAAATTCCAGGCAGGGTGCGGGCATGCTGGGTTCTTTATACGAGTTGCAACAGGCGCTGGAGCAGGAATCTGGCTATACCTCGTTTAGTTTTACCACGGCGGGAATCGATTCAGGGTTATTTTCGCTTATTGCCATGATTAAGGCCTGGCATCTTCGCCAGACTAAATCGGCCAGGACTGAATTTGTACTGATTGGAGATGCAACACAATTTGAATTCGTGAGTGCTAAAATCGATTTTGAATTGTTAACCCAGCCTCGAGCGGCCCCCGCGGTAGATCGTGCCTGGGCACGATTAAACTGCGGGGACAATACCGCTGGGGTTTTTCTGTTTCCACCGGTGGACGCTGATATTTCGGTTGCCGATGTGCGCTGGATAGCCGACCGGGTTCACTATTGTGGCGGCTTGATTGTGGCGAATTCGAACGTCTGCCGATTAATAAAGCGGTCGGGTACTGATTCAGATGAAATTGTCGATCTCTACCTGCTTGGGTTAAATCAGTTGTTTGGATTAGAACAGGTGCCCACCGCTATCGACTGTTTCGTGCTGGCAGCGGGTGAGCAATTATCACCATTGTTGCCAGTGCCGAGGCTGGTTTTGGATGACTCCGTAGTGCGATGGTCAGGGGAAGATGAATTTCCCTTATCGGTGGGTAGAACGGGCGCGTTTGGTGCTAATAAATTTGCCTTGCTATCTTTAGCTATCGAGCTCCAGCTCCGTTCATAGTAATCACAATCAAAACCATGGGTAAATGTGGCCAGGCATGCTGTTCGAATGACGCCCAAACACTAAAAGTGGTAGAGTTGGGCCCTCTTTGCTAAGAAAAAAAATTTAATGGCATTTAGCGGCAACAAGGGGTTCACTCGCATCATCAAGGCGAGCCAGTATTCGTGGCAGGGCCTGCGTGCGGCCTACAAACACGAAGAGGCATTTCGACAGGAAGTCTGGGCGAGCCTGATTTTGCTCCCCCTGGGTTTCTGGCTAGGACAAAATGGTGTGGAAAAAGCGTTGCTGGTAGGGACGGTTTTATTATTACCCCTGGTGGAAATACTCAATTCCTCAATTGAGGCAACAGTCGACCGTATCGGGGAAGAGCATCACGAATTGGCTGGAAGGGCGAAGGATATGGGCTCGGCTGCGGTGGCCATTGCCATCGTCATAATAATGGTGGTCTGGATTCTGGTCCTGGCCGGTTAGCCAGGCATCGATGAAATTTTAGCAATTAAGCGAGTTAAATCGGTGATTGGTGGCAGGCAGGTAAATCCCTGACAGATCCAGGCGGTGGTTTCGCCATCTGTGTTTTTCTCAGCGATAGCAGCGGGCAAATCTTCGGCATTGGATGGGATGAAAAAAGCCAGTTGATGCGGTGTTAACCCGGGGGCTAACTGCGCTCGCCATAAGGTTAATTGCAGCACATCCCCACGCACAATAATGGTGCTGGGTGGGGTGTTTATTTGTTCCATCAAGCTAACAAATCCGGCCGCATAAAGGGGATTTCGGTTTACATTATGCACGACAGATTGCAGCGCTTTTTCTGCCGCACGAATGTATTGGCTGTTCCCCAGCAGTAATCCAAGTCTGTATATTGCCAGCGAAGCAATGGCATTGCCGTTTGGCATCGCTTCGTCCTGCCATGATTTGGGTCTCTGTATCAGGTCTTCATGATCACTCGCGGTGAAATAAAAACCACCCTGTTCGGTATCTTCGAAATATTCCAGTAATTGCCCGGCGAGAGTAATCGCAAACTGCAAATCGGCGGAGCGCCATTGGTACTGCAGGCAATCCATCGTGGCTTTTAACAGTTGGGCATAATCGTCGAGATATGCCGGCAATTGTTTTCCCGATTGCTGACTCAACGCGAGCAGCCGGCCGTCGTGCCAACATTCTTCCCGCAGGCTGGCAAGGCAGTGCTGTGCCATCTGATAAAATTCTGGCCTGGAAAATATTCCCGCACTGATGGCCAGACCCTGAATTACCAGTGCATTCCAGGCTGTCAGTATTTTATTATCGAGACCGGGTCTGATGCGCGTATTACGCTCATCCAGCAATATCTTATGGCTCGCGTTTAATTGCGCGGTAAAACTGTCCAGATCAAAATGAAATTCATCCGCAACCGCCTGGTTAGAATGGTAGGCATGCAGATGCCATTGTCCCTCAAAATTATCAGCTCTATCGAGACCGTATTTGTACGCGAACTGCGGGTAAAAATCGGCGCTCAGCAGGGTTTTCACCTGCTCTGGGGTCCATACGTAAAATTTGCCTTCAGTGCCTTCTGAATCGGCGTCGAGGGCGGCGAAAAATGTTCCTGAAGGTGACTGCATTTCCTTGCTTAGCCAGGAGACAATACCTTCGACTGCGGCGCGATATTCTGGTTTTGCGCTGAGGCGAAACATCAGCGCAAACACGCAAAGCAATTGGCCATTGTCGTATAGCATTTTTTCGAAATGCGGGATCATCCATTTTTCGTCTACGGAATAGCGATAAAAGCCTCCGGCCAAATGATCTTGAATACCGCCGAGAGCAATTTTCTGCAGACTAAAATCTATAGCCTGATAAAGCGGGTCGGTGGGTGACGTGGAAAAGGCACGGTAAATCGCCTGCATCAGCATCGCCGGCTGGGGGAACTTCGGTGCCTGACCAAAACCACCGTTTTGATTATCGAAGAGTTCGAGTAATTGTTGGTCGAATTTTTGTGGAGACTGGATATCGGCAATGCTCTGATGGTTATTGTCCTGTGTCGCCAGATTGTCCAGGGCTTGTTGTATCGATTCGGTGTGTTGACTGACTTTTTCGGGTTCTTGTTGATAAACACTGACGATGCGCTGGAGTAAGGCGCCAAAGCTGATCATGCCATGCCGAGGGGTGTCGGGAAAATAAGTACCACCGAAAAATGGCAGTTGATCAAACGGAGATAAAAACATGGTCAGCGGCCAGCCGCCAGGTCGCTGTGCAATCAGTTGATGCGCGGTCTGGTAAATTTTATCGATGTCGGGTCGTTCTTCACGGTCGACCTTGATATTGATGAAATGCCGATTCATCAGTTCGGCGGTTTCGGCATTTTCAAATGACTCGTGAGCCATCACATGGCACCAGTGGCAGGCCGAGTACCCGATGGATAGCAGGATAGGTTTATTTTGCTGTTTGGCGAGATCCAGCGCTGCCTGTGACCAGGGCATCCAGTCTACCGGGTTATCGGCATGTTGTAACAGGTAGGGGCTGCTTTCCTGCGCCAGGGCGTTACTCATGGTGAGATTCTCAATCGATTTGGCAGGATTATATCGCCCTGATCAGGCATAATTTCCATACTATTAATCCTGCGAATAATATTTGCCGGGTCGATAATAGTACAGGGGCAGGCATGTGCCGACCCTGGTGGTGCGATTAATAGATGCGGACGATCTATATAGTCGTTAAATTAATAATTAAGAGTCGTTCTGCCTATGATTGCTTACCCGGAAATTGATCCAGTCGCTATCGCCTTAGGGCCCCTGAAAATTCACTGGTATGGATTGATGTATTTGCTCGCATTTGCCAGTTTCTGGTGGTTGGGCAAACGACGTGCGTTGCAACCACAAAGTATCATGCGTCCAGAGCAAATAGACGATCTGGTATTTTATGGTGCGCTGGGCGTCGTATTGGGCGGTCGCATCGGCTCGGTATTTTTTTACAATCTGGACAGTTTTATCAGTAACCCTCTTTACCTGTTGAAGATTTGGCAAGGCGGCATGTCATTTCATGGTGGGTTTCTCGGGGTATTGGTTGCGATGGAATGGTATCGACGCAAAATTGGATGCAGTTTTTTTCAGCTCACTGACTTTATCGCACCGTTGGTGCCATTGGGCCTGGCGGCGGGCCGCCTGGGTAACTTTATCAACGCTGAATTATGGGGTGCTCCGAGTACGCTGCCCTGGGCGATGAAGCTATCCTGTGAGCAATTTCCACCGGATCGATATGTCGACTTTGCCGGCCCCTTGTGTTTCAGCGCGCGCCATCCGTCGCAATTGTATGAAATGGTGTTCGAAGGCTTGCTACTGTTTGTCCTGTTATGGCTGATTTCGGCGAAACCGAGACCTGTTATGAGTGTTTCGGGGTATTTTCTGTTGCTCTATGGAATCGCCAGAACCGGCGTGGAATTTATTCGTCTGCCCGATGCCCACATTGGCTATTTAATGAATACTGACTGGCTCACGAAAGGCATAGTATTATCGGTGCCGATGATACTATTAGGTATTGCACTTATTATTCTTGCCCACAGGAAAAATCGCGATGCAGCAATATCTTGACCTGATGCGCCATGTCATGGAAAACGGTAACGAGAAGGCCGATCGCACCGGAACAGGTACTTTATCGGTTTTCGGTTACCAGATGCGCTTCGATTTGAGCAAGGGATTTCCATTGATTACAACGAAGAAACTGCACCTGCATTCGATTATTCATGAGTTGTTGTGGTTCTTGCAGGGTGATACCAATATTGCCTATCTGCAGAAAAACAAGGTGCGTATCTGGGATGAGTGGGCTGATGACAAAGGCGATCTGGGCCCGGTATATGGCGCACAATGGCGGTCATGGGGAACCAGCGATGGCCGACATATCGATCAGATTCAACTACTCATAGAGCAAATTAAATCAACCCCGGATTCACGTCGAATGATTGTCAATGCCTGGAATGTTGGCGAAATAGAACAAATGGCACTACCCCCCTGCCATATGTTTTTCCAGTTTTATGTGGCTGATGGGCGGTTGTCCTGTCAACTATACCAGCGCAGTGCGGATGTTTTCCTCGGGGTCCCGTTTAACATCGCCTCCTATGCATTGCTGGTGTTGATGGTGGCCCAGGTAACCGGTTTAACTCCGGGAGAATTTGTCCATACCCTCGGTGATGCGCATCTTTATAACAATCATCTGTCACAGGCGCAGAAACAATTGTCACGCGATCCATACCCATTACCTGCGATGGCACTAAACCCGGAGGTAGACAATTTACTCGCTTTTAAGTTTGAGGACTTTGAACTTCAGGGCTATCAAAGTCATGAACATATTAAAGCTGCAGTAGCGGTTTAAACAATACGCGGGTTACCTAAGTTACTGCATAAAATATTCAAATTCGCGTACACTAGGATATAAACCTGTTCCGATTCGAATTTATGGCCGATTTCCTTCAAAATAATATCAAGGTAGATGTTGAAACCCAGTATATCGAGGAACAGTCTAATCCCGAGCAAAACTACTTCGTGTTCGCCTATACCATCACAATCCAGAACCAGGGGCAGCAGACTGCCCAATTGCTGACGCGGCACTGGGTAATCACCGATTCAAACCATAAGGTTCACGAGGTACGTGGCGATGGCGTTGTAGGGGAACAGCCAGTGCTTAAGCCGGGTGAGAAATTTGTCTATACCTCGGGCACTATGCTTGAAACATCGGTTGGCACGATGAAAGGCAGTTATCAAATGGAGTCAGACGATGGCGCCATGTTCGACGCAATTATTCAGGAATTCGTTTTGTCCATACCCCGGGCCCTGCACTAGCTAGCATGCTGCATGAAGGCAACGAAGCCCATCGGTGATCAACCAGCGATTTGTTTACTGAATCCAGCCTAAGCTGATGGCGGTCTATGTAATCGGGGATGTACAGGGTTGCTATTCCATGCTGGGCCGATTACTGGATAAAATTAACTTTGATCAGGCCAGCGATAAATTATGGTTTTGTGGGGACCTGGTAAACCGCGGTCCCGAATCGCTACAGACTTTACGTTTCGTGCGCTCGCTAGGTGATTCAGCGGTAACGGTACTGGGTAATCATGATTTACACTTGCTGGCTCTATTTCATACCCGACAAGTGCTCAGTGAGTCCAGTTCATTGTCGGAAATTCTGCTGAGTCCCGATTGTGAAGAGCTCATTGCCTGGTTACAGTCGCAGCCGGTCATTCACTATGATGAGGATTTAAATTTTCTGCTCGTGCATGCTGGTATACATGCGGAATGGGATATTCCGCAGGCTATAAAATATGCCGGCGAGGTGGAACAGGTTTTACGCAGTGGAAATAGTGGCTTTTTTTTCAGCCAGATGTACGGCGACCAGCCGCTTCGATGGTCGGAAGATTTGACCGGTATGGGGCGGCTGCGTTGTATAACGAATATACTCACACGCCTGCGTTTTTATACTGCTGATGGTCAACTCGAGTATAAGGCAAAGGGCAGTCCTCGCCAGCATGCCAATACGGGGCTGGTTCCCTGGTTTGAAATGAACCCGAGACTAAATACGCCTGTTCGTATCGTATTCGGACATTGGTCGACCCTGAAGGCTGGCATCTATGGTCAGCATTATGCTATAGATGGAGGCTGTGTTTGGGGTCGTCGGTTTATCGCCTTGAGAATAGATACTACCGAGCCCCGGTGGCTCGATATCGAATGCAATTAAGTAGACTTATTTTGACATTAAAATGTGATATTTTACCTATTGCTGGCTTTTGTCACTTAAACAGGACCTTTCAGCCCTATTATTAGGTGGCGCGGCCAAATTTATAGTTATAATCCTGGAAACCATGTGGTGTTTTTAAATGGCTATCAACCGTCGCGATATAGTTCAGATGTTGAGAGACGAAAACGAGGCTCTTAAAGTTCGTAATCAGCAACTCAGTGTGCAGTTGACACGGCATCAGCAGGCATTTAGGGCCTTGAATGAAATGGACGATACGATGCGTGGATTGTCCTCAGTATTTGATCTGGAAAAGTTGATCGATAAGTTGTTGTCCCTGGCGCTACACGCATGTAATTCTGAAAATGGTTCATTAATTTTAATTGACGATGAAACCGATGAGCTGGTATTTGCGGATGTAATTGGTACCGCAAGGCAGCAACTGCTCAATCATCGTATCAATATTAATGTAGGAATTGTAGGGAATGTAGTTACGACCAGAGAGTCGATACTAGTAGCTGATGTGCGAAAATCTGCACATTGGTCATCGGAGGTAGATCGAGTAATAGGTTTTGAAACTCAGGCGTTGATGTGCGCGCCATTGTATATCGACGACAAAATATACGGAGCGATTGAGGTGATAAATAGCAGTTCTACCGACTACTTCGATGATAACGACCTTGCCATATTGCGGGTAACTGCGCGATTTGTCAGCCAGGCGTTACAAAAAGCAGAAGATATAACCCTTTTGGGAGTGAAACAAACAAGATGAAAAAATTATACTTTGCCCAGATATTTATAATTGTATTTGTTTTTTTTAGTCAATCGGCGGGTGCCGAAGTGACTATCGAGCTAGAACCATCTTCTAGAGTTATCCTGCACGTAGATCCTAATATGTCGATCGACCAGATCGTGCGAAAAATCTATCCAACTGAAGTTGAACTATGGCTCGAAATCAAAAATAAATTAATTGAGATGAATCCAGCTTCTTTTCATCCTAACTCGGACCAGTTGATTGAAGGCTCGCGTCTTAAGCTAGTCGAAATTAAGCGCATTGCCAAACAGGTGATTAGTAATAAAAATAAAGTTGGATATGTTGTACGCCAGAAAGGTCAGGTTGCTGTCAAGGATTCGAATGGTGAAACCCAGGTGCTGGAAATTAATTCCCCCATATACGAGGGTGACCGCATCACTACCGGTATGGGTTCGACGGCCTTTATAGCGATGGACGATGGTGCCGAAATTTATTTAAAACAAGATTCGGTGGTAAAGATTAGCACTTACATAATCACCCCGGGCTTTGACAAGGACAGCAGTAGTATTCTTGATCTGATAAGAGGTGGTCTAAGAAAAATAACTGGCTCGATCGGTGCCAGTGCCCTGTCCAATTATCAGGTTCAAACTGGCCTGGCGACTATCGGAATTCGCGGAACCGAATATGTCATTAAGCTGTGCAAACTCGACGATTGTAATCAAACCGTGGGTCGCAACGATCCCGATGCCAAGCTGCACGCGGTGGTTCTGGAAGGAATTATTACGCTGACCACTGAGGACGATGTGCAAATTCTAATGGCGATCGGTGAATATGGTACAGCCTCGCGTGAAGAAATGGTGGTGTTAAACGATGTTGCGGTCCCGGCGGGTTTGCTCGATAGTGAAGAATCTACGCAATTTAATATCACTATCCCGCAGCAGGAGAAAGCAGATGAATCATCTTCCAGCAGCATGTGGGGCTGGATTCTAGGTATTATCTTAATCGCAGCCGGGATTTAGACAGGCCTGTTTTGATGGTTATTAAGTGGGATTTTCCAGGCAAGGTTATTGTCAACTTTGTCTGGCCTTTGTTGGGTGGCGATTGATCGCAAGTATTCATTTGGTGAAAAAACCAGGATTCATTCACCTGGTTTAGTTGTGGGTATAGTTGGCGGTCAATGCGCCGGCGATTTCCAGCAAATTTTTAACACTGTGCTGCTTGTTTCCCAGCACTATCATCTGGTTGAGTTGCACATAGCCTTCAATGAACCGTACCAGTCTTTGATTTTTAATCAGGAAAGTTCCATTTGTTGAGTCCATATCGCGCAGATATACCTCGCCACTCATGATTTGAATCTCAGCGTGTCGCTTGCTGACAGTCGGGTCATCGATATAAATATGACCTTCTCGACCGATTATGTAGGTGCGACTTTCCATTTTAGTTCCCTAATCCGCCCATATTGGGCGATCCGTTTTTCAGTGGAACCAACAACCATACCTTAAAATCGATTAATATTCCCGTACATATTTTACAAAAGAATAAGGGAACGGGTTTTTATCATCGGCGTCAAAATCGTCCCGGGAGACCGATTTCCACTCTTTCGGGTCAATTTCAGGAAACCATGTATCACCGCTAAACTCGTGGTGTATCAAAGTCAGGTAAATTATATCTGCGCGACCCAGGGTTTGCTCGTAGAGGCTGGCGCCTCCGATTAGCATCACTTCTTCGCTATCGCCGACCAGGGAAATAGCCTGATCGATACTGAGGACGACATCACAGTCAGGTGCGTCAAAATTGTTATCGCGTGTTACTACAATATTTTGTCGGCCTGGTAGGGCTTTACCAATCGACACATAGGTTTTTCTACCCATGATGACTGGCTTACCCATTGTGGTGGCCTTAAAAAAAGCGAGGTCGGCGGGTAAGTGCCAGGGCAGACTATTGTTTTTCCCGATCAATCGATTGCTGTCCATTGCGGTCACTAGCGAAAGTAAGGGCCTATTCATCGGTTTCGCCAGGTAATGCAGAGTTAGCCAGGCAGGCGAAATCATGCAGGGTTAAATTTTCGGCGCGCAAACGTCTGTCAACCTGACAGGCATCGAGGAATTCCGGCGGCATGATAGATTTCAGTGAGTTGGAGATGGTCTTTCGGCGCTGGCTGAATGCAACTCGCACGACCTCTGCAAATATGGCGAAATTTTTAACTTTGACAATTGGTGTTGTATGCGGTGTCAATCTAATGATCGCCGAGTCGACTTTCGGGGGTGGCGTAAAGCAGCCCGGGGCCACATCAAATAAATACTGACAGCGACAAAAATACTGGATCATCACTGACAGGCGACCATAATTACGTGAGCCGACTTCGGCAACAATACGTTTGCCGACTTCTTTTTGCAGCATAAAATGCATATCCTGGATTTGACTAATCGAGTCCATGAGATGAAACATTAACGGTGTAGAGATATTGTAAGGCAGGTTGCCAAAAATTCTTAAACCCTCGGAACGGGGCAGGCTATCAAGCTCAAACTTCAATATATCGGCATTGATCACGTTGAGCTCACCGCCGTGAGTTGCACTATGTTGCAGTATCGGAATCAAATCACGATCCAGTTCAACGACGGTTAATTGCTTGCAATAATTTAATAATGGCAGGGTTAAAGCGCCCCGACCGGGGCCGATTTCGAGCAGATTATCATCCTCCTGAGGATTGATGGCGCGCAAAATTTTATCGATAATATTCTTGTCATGCAGAAAGTGTTGGCCAAAGCGTTTACGAGCTTGATGCATTTTTTCTTACACATTCTATCTGCGATATGGCCGAACCTATTGCTGATAAGAAACTTCCCGTGTCGGCAGCGGGACTACCGGCGAGGTTTAATGCGGTGCCATGATCCACCGATGTGCGGATGATCGGCAATCCGAGTGTGGTATTGACCGCGCGGTGAAATCCCGAATGTTTCAATACGGGCAATCCTTGATCATGATACATGGCTAAAATTGCATCGGCATCGATCAGATTTTGCGGAGCGAATACCGTATCAGCCGGATATGGCCCGCTGATATTCAGACCTTTTTGACGCATTATTTCGATCGCGGGAGATATCTGTTCTATTTCTTCCCGTCCCATAAATCCATTTTCTCCCGCGTGTGGATTGAGTCCGCAGACTTTGATATGTGGTCGACGCAAGTCGAACTTTAACTGTAAATCATGATTGAGAATATCGAGAATCTGAATAATCAGTTCGGTACCGATAGCATCGGCAACCTCCCGTAAAGGCAAATGCGTGGTTGCTAGTGCGACTCTGAGTTGGTCGGTAGCCAATAACATGACCGGTTTCACTCCGCCACACAGGTCAGCCAGGAATTCAGTGTGACCACTAAATACAATGCCCGCCTGGTTAATGACATCCTTTTGCACGGGTGCAGTCACCATTGCATCGAACTCCCGGTTCAGGCAACCGTTGCAGGCGCGCTTCAGCAATTCAAGGACATAGCCAGCGTTAGCTTTATCGAGGACACCAGCTTCACAGGCTTCTGCAAGCGGAATATGTAATATCTCTAGCTGCGCCGATTTTGGGGGCTTGCCATCGGCACGGTATTCGACAAATTCAAGACTCGAATCCGATGCCTTGCAGCGGGACTCTATCAATTCCCGGTCTCCGATTACAACCAGTCTTGCGGCAAAGGTACTCGCGCCGATACTGGCGATAATATCAGGTCCAATACCGGCCGGTTCACCCGATGTAATGGCGATGACAGGTGGCATCTCAGCTGAAGAGCGTGAAGTTACTACAGGCGGTCCCCGGCAACTGCTCCTGCCGTGGCCTAAAGACGCCTACTGTCGGTGCTCTACCACCTGCCTCCCTGCAGGCGTGCCTCGCGCCCTTCGCGCCAGCAATGCTGCTGAAATTTGTTGCAGACGAATTTGGCAAATCTTTCCTGAGCTCGTCCAGGGGCAAACAGTATTCTCCGCATTCCATGGTTTTGGTGTCTAATTATTTCAGTTTATGGGTAAAAGTATCAGTCGTTTTCGCCGTCATGCAATATACGGCCTAGGTCTCGGATTTGGGAAAAACCACGTAGGCTTCGTCCCGCAGTCGCCGCCGCCATATATTAAAAGCTTCGCGTTGTTTTTGCTGTAATAATTGAGACTCGATTTTTCTGCGTTTGCTCTCCTTCGTCTCATCGATAATCCTGCGGTCAGTCACTTCGACTATGTGCCAACCAAACTGTGAGCGAAATGGTTGGCTAATTTCACCAGGTTTAAGAATTTTCGTAACGGTTTCGTATTCGGTCACTGTACCACCGGGTTCAATCCAGCCGATATCTCCTCCCTCGGCACCGGAGCTGTAGTCGACCGAATAAAGGCGCGCTAATTTGGCGAAGTCCGTGCCGGCAAGTATTTGATCACGCAACTCGTTGAGGCGGGATCTGGCATCTTCTTCGGATATAAGATCGTTAGAACGTATCAATATATGACGTGATCGTGTCTGCTCTGTCAAAATCTGCTGAACATCCCGCCGATCTCTCATCAATACGAGGTGAAATCCGCTGGCGCTACGAATTGGCCCGGCGAATTCACCTGGCGCCATTTCGAGAATAGTATTGGAGAGCAGGCTTGGAACCTCGGCCTTTTTGCGCCACCCCAGGTCGCCGCCTTGCAGCGCGTTAGATCCAGCCGAATATTCAATTGCCAGCTGGGTAAATTCCTCCCCCTGGGAAAGACGTTGTATAACCGAGTTCGCGGTTTCGAGGGCAGTATTCACCTGCTGCGGTGATGCTGCGTCAGGCAGAGCGATCAAAATATGTGCCAGCTGATATTCGTATTCGATACCATCACTGCCGGCTCGGTGGATAAATTCATCCACTTCGCTTTCAGTAACGCTGGAACTACGCGCAGCATATTGTCGGCGCAGGGTATTGATCATTAAATCCTTGCGCAAAGTTTTGCGGTATCCCTCGTATTCGATTCCGTTGTTAATTAATACCTGCCTGAATTCAGCCAGACTCAGGTTGTTTTCACGAGCAATATTTTTCATCGCCTGGTTTAGCTGGCTATCCGTTATTTTTACCCCGCGACTACGCGCCTCCTGGAGCAATATTGAGTCGTTCACCAGGATCTCTAAAGCCTGGCGATATAAAGTTTCTGGTTCTGGCAGGCTGCGACTGGACTGTGCAAATTCGCTACGAATAAGGGTGATTCGGGATTCGAGTTCGCGTTTCGAAACGACATCATCGTTGACGATAGCAACGATCGAATCGATCAGTATTTGCTCACCACTGGCCTGCTGCAGGCTGGATGTTAAAATCAGGAATATTATTATTCGGATCATGAGTTTGATGTGTTGCGGTCAGTATGGGCTAAAATCGAGACTGGTATCCAGGGATCGAATTCGACAATTTTGTATCGATGTCCTCACCAAACTGGCTTAAACCCTTTAATATAAATTCAAAATAAATCGCCTGATCGGTTTCAGTAAAGCTATCGTCACTGGTTTGGCTGGCGAGTATTTTAAAGCCCCAGCAACAGGATTCATAGCTTAGACCGAATAAATTTTCAACCGGCATGTCAAACAACAGCGATTGATGGTACTTGGCCGCGATCGACCATCGCTCATTCAGCGGATAAACCGCTGATAGTAGAGATTGTTCTAGTACCCCATCGGTGAAAAAGTACTCGATATTGGCGGCAAAATCCTGATTTTTATAATTGATGGAAAGATTTTTTTCGGACAATTTCCTGGTTTCAGGTTGGCGAACAAGTTTTGAAGTTATTTTCCAGTTTGAATCCGGCGACAGTGTCATTTGTGCTATCAAACTCGATTTAGGGCTAGTTGCGGTCGTGTTATCGAGGCTCACCCGCCGATCCTGCTGGTAGTGTATCTGGGCAAGTGTGAGGTTAACTAATTCATCCCCGTTGCTGGTGCTGATAATGCGTGAACCGATGCCCAAAGTGACTTGATTGGCATCGCCGATTCGATCGAAGCCGCTAAAACGATTGGTTTTAAAAAAATTATTATACGACTCCAAAAGTAACGTAGAATCGAAATCGGGAATCTTGCTTTGATCTTCAAAAGGCGTCTTCAGGTAAAACAGACGCGGCTCCAGGGTTTGAGTCAAGCCGTGTTTGGCGCTGAAAACACGCTCAAAAATAACGCCGGTATCGAGACTGAATGTCGCAATCGAACGTGAAATCGAATTGTCGTTTGGGGCGTTATTGTCGAGTCGATATTGGCTAAGTGCGTATTGCAACTTTGGCCTGAAAAAATACCAGCTATCAGTTTTCGACCAGGCTAGAGAAGGGGCGATATGCAGTCGAGATCCGGTTATGCTATTGTCGCGCTCAAAATTAATCCATTCGTTGTGCAGGTCAAACTGTAGTCCATTATCAAACGCATTGAACTGGCTGTTGAGGGTGAAGCTCGGCAGGCGTTGATAGGGTCGATCGGCAATGGCGATGCTTTGATCGATTGTCTGGTAATCCTGCCACGCTAGTTTAGTTTGCCAGGAATTACTGCTGTGGGTTAGGGTGGCGTGCCTCTCGAGGTAATTGATATCATCTGTTTCCGATGTGAGCGCCTCAAAATCGCTAAAATATAGGCCATCAGAGACTTCCTGCAATAAGATGCTGGCCTTTATATCAAGGCCTAAATTGGCCCTGTGCTGCCATTTTTTGAGCCACCTGGTGCTATTCGTCAAATCGTCGTCGAGATAAGACAGGTCAAGCTGGCCCTTGTGGTTAGGTGAGAGATAGCGATTTTCACTATTCCATTGCGAACCTCGTTTGCTAAACCATGCGGGCGTAATCGTAGCATCAATATTTGCTGCTATGTTCCAGTACAGCGGTATAGTGAAACTGCTGCCACCCCTGTCAGAATAGCTAATCAAGGGAGTAAGCAAGCCCGACATTCGGCGATCATCGATCGGGAACATGATGTAGGGCAAATAGAAAAATGGTATGTTGTGGAAATATAGCGTGGCATTTTTTGCCGTTCCACGACCGCTTTGCTGATCAATATTCAGCTCGCTCGCCTTCAGATGCCAGCCACGGTCGTCCAGGTCACAGGTGGTGTAGAGAATATCCTCAAATCGGCTACGCGAATCATCGATCTTGTAAATTGCAGCGGCACTACCGCGTGCGTGCTGTGCAGCCAACTCAAAATTGGCCGATCCAAATCGCGCCGATCTATTCTTCTGGTCAAGGGTTAAAGTTTCGGTTTGCAGGCGGAAATTCGCATCTTCGAAAATCACTCCACCGTTAGCCTGTAACTGCTCGGCGAGGTTATCAATGATCAACTCATCTGCTTTGATTTTTTGCCCGGCACGATTGAGTTCGACATGGCCGCTAAATTGTAATAAATCGCTATTATTGCGACTGACACTATCAGCCTGTATCTCGGTAGCGGCTTCGCCAGAGTTTTCTATCTCGACGAATTCGAAACTGGGGGTCCGGCAGAGTCCCCAGTTTTCATCGGCCAAAATATTGCCAAACGACAGACTCAGGAATAAACCGCTAACTAATAAATATCGTCGGGGTAGCAAATTGATTGAACTGCAAAAAATGAATTGATTCTGGCACATTAAACCGCGGACGGCGAGTAGCGATAGTGAATCAAATGATAATTTAGCAGCAATTAACCTTGCCTGAACTCGTCAGGCTTAATCAATAATCGGTAATAAATTGAAGCGATGCCTGGCGAATTAACTGGCCTCAAAAACTAATGTGTCGGGATGAAATGCAAACCAGGCAAACCAATATCCCTGGATTCCAGCAATTTTGACGCCGTCACTGTTTAATATGATTACCGACTGGTTTTTACTGTCCCAATCAATGGTGACAGAAATGCCATTGACGCTATCTTTGAACCGAGGCTTACCGTGTTTTTCCAGCTCTACGAAGGGGTAGGCCTTATAAACACCGTCAAACTCGAGGCCGAACACCTGCTCCTTTGGATGGTAGTTTTCCGGCGCTTTATTATTGACGCCAAAATACAGCTGCCTGGATTGCTCATATCCTGCATAGGGGTTCCGCGCATAATCCCGCGCATGGCCGGTTTCGGTCGATAATACCCTGGTATCTGGATGCTGGGCTAGCCAGTCACGCCAGGTAGTGTGGCTAATCGGGATGGGTTTTAGCTGTTCTCCGACCAGTGCGCCTGATATCGCTACTCCCATGATTTGTGACCACAGGGATTCAGTATTTTTGTCGTATAACAAAACATCGCTGTTATACAGTAATCCAGAAACACCAAATTCCGTCACCTTACCTGCTACATTGGAACTAAATGCGACACCAGTACCGCATAAGGGACAAAAGGTGACCGCAAACTGCTGGTCGTTAATCTGGTCGTTTACGATTTCGTGCCAGTTTAAAATTGATATCGGGTAGGCACGTGCGATGCCATCGATCTCGATACCAAGGATTCGATCATTCGGTTGCAGGTAGGTGGCATCGAGTGCATCGATTAACTCCGGGCTGGATAAGGCAGGTATGCCGTCTTTAGGAGGGCCGCCAGCCAGTATTTCATCGACCGGGATAGAAGCATTGGAAACGTCGAAGCCGTTTTTGGATCCAGCCGTGGCAGTCAAATTGATTGCCACAAGGCCCAGCAGCAATAGCGCCAGGATCAGGATTCGTTTATCTTTAATCCAGTTGAGTCTCATCAGGTGCTCCACGTGGTGATTACCAGGTATTTGAGTCAATAAATGTCAATTGATTCAATTTTTGCCATATTGTTTTGGATATGTCGCTGATGCTGCGTTTCTTGACTGGGTGAATCAATCAATTTAGTCTGCACGCCAGAATCTTTCCAATACCAAATCAAGGAAACCAACCTGATGAAATGTAGAGCAGCCGTCGCCTGGGAACCAAAAAAACCCTTACAAATCGAAGAGGTCGAAGTCGAAGGACCGCGCGAAGGTGAGGTTTTGCTAAAAGTTATTGCCTCCGGTGTTTGTCATACTGATGCATTCACCCTCTCGGGTAACGACCCCGAAGGTGCGTTCCCGGCGATACTCGGGCACGAAGGCGGTTGCGAGGTGGTCGAATGCGGGTCGGGGGTGAAGGGTTTGAAGCCCGGAGACCACGTGATTCCGCTTTATATACCGGAGTGTGGTGAGTGCGAGTATTGTCAGTCGGGTAAGTCGAATCTATGCCAGTCAATAGCCGCTACAGTGTGGACAGGTTATATGCCCGACGGTACACGGCGATTTTCGCAAAACGGCAAGGATATATTTCACTATATGGGATGCTCGACATTTTCTGAATATACCGTGGTTCCCGAGATAGCGCTGGCAAAAATTAACCCGGCGGCACCCCTGGATAAGGTTTGCCTGCTTGGTTGTGGCGTCACCACCGGTATCGGCGCGGTGATGAACACGGCGAAGGTCGAAGCTGGTTCGACAGTAGCCGTATTCGGCCTCGGTGGCATTGGACTATCAGTGATTCAAGGCGCTGTGATGGCGCAAGCGGGTCGAATTCTCGCGGTCGATATTAACCCCGATAAATGGGAATTTGCCAAATCCCTCGGTGCCACCGATTTTGTTAATCCAAATGAAGTCGATGGATCGCTCAGCGAATTTATCCAGGAAATGACCAGTGGCGGTGTTGACTATTCGTTTGAATGTATCGGTAATGTGAACGTGATGCGCGACGCGCTTGAATGCACGCACATGGGCTGGGGTGTATCCACCGTCATCGGTGTTGCCGGTGCCGGTGAAGAAATCAAAACCCGACCCTTTAATCTGGTGGTCGGAAGAAAATGGCAAGGTACGGCATTTGGCGGTGTCAGGGGTAGAACTGAACTACCGGGTTATGTAGATCGCTATTTGAGTGGGGAAATTGAGCTCGACAAAATGGTTACCCATACGATGCCGTTGGAAGATATCAATCGCGCATTCGATCTGATGCATAATGGTGAAAGTATTCGATCGGTGATTATTTTTTAAGGTATGTGGAAGATATGAGAGAGGTTGAAAGTGTCAGGGAATTTGGTGGCTATCTAAATCGCTATGTGCATGAATCGAAACTATGCCGTTGCGAAATGACTTTTTCGGTTTACCTGCCCCCGCAGGCAGAGACCGAAAAAGTGCCCACCTTATACTGGTTGTCGGGGCTTACCTGTACCGATGACAATGCTCGAAGCAAGGCCGGAGCACAGCGATATGCAGCGAAATTCGGTATCGCCATTGTTTTTCCAGACACCAGCCCGCGTGGCGAACAAGTTGCCGATAAACCCGATCGTTATGATCTGGGACAGGGAGCCGGGTTTTATGTTAACGCGACCCAACAACCCTGGTCTGATCATTATCGGATGTACGATTATGTGATCAGCGAGCTACCTGAATTAATCGAACAAAATTTACCTTTAAAAGCCGGGGTTAAGTCAGTCAGCGGACATTCTATGGGTGGGCACGGCGCACTGATCTGTGCGCTCAAGAACCCAGCTGCTTTCCGCTCGGTATCGGCTTTTGCACCCATTACTAATCCGCTTGCCTGCGGCTGGGGCCAGGGTTGTTTCGACCTCTATCTGGGAAGCGATCAATCTGCCTGGAAGGCTTATGACGCCACTTGTCTTATTCAGGGCGGTGCACGGGTCGCAGATATCTTCATCGATCAGGGTGACGCCGACGAGTTTTTAGACGAGGGCCAGTTGCTGCCGGAAAACCTGCAAGCCGCCTGCGATGCCCAGGGACAACCCTGTACCATCCGCATGCAACCAGGCTACGACCATAGCTACCATTTTATCGCCAGTTTTATCGGTGAGCACATCGAGTACCACGCGAAGTACCTGAAATAATCAGAGATTGACCGGCATCTTTAGGCCGCAGCTTGGTGGATATTCTTGCATTCGCGACTGATAAACCTGGCAGGCTTGCGCATGGTGGGGAAGTCGAGTGGCCTGCGAGCTGTTTTCCACCATAATGGATTGCTCTCCTCGGGCATTAACAGGTTGTGGTCGTGAAACGCATACTGCTGTTGTCGTTTTTCTAAAAAACCCCAGGATTTAGTTTTCGGTCCATGTATAAACAGAGTCCAGACCTGTTTGTTGTCGATCAAATTAATGCGGTGGAATACAGTGCCATTTATCCAGTTGAAGCGCCAGGCACGAACACGCCGTGTTTCTAATGCATGGTTGTTTCGCGTGTCGGCCATACGTATTTCTTCATACTTGCCGCATAAAATCAGGGACAAAGCGCCATTCCAGGGATGATTATGCAGGCCACGGCCGGGGTCGCTGGCGACGAAGCGATGTAAGTAAACCTGGTAGTTAAAAGGTAGCCTTAGCAAATGATATCGCTCCAGGTACGGGGTTCGATCCGGCCCATTAATGATGCGGCAACGGCAAAATGACGTGAGCTTGAAAAGTAGCTGGTTCAATATTGGCACGGTATCCTCTCTAATTTTTGAATAGCCATGCTATTATCCCGGTCCTGGTGGCTCATAAGATGAGCCAGTGAGAAAACTTTAATTAATGGATAGAACCGAAAGATTTCATATCATCGACCAATTGCTTTGTAACCGGCGACTGGTAACGCGTGCACAGTTTCTGCAGGCTCTTGAGGTATCACCCGCTACCTTCAAACGTGACCTGGAGTACATGCGCGACCGTCTGGCTGCACCGATTATCTGGGATCGGGAACGTCGCGGATACTGTTATGACGACAGTGAGACGGGTGCAGATCAGTACCAGTTGCCGGGTCTGTGGTTCAATACCAGCGAGATTCAGGCATTGCTGACGATGGATGCATTATTGGAAAATTTGCAACCGGGGATTCTGTCAAATCACGTTAAGCCGTTACAATCACGAATTCGCCTGTTACTCGATAAGGGGGATCATAGCGTCGGGGAAATATCGAAGCGCATTCGCATTTTGCCAGTTGCTGCGAAAAAATATCGCAATGAGATTTTTCAGGCCGTCAGCCGGGCCCTGTTAACGCGCAAGCGTTTACAAATTGATTATTACAGCCGCCAACAGGATGACATCAGTAATCGCGAGATTTCACCCCAACGGTTAATTTACTATCGTGACAACTGGTATTTAGATAGCTGGTGCCACTGGCGCAAGGCTTTGCGTAGCTTCTCCGTCGACGCAATTAAGCAGGTTGAAATATTATCAGCAACGGCGAAGGATATAGATGAGCAATTTTTGAATGATCAACTGGCAAGTGGCTACGGAATTTTTTCAGGTGCAAAAACCCATCAGGCGGTATTACGCTTTAGTCCAGGAATAGCGCGATGGGTATCACGCGAGTTATGGCATTCGCTGCAGAAAAGCGAATATGACGAATCTGGATACTATATTTTGCAAATCCCCTATAGCCAGGATACCGAATTGATCATGGATATCCTGAAACACGGGCCGGAAGTCGAAGTTTTGCAGCCGCCAGATCTACGGCGCAAAGTCATCGACCGAATTAAGGCGATACAAGCGTTATATTGATGGATAAGTCGCTACTACCCGGTTTACCAGAGGTCGATTTCAATATTGTCCAGCAGGCGGGTATCGCCTAATTGAGCAGTGACCAGAATGACCAGTTTTTTATCTTTAGCGGTCGCGGGTTTTAATGTATCAGCGTTGCAGACATTAAAATATTCGGTATCGAACCCGGCCTGATTGAGACGCTCGATTGACTGTTTTTCGATTAAAGCAAATTTTCTTTCACCGCTTAAGATTTTATTCGAAGCGTCTTGCAGCGTCGTATAAATTAATGCAGCGGTTAATTTTTGCGCCTCGTTTAAGTATTGATTCCTGGAACTGGTGGCAAGGCCGGAGGGTTCTCGAGAGGTTTCCTGTCCAATAATTTCGACATCCAAATTTAAGTCCCGGGTCATTTTCTTGATAACACAATATTGCTGAAAGTCCTTTTTACCGAATATCGAAACGTCTGGTTTGACGATATTGAACAATTTCGCAACTATGGTGGCAACACCGGTGAAATGTCCGGGCCTATGCGCACCCTCGAAAGATTCGGTCAAATCGGTGACAATAACCTGGCTGATATTTTCCAGTCCCTGTGGGTAAAGTTCGGACGCGGCTGGCATATACACCAGATCGCAGCCAGCCGATTCGAGAAGTTCGATATCCTCATCCAGCGTGCGCGGATAGTGGTTAAAATCTTCGTTGGGCCCGAATTGCATCGGATTGACAAAAATACTGCATATTGATCTGTCACACAGAGACTGACCCTTTTCGATTAGCGATAAATGCCCCTGGTGCAAATTACCCATGGTCGGAATAAAAGCGATCGACTGCTTGTGATCCTTCCAGTGCTGGACGTATTGGCGTAATTCGCTGACAGAGTTTGCCTGGTCCATAACTGTCTACGAGAAACCGTGCGATTGATCGGGGAACTGGCCGTGCTTAACTTCGCTGACGAAACGGCTTACCGCGGCCTGAATGCTCGATTCGCCCTGCATGAAATTCTTCGAAAACTTCGGTTTTTTGCCATCTGTTACATTTAATATATCTTGCAAAACCAGTATTTGACCATCGACGTCAGCCCCGGCACCGATGCCAATGACTGGAATTTCCAGGGTATTGCTAATTTCGGCGGCCAGGCTCGATGGAACACATTCAAGCAATAACAGGTCTGCACCAGCCTGTTGCAATTCGCAGGCAGTTTCAAGCATTTGCGCAGCATCAGCCTTGCTTTTCCCCTGTACCCGATAACCGCCCATTTTGTGTACTGACTGCGGCTGTAAGCCCAGGTGAGCACAGGTGGCGATACTGAACTGCGACAGAATTTCCACCGTTTTAAGCTGCGTAATACCACCTTCGAGCTTGACTACCTGAGCCTCGGTCGCTTGCAATAGCGCACTTGCATTATCCAGTGCCTGCTGTGGTGAATTGAGCGATCCAAATGGCATGTCCAACATTAACATTGCATTATTCAAACCAGCACGCACAATCGAGCCGTGGTATTTGATATGATCGAGTGTCACCGGAATTGTCGTATCGTGTCCCTGAATTACCATACCGAGGGAATCACCCACTAATACTACCTCGACACCACATTGCTCGACCAGTCGCGCAAAGCTATAGTCATAAGCGGTCAGGCAGGCGAATTTTTCACCCTGCTGTTTGAGCTTTTTCAGATATGGAACGGTTATCTTGTCTTCCAGCGGCTTTGGTATATACATGAGTGTTGGGTCTAGGAGTAGGAGTTTGTCGGATTTAGGTAATCGTTATTCATATTTAACAAAATTGATAGGAAAATCTGGCCAAAATGGTATTTCCGCAGTACGCCTACAAGGATGCAGGAGATAAAGTACCAACAGTAGGCGCTTCCAGGCGCCAAAAGTAGGTGCCTCCAGGCAACGCAGCAGCAGTTACCGAGATAGCCCTAACCCCGACAGCCTCGTTGTTAATAAGCAAATGATGACTGATTGAAATAATGGCGTCCAGAACGGATGCTAATTATTTCATCGAGCAGTGCCTGATAATCCTGTGTGTTATTGATCAAATCGGTGGATTGGGTGTTTACCGTGAGCAGGGGGCTTTCATCGTAATGGTAAAAGAAGCGGGTATACAGCTCGGAAAGCCGGGACAGATAATCGGCCTTAATTTGCTGTTCGTAATCGATACCGCGCCTGGTGATACGCTCACGCAAAATCTCCACGGGTGCCTGTAAATAGATCACCAGATCCGGTTGTGGAGCGTCTATGGTCATGTGTTGATATATTTGCTGGTAAAGTTTTAATTCGTCTCTGGTCAGCGTTAGTTCGGCGAATAATCGGTCTTTGTCGATCATGAAATCGGCGATATGCGAATTCTGAAACAGGTCTATCTGACGAAAACTCTGTACCTGTTGAGCGCGTTGCAATAGAAAATATAACTGTGTAGACAGAGCATACTGGCGAGGGTTTTGGTAAAACCTGACTATAAATGGATTTTCCTCGGCTTTCTCGAGTAGTAATGCGCTACCAAGGCTATCACTCAGTTTCTTAACAAGACTGGTTTTTCCGACCCCTATTGGGCCTTCGACTACGATATATCGGTGCTGAATTTGCATGCTCGGGTTAGTCATTAATGACGTCGATTTTTATTGCCGGTGCCCTGTCTATCAGGTAGCCCAGACTCCCCAGCCCCGGAATATATATGTCACCGACGATCTCGAGCAGCGGCTTAAGCACAAACAGCCGATTCTGCATTTCACTATGTGGCACAGTAAGGTGACTATCCATGATGATGCGGTTGCCATAGAGAATGATATCGAGATCGAGTGTTCGCGGACCCCATCTTAGCGCCGGATCGCGCTTGCGATAATAGGCATTTTCTATTGCCTGTAATTCTAGTAGCAGGTCAATTGGCTCCAGGCTGGTTTGGAGCGCTACGACTGCGTTCACGTAATTGTCCTGCGGAATGTCTCCCACGGGTTCTGACTCGTATAGCGAGGAATATTTTACCAGCTTGCTTTTGTTTATTTTACCCAGCAGGTTGATCGCGTCGCGGGCAATCGCAACTGAATCGCCCAGGTTACTGCCAATACCGATATATACTTCTTCAGTCGGCATTGCGTTTACGTCTTCGGCGCGAGCCACCGGGCGCCTTGCGGGCAGGGTTACTTGCTGTCGGAGACTGATTATTTTTCTGATACTCGGTCCACCAGGTACACAAATTAACGGGTACCAGGCTAACCATAGATTGAATACACATAAAATCGTATGCCGCGCGGAAACAGGGTTGAGCGAGTAAACGTGCTGGCTGCTTGCCCTGTGTGCGTTGAAATTTGGGTTGTGTGGTCCAGATATCGCGCGCCATCTGACTAAAACGTCTGGGGATTGAAATGTGCTTCAGCTGACGGCTCATCACGTCTGAACCGGCCTGAAATAAAGCGGGGATGAGTTTTAGCTTTTCAGATTGCAAATTCATTGCCTGCTGGTGCACCACCGGCCACAATAAGATCGCAAAGATAAATGCCGGCGATACATGCTGACTGTTGTTTATTCGGACATCGGTATTCACCAGCCCCTGATCGACAAAATCCAGCATCGCCTCATTCGGCTCATTGCGCAGCAACTCATCCAGTGCCGGGAAAAGGTACTGGAGTAAATTGTAGTATCGCAGAAGCTCCATAACCCGTATCGCATTACCCGAGTGAAATAATTTCACAGTTTCGTCGAACAGCCGCGCAGAGGGAATATCGGCGAGTAGATAGCCGCATTCGAATATCGCTTCTCCGGCCTGTTTTTCTATTTCGAAATCGAGTTTGGCGGCGAATCTGATAGCGCGCAGCATGCGCACTGGGTCTTCCTGGTATCGCGTTTCCGCATCACCAATCAAACGTAGAGTACGAGTCTCTATGTCCTTGAGTCCGTTGGTGTAGTCGAGTATGGAAAAATCGGCAATGTCGTAGTACAGAGCGTTTGCGGTAAAGTCGCGCCGGATGGCATCGTCTTCTATTTCGCCGAAGGTATTGTCGCGCAAAATGCGGCCTTCAGTGCTGAGTTCGTTTTTCGGGGAATCAGAGGAATGGCTGCGAAAAGTCGCCACTTCGATAATTTCGCGTCCAAAGCGGATATGGACGAGGCGAAAGCGGCGACCGATGATGCGACTGTTTTTGAAAAGCGAGCGCAGCTGTTCAGGCGTCGCATCGGTAGCGATATCAAAATCCTTGGGTTGCAATCCCAATAACAAATCACGAACCCCACCACCAACCAAACAGGCACGAAAGCCCGAATTAGTAAGTCTGTACAAAACCTTTAATGCGGCTTCAGATATCGATTTCCTTGATAGATTGTGTCTGCTTCGGGGAATGATCGCTAATTTGTCTGAACTTGCCTCTGTATTGCTCAACACGTTAAAATAATCCGGTAGAATGCGCCGATCATAGCATTTCATTGCTCTAATGTAGTGTTAAGTTTCGTCTCTGGTGTGAGCATACGGCCTCCTCCAGAATGAATTGAAGGATGGCTAAACTTGCGGTCCTTCCAGTAACTCCCAGCGTTCGAATAATTTCTGCAGCGATTGTTCGTGCTCTGTCAGCTGTTTCTGGGTATCGATGATTAGTTGGGAATCCTGCTGAAAAAACTCAGGGTCTGCAATACTCAGCTGTAGTTTTTCGATTTCGTTTTCCAGTTTCTCAATTTTAACTGGTATCGTTTGCAGTTCTTTTTGATCATCATCACTATTAGCCGGTTTCGATTTGGTTCCCCCCTGTTTGCTGGTGGCGGATTTAATATTTTGCGGCGTATTAATAGAATGTCTCTGCCTCAACCAGTCATCGTAGCCACCGACGTATTCATTTACCTCTCCTGGCGCCTCGAATACGAGCGTACTGGTGACGATGTTATCGATAAAGGTACGGTCGTGGCTTACCAGCAGCAAGGTGCCCTTGAACTCGACTAGCAGCTCCTCGAGCAATTCGAGGGTATCCATGTCGAGATCATTGGTGGGTTCATCCATCACCAGAAAATTGAATGAACGAGTGAACAGCTTGGCCAGCAGCAGACGGTTGCGTTCGCCTCCCGACAGGGCTTTCGCCGGCATATTTATTTTTTTCTCGGTAAACAGAAAATCTTTCAAATAACTGATGACATGTTTTGGCTGCCCATTGACAGTTACCTGGTCATTTTTATCGGCTATATTCTCACGCACCGATTTATTCCGGTCAATTGCCTCCCGATGTTGGTCGAAATAAGCAATTTCAAGTTTGGTGCCGAGTTTGACCTGGCCTTGTTGAGGTGCCAGATCGCCGAGTAGTAGTTGAATCAGCGTTGATTTGCCGCATCCATTAGGCCCGATAATGCCAATTTTTTCGCCGCGTAGTATCTTGCAGCTAAAATCGTTTAGGATTCGCTTATCCGGCCACTCGAAACCAAGATTTTCAGCCTCGATGACAATTTTGCCTGAAAGCTCCATTTTTTGCGTGTTAAGGTTCACCCGGCCCTGTACCTCGCGGCGTTGTGAACGCTCTTCGCGAAGTTTTTTAAGTGCTCGCACACGACCTTCATTGCGCGTCCTCCGGGCCTTAATGCCTTGTCGAATCCAGACTTCTTCTTGCGCCAGTTTCTTGTCAAATAGCGCGTTATGAGTGGATTCGGTGCCCAGTTGAAGCTGTTTCAACTGCAGGTAATTTTTATAGTCTCCTGGCCAGCTGGTTAAATGTCCCCGATCCAGATCAACGATACGGGTTGCCAGAGATTGAAGAAACGAACGATCATGGGTAATAAATAACAGGCTGCCCCTGAACTGGCGAAGAAATTCCTCGAGCCAGATGATCGACTCAATATCCAGATGATTAGTCGGCTCGTCGAGCAGTAGCAGATCAGGACTGGCAACCAGTGCCTGGCCGAGTAGTACACGTCGCTTCATGCCGCCGGAGAGCTGGTTGAAATCGATATCGGCGGGTAATCCGAGTTTTGAAATGGTCGTCGAAATTCTGTTTTCCAGGTTCCAGGCATCATTAGCCTCGATGGTATCCTGTAGTTTTTGCATGCGCGCCAATGCGGAAGGATCGCTGGATGCTTCCAGTATTGCGTGATGCCAGTCTGTTATGACGCTGGATAGAGATCCAAGGCCTGCAGCTATGCAGTCGTATACGCTACCCTGCATGTGCTCTGGCACTTCCTGTTTTAGTTCGCTGATGCGAATATCGCGGGAGAAATTAATCTCTCCTTCATCGGGTTTGATTTCGCGCATGAGCAGTTTCAGTAATGTCGATTTGCCGGCACCGTTTTTACCCACCAGACAAATACGCTCCCCGGCTTCGATAGTCAGGCTGGTGCTATCCAGTAATGGAACATCACCGTAACTATGATAAATATTTTTTGCGTTAACCAGGCTCATTGAATTGACATAAATTTGGATGCAGTATTATGCGGTTTTTGACGCCAGTTGCAGTATATTTTTGTCCCGTGAGCGGCTTTAGTGTAGGTTGTTTCATTTGAATAATTAGAGAACAGGAATCCGGACGATATGTGTGGCCGATTTTTTCTAGATACTAACGTCAAGGATATCATGGAGCACTATAATCAGCCGCCTCCCGATATTTTTAGCGCTCGATATAATATAGCCCCAACCACGCCAGTACTCGCCTGTAGCGAAAAAGGGCTGACCTTGTTGCGATGGGGCCTGACACCTTCGTGGGCAAAAGACCCCTCAATGGGTAATCGCATGTTTAATGCCCGTGCCGAGACAATCGCTGATAAACCCTCGTTCCGACACGCCTACCGACGCCGTCGTTGTTTGATTCCGGCAAGTGGCTACTACGAGTGGCGTCTTGAGAATGGACAAAAGCAACCCTATTGCTGCCATATCGATCACCGTCTGTTCTCGATGGCCGCTATCTGGGAGCACTGGCAAGATGCCGATGGGAATGAAATCCAGTCCTGCGCCATTATCACCACCGAAGCCAGGCAGGCAATCGCCGAAATCCATCAGCG